>JANPHP010000083.1:0-44699 GCA_031424495.1 Bacteroidota bacterium | reverse complement strand
AAACCGCAGGCTTGGCCAGCGGCGCAGCATTTCCAGTCGGCACGACGACGAATACATTCCGCGTGACCGATGCTGCCGGCAACACGGCCACATGGGCATTTGCCGTCACGATTTCCGACAACCAAGCCCCCGTCATCTCTTGCCCCATCAACATCACCAGCAACAATGACAACGGGTTTTGCGCCAAGGTCGTCACCTTCAGCGCTCCCGTCGGCACCGACAATTGCGCTGGTCAGACGACGGTGCAAACCGCAGGCTTGGCCAGCGGTGCAGCATTTCCAGTCGGCACGACGACGAATGCATTCCGCGTGACCGATGCCGCAGGCAATACGGCCACATGCGCATTTGCCGTCACGATTTCCGACAATCAAGCGCCTGTTGCAAGTTGCCAGAACCTCACGGTATTTATCGATGGCATGGGCAATGCCAACACATCCGCCACGGCCCTCAACAACGGAAGCAGCGACAATTGCACAGTAGCTGCCCTCGCTGCCGCGCCCGCTGCCTTTCAATGCAACAACGTCGGTGCGAACGCAGTGATCTTGACCGCGACCGATGCTAGTGGCAACAGTAGCACCTGCAGCTCCACGGTCACTGTGAGCGACACCACTGCGCCACTCGTTGCTTGCCAGGGACTATCCATCTACCTCGATGGCGCGGGCAATGCGAGCATCACCGCATCGAACATCAACGCTGGAGCATCTGACAATTGCGCTGTGGCGACCTTGACGTCAATGCCCACAAGCTTTACTTGCAGCAATCTGGGCGCAAACTTGGTGACACTGACCGCCACAGACGCTAGTGCCAATAGCGCCACATGCACGGCAACCGTGATCGTAAGCGACACCATTGCACCTGTGCTCACCGCTTGCCCCGGAAACATCAGCCTGAATGCAGACAGCTCGCTCTGTGGCGCCATTGCGACTTGGACGCCACCGACTGCCATCGACAATTGCGGCGCGCCGACTTTGCAAGGCAGCGAAATCCCAGCCG
This sequence comes from Bacteroidota bacterium, assembly GCA_031424495.1. GTDB lineage: Bacteria > Bacteroidota > Bacteroidia > J057 > JADKCL01 > JADKCL01. The sequence continues at coordinate 43,706 of JANPHP010000083.1, read as the reverse complement.
ATACATTTGGGTTGGGAATCACCCTCGTCACCTATACCGCCACGGATGCTGCGGGCAACGCGACAAGCTGTACTTTTGAGGTGAGCGTGGTACCGACGACACTGCTAGTGTCGCTGCAAAGTCCGTTGACTGCGTGTGGCTACCACCTGAATTGCGCAGGCGATAGTACTGCTGCCATCGCATCGGCTGTTTCTGGCGGCTGCTTGCCCTACCAATATGCTTGGAGCAATGGCATGAGTGGATCGGCTCTCCAAAACTTGCCTGCAGGAGCCTACACCGTGACGGTCACCGACCAGCAAGGTGCATCTGCCACGGCAACCCTGCTCCTGACCGCACCAGGTCCGATTGCAGTAGACATCACCGGTGACACGCTGGTATGCACCGGAGCCACTAACGCGGCACTCTTTGCAACTGTGACTGGCGGAAATAACTGCGGCGCTTTTGCCTACCTCTGGAGTTCGGGTAGCACTGCCGCGGCCTTGTCGGGGATCGGCGCGGGTACCTATAACATCACGGTGACAGACACCCTTGGCTGCTCTGCCACCGATCTCATCGTGATCGGTACGGAAAATCCATTCATTATCGATCTCGGCCCTGATACTGTATTGTGTCCCGGTGCGCCGCTTACCTTGCAGGCACCTGCCAATTTCAGCACTTATCTCTGGAGCAATGGTGCCCAAGGGCAGACGACCACCGTGGTCGGGGCAGGCAGTTATTTTTGTACCGTAGGGACTGCAATCGGCTGCCTGAGCAGTGACACCATTTTGGTTGCAGAACATGTGGTCGACAATGCTATCATCACTGCCATTGGTGCCCTCACCATTTGCATCGGCGACACGGTAGCGTTGGTGGGTGATGGCAATCTGCAAAGTTACATTTGGAGCAATGGGGCCACGACACCGTCCATCGCGATCACGGGGACGGGCGGCACCGTAGCTCTCACCGCTGTGGATCTCAATGGTTGTGTGGCTCATGACCAAGTCTTTGTGAACTATCAGCCCCACACCAGCCCGAATCCTATCATATTTCCAGGCCCTGAGGCAAAGCTTTGTGGTGGGAGCACGGTCACTTTGAATGCTGGGGCAGGTTATTTTGATTATGTCTGGAGCAACAACGCCATCACGCCAACAATTACCGTCTCGCAGCCTGGCCTTTATAGCGTCACGGTAGCCAATGGATTTGGTTGCAGCAGCGCGAGTGCGCCTGTCACGGTTTCCCCTGCCAGCAATCCTACACCAGTTGTGGTACTCGCCGGGAATACATTGAGCACGAATGCGCCCTATGTTTCCTATCAATGGTTTCTCGGGAATGCCACGTTTGCTGTTGCATCCCAGCGAAGCTTTATGCCGATATCTCAGGGGTGGTACCATGTGACTGTGACGGACACCAACGGCTGCTTGGGCACGAGCGACTCGATATTCTACAGTGCAGTTGGCCAAGCCGAGGCCGCAGATGCGATCACAGGCTTGACACTTTTCCCGAATCCGACGATCGACCTGCTCCACTTGCGCGCAATGGATCCCATACATTGGCCGGTCAAGGTGGAGATTTGGGATATGCTAGGTCAGCGGATCATTGCCATGGACCAAGCCAATTTGCTGACGGATCTCACAATTGACGTGAAGCACCTCGCGGCAGGCCCGTATTTGATTAAGCTCATCGTCGTGCGAAACAACCATTCGGAACAGACGATGTTGCGCTTTGTGAAGGAATAGTGAGCCGTAAGACAGAGGAGGCCTGAGCCTGCTGGGAACGATGGCAATTGCTGCGGCAAGGCCTGATCATGCGCAATGCCGTGCAGCACTTGGTGCATCCGATATCCTCGCAAGGGCCATCTTGCCACTTCAGTCTCGGCATAGAGGGAGTGTGTAGTTATCTTGGGTGCAATCATAATGGTGGTAGCCAATTCGGATTGGGTGCCCTGACGTGTATCGCTATTGCTGGAGTGAATAGCATTGCAACTTTCCACAGCTGAAGTCAACTATGGATCGTTATCGGTCAATTTTGCGACTTGGGGCGAGCCGTGGGATAGCGGCAACGTAAATGCTAGCTGTGGATTGAATACAAGTCGATGGTTGCGGTACCACAGTTCGCCGAAAGGCCTACACGGCATGCCCTGCCCGGTATATCCGGTGAAGGCTTGTTTGCAACCGCCAAGTGCTTCCAACCAGCAAAAAAGCCCCTCGCATGACCATGCTGTCGGCTCTATTCTCAAAAATTATCCCCCTCCCCAGCAAAAAAATAGCGTTTTTCTCAACCAAGTCTTATTTTCAGCCATTGGACTCTGGTTTGAACACTAAGGCACGAAAAAAGCATATCCATGAAAATAGTCGAAATCCGGGCAATGAGAGGCCCGAATTACTGGTCGATTCGTCGGCACAAGCTCATAGTCATGACATTGGACCTGGAGGAACTCGAGGAGCTGCCTACCAATAAGATCGATGGCTTCTATGAGCGATTTACCACCATGTTTCCCTCGATTTATGCCCACAGATGCTCTGAGGAGCGTGAGGGCGGCTTTTTTCACCGTGTGAAGGAAGGTACCTGGATGGGCCACGTGATCGAGCACATCGCCCTTGAGATTCAGTCCCTCGCAGGCATGGAGGTCGGCTTTGGCCGCACGCGCAGCTACGGCGAGCCCGGCGTGTACAGCGTCGTCTTTGCCTACGCAGAGGAAAAGGTGGGCATCTATGCTGGCAAAATCGCTACCGAGATCGCCCAAGCCTTGGTCGACGGCACGGATTATGAACTCGCTCCCCATATCCAGGAAATGCGCGAGCTCCGCGAGGCCAACCGCCTCGGGCCATCTACGGGCTCCATCATCGATGAGGCCGTCGCCCGTGGCATTCCATGGATCCGCCTCAACAAATATTCGCTCTGCCAGCTCGGCTACGGTGCCAACCAAAAACGCATCCAAGCTACGGTCACGAGCCAGACGAGCAGCATTGGCGTCGAGATCGCCGGTGACAAGGAAGATACCAAGTTCCTCCTGGAAGCAGCCGAGGTTCCCGTGCCCAAAGGCGACATCGTGCGCTCGCAAGCCGGCCTGCGCGACGCCATCGACCGCATCAAATACCCCATCGTCATCAAGCCGATCAACGGCAACCATGGCCGTGGCATCACCGCCAACATCACCAATTGGGACGATGCCTGCGTCGCCCTCGAAGCCGCCAAAAAGGTGAGCGCTTCGGTGATCGTTGAGAAATTCATCACAGGTGAGGATTTTCGCCTCCTTGTTATCAATTACAAGCTCATCGCAGCTGCCAAGCGCACCCCTGCGCAGGTCATCGGCGATGGGGTTTCCACCATTCAGGAACTCATGGATGCGGTGAATGCTGACCCCAATCGCGGTTATGGCCACGAGAAGGTCTTGACGCAGATCAGCCTCGACGACATGACAAGGGGCATCATCGCCGCCGCCGGACTCACGCTTGAAAGCGTATTGCCCGCTGGCAAGGCCATGAAACTCAAAGACACCGCCAACCTGAGCACGGGCGGCACGAGCACCGACGTCACCGACATCGTGCATCCTTACAATGTATTCATGGCCGAGCGCATCGCCCGTGTGGTGGGTCTCGACATCTGCGGCATCGACATCATGACCAACGACATCAGCGTGCCCCTCCCCGAGACAGGCGGCGCAGTGCTCGAAGTCAATGCCGGCCCAGGATTCCGCATGCACCTCGCGCCGAGCGAGGGCCTCGCCCGCAACGTGAGCGCCCCTGTGATCGACATGTTGTTTCCCCCCGGTAGCACGGCACGCATTCCCATCATTGCCATCACCGGAACGAACGGCAAGACCACCACGACCCGTCTCATGGCCCACATGATGCGCCTCAAGGGCCACAAAGTCGGCTATACCACCACCGACGGCGTCTACATCCAAAACAAACTCCTCATGAGCGGCGACTGCACCGGTCCAGCGAGTACAGAGTTTGTCTTGAAAGACCCCACCGTCGATTGCGCAGTGCTCGAGTGCGCCCGCGGCGGATTGCTGCGCGCTGGTTTGGGCTTCCACTATTGCGACATCGGCATCGTCACCAACGTGGCAGCTGACCACCTCGGCCTCAAAGGCATCCACACCATCGAGCAGCTCGCCAAGGTCAAGGGCGTCATTCCCGAGACCGTATTGCCCGACGGTCATGCCATTTTGAATGCCGACGACGATCTCGTCTACGCCATGCGTGGCCCTTTGAAGTGCAACATTGGGCTCTTCTCGATGGACGAGGACAATCCGCGTATCAAGGAGCACAGCCGCAGGGGCGGCATCAGCGCCATTTATGAAAACGGCTACATCACGATTGCCAAAGGCGAGTGGAAAATGCGCATCACCAAGGCGGTGAATGTGCCGCTGACATTTGGTGGCAAGGCAGCGTTCATGATCCAAAACGTATTGCCCGTCGCGCTCACCGGTTTCATCAGGGGCATGGCCATCGAGGACATCAAGGTCGCCTTGGAGACCTTCATTCCGAGCCCGAGCCAGACTCCGGGCCGTCTCAACCTCTTCGAATTCAAGAACTTCCAGATCATGCTCGACTACGCCCACAATCCCGCCGGATTGCGTGCGCTCCACAAAATGGTCGAGAAGATGGACGGCACCCCCAAAGTCGGCATCATCGCCGGCATCGGCGACCGCCGTCAGCAAGACAACGAAGAGATCGGTCGCGTCGCGTGTGAGATGTTTGACGAGATCATCATCCGCCAAGACAAACACCTCAGAGGCAAGACCTCAGAGGAGATCGTCGAGATGCTCAAAGTCGGCATCCTGCGCCAGGATCCCAACAAGAAGATCACCGTGATCCCTTCCGAAAAGGAAGCCATCACCTATGCGGTCACCAATGCGCGCAAAGGCTCACTGATCGTCTGTTGTTCAGACGTGGTGCCCGACGCCTTGGCCCTTGTGATGAAATTCAAGGAAGAAGAAGCCGAGCGCATCTGGGGTTTCGACGTAGCCGAAGACATCCCAAACATCGGCGGTGTCGAAGTGCCGCATACGCACCCGATCGTCGGGCATGATGGGGGGATGATGTGAGGCCCAAGGCCTCATCCTCCTCACTCACACTCCATCTCACACAGAGACTCACGCTGAGAGACTCTCACTGAGATTCACAATGCAAAAAGCCCCATCCACTGCGGATGGGGCTTTTTTGTGCAAATGCTCGGCTCTTGGATGGGGGGCCGATTGACAACTTGCTGTTTGCGCCAATGATGATATTTGCTTAAATTTGAGTCATGAGTTCTGCAGCAAGAAACAGAAAAGCAAGTCTTGAGGAGTTCATCGCCTACCTCGATGCGAGCGACCACAAGGCCGAGTGGCTCAATGGTGAGATTTGGGACATGGCGGGAGGCACGCCGAAGCATACCCTGATCGCGGGAAATATTGCGCGGGAGATGGGAAATGGACTCAAAGGTTCAGGCTGCTATGTATACCCGAGCGACCTCATCATCCAGCTTGCGCCGGATGGCGAGATTGTATTTCCTGACGTATCTGTCGTCTGTGGAGAATTGCAGACTTCGTTGAAGCGCAAGGACTTTGTGCGGAATCCTACCTTGGTGGTTGAGGTACTCTCCAAAGACCGCGCCGACTACGACCGTGGCGAGAAGTTTGCCAAGTACAGGTCAGTGCCCAGCATCATGGAATATGTGCTGGTGGATCAATATGCCCCTCGCGTGGATGTCTTTTTCCGCACCGAGAGCGGGTTTTGGGACATTCACACCTATACCGACCTGCAAGAAAGCGTCTACTTTCAATCCATCAGGGTTACAGTTTCGATGGAGGAAATTTACAGTGGGGTTGTGTTTGGAGAATAGCGCATTCTACCAAACAAAAACCGCAGAATTCTCAAATCATACGCCGCATTGGGAGGTCTCTGCATTCTTAGCGAACGGCGTCCATCCCGCAGGAAGCGGGGCGGTTCTTTCTAAAGGCGCTATCGCAGCCCATTCCTAATATTTCTTGTAGCTCCCAGCGCAGTCCACTTCGCCGCAGCCTTCGTAGCTCCCGGCATAGGAAAGGTCCACACTACCACTGCCAAAAAGCAAGCTGATCTGGCAGGCGTCGTCATTGTCCTCGAATTCTTTATCGACCACGAGAACCATTGTCGCAGAGCGGTTCATCTCAGCAGCATTCCCCATGTTCGCATCGAGGGTGCAGGAAACTTGGTCGCCCGCCTTGGTCACTTTCAAAGTTGCATGTGTAGCGACTTGTTGGTTTTCCATCGCATAAGTCCCGATCTCGGGACGTTTTCCCGTCTGAGGATCAACCCCAGCAGTTACAAACCGCTGCACAACACCCGTCACTTGCACCAATCGGTTTTTCAATTCTTGCAGTTCCTTTTGGGGGCGGATGGAGGCTGTGTCAGCGGGCGGCAATAGCAGCACGCGCCAGCCGTCGAGCAACTCGATGGCGATGTGGCCTCTGTAGCGTGGTTGCCGACCTGGCGGTAGTTGGCCCGGGGTCGTGCCAGCGGTAGATGCCGTGCAGAGTCACTTCTTGGCCAAAATGGGGCTCTAGCATCGCTTAGGAGACAATCAGATTGGGATTGGTCGCGCCCGGCTGCGCAAGGGGGGGGCGGCTCGGCGCAGGAGCAGATGCATGTGGTGAGGATGGGCAGGTTGACGATAAAAGCAGGCATAAAGGATGTTAATCTGAGAAAGCCCAATATTTTTTATACTCCGCTGCTCCCTTGCTGCAACCCTTCCAAATTTCGCGAAGTCTATAGTGCAAAGTTTCTAAAATCTTCAACCGCTATATGAAAAAGAATAATGCATCCTTGTTGCTCCTCTGGAGCATGTTCCTGTTGGTCGGCTGTGGCTTCGTTACCCGCGTTGCCGCGCAATCTGCCGCACAAACATTTGAGGTTCAGTTTGCTGTCCCCTTGTCCACGGGCGATGACTTTAACTATGAGTTGGTCGATTCAGCAAATGCATTGCGCACCAATGTGTCGCAGTTGCGGCCCGTGATCATCAAATTGTTGGACGACATGCAGGCGGGTACGATGCCCTCACATCCGACCGCCGACAACCCCGATTCCGAAAACAATCCACTTACCTATTTCGGTCGGGTGGCGAGCGGTTTTGAAAAACGGGGCAATGGACCTGTTTGTACAGCGAGCATGAGTGGCACCATCGACGTAATATTTACGGGGCAGATCCAAAATGGACATACCGTGCTTACCCTCAAATCGATCGACTTCACGCATTGCCCGCCCAACAATGACATGGTGATCTTTTTGCTTTTCTCAGCGCATCCCGATGAATTGGAAGCCTACAAGGTGGGCAAAAAGAGCCTCAAGGCCTATCTCGAAAGCCAAAAGTATGAGACTTATGTCACGGCCATCACCGTCAATGGCACTAGGACCCTGATCGAGGACATGGACGACTCCGCCAAATTCCGCAACAAACTCAACAAGGGCGACTTGAGTGGATTCTGATTGGCTGCCAAGATTTGTGAAAGATGCCTGTTGCAAGTGTGTAGCAGGCTTCTTTCCGTGGTGGTTTAGGTAATGAATACAAATTCTCCTAAATTATCCCATCAAAGGAGAATGTATATGTTCCGTAGTCTTGCTTTGTCGTTGTTGCTGATCGTCCTCGTAGGCTTTGCCTTGCCGGCTCAAAATCTAGTTTCCAATTCAAGCTTTGAAACCAATAGCGGCTGTCCCGGTGGCCCCTGTGAATGGCAGCGACCCACGGGCTGGAACAATGTGAATATGCTGCTTGGCTGCGGGAGTTATGGCACGCCAGATTACTTCCACACCTGCGGTGCTGGCTTTTCGCACCTTCCCAACAATGGCTACCTCACCTGCAATCCCCACACCGGCAACGCCGTCATGGGTTTTCTCACTTGGTCGGGCGGCCTGAGCCCCAATTTCAGGGAACTCGTGAGCACACGTCTTACATCGCCCATGACCATCGGGCAGAGCTATACCGTGAGCTTCTGGATCTGCAATGCTTTCACGCCCTACTATGGCGGAGGCAGCAACCATGTGGGCTTGGATTTCAGCACCACGCCCCTCGTCCAAGGCGGGGGCATTAGCAACGTTGTTTCCTTGGTTCCCGAGTATGAGATTCCTGGGGTCTTCTTCAGCAGTTCTTGGGTCAATTACACCTTTACGATCACGCCCACGTCCGCTTGGGAATACATCACCTTTGGCAATTTCTACAACGATGCTGCCACTTCCGCGACTTTGTTTTACGTGCCCGCACCTTATTTTAGGTGTTATTATTTCATCGATGATGTTTCGATCACGACGACGGTCATCTTGCCCCTGCAAATCGACGGGCCACGGGTCAGTGCGACGAGTCACGGCAGCAGCATTGCTTGGCAGGCGCATGAAGAGGATGGCATTGTTCAGTACACCGTCGAACGCAGCCGCGTTGCAGACACCAATTTTGAAGTCGTCGCGCATACCGAAGACATCGGGCGAGGCACTTATGCCCTTTCTGACAATGCGATTCCGCAGCCTGGCACTTGGTACTACCGCATCAAGGCCTCCGACGCCAATGGCCAATCGATCTGGTCAGAAGTGGCAACTTTCACGTTTGATCCCACATTTCCCTTGATCTCATTCCTTGCGCCCAATCCCTCCATGGCCCAGCAAAATACACGCCTAGGCGCATGGTTGCCTAGGTCATGCACGGTGACCCTGGAGGTGATGGATCTGCAAGGCAGGCACCTGGCGCAATCTGTGGTAAAGGCTGATGCAGGCGAAAATGAATGGATCTTACCAACTACCGAATTGGCGAGTGGAGCCTATCTGCTCAGGCTTTCGACCCCGACGGGAGTGGCTAGCCGCCGTTTTGTGGTGGAATGAGGGACTTGCTGTTTTCATGGTTCTATCAAGCTGCATAAGGCAAGCGGCCTTTGAGGATTTGCACCTTTTGGACCTGAGATCAGGATCTCACGATTTGGAATGCAGTCATTTCATGCGGGACGCTACGTGATCGACTCTCCCCTAGGCCGATCCCTCGATCACTACCGTCAAAATGACAAACCTCATTCATAATTACTGGTAAAGTAGCCGATATGCACCTTTCAAAATGGCCCGCCCCCTGGAATGAGGTAGATGCATCATGGCGCTATCCCAAATTAATCGAGGGCCTATCAGTCTCGGCCATCCGCTGTCGTCGGCCCATCCACCATGCGGAAATCCCATTTATCGCCGCAACCATCGTTCGCTCAGCCACCCACCAAAAACAAATCGGGCTGCCCTTGTGGGGCAGCCCGATTGATTACGATTGGATCAAGTCTTAGTGCTTGACTTCGATTTTGAAGGTGCGTGCAACTTCGCCCGCCTTCATGCGGATGACGTAGATGCCAGCAGCTTGGCCACCGAGGTTCACTTCGCGCTTGAATTCCGTTGCATAGGCAGCGGTGGTGCTGTAGACCACTTTGCCCATCAAGTCGGTGATTTCGACAGCGATATCGGTTGGCTCGATTGTGCCAATTGCGATTTGGAAGTTGCCATCGTTAGGATTTGGATATGCACCGAAGGTGACATTGCCGATGGTAGCGTCGATGCCGACAACCACGCTTGTGGAGCTGGTCAGGGTGCAACCATTTGCGTCGGTAACAGTGACAGAGTAGCTACCTGCACCGAGTTGGGTAATGGTACCAGTCGTGCCACCATTGCTCCAGAGGTAGGTGTAAGGTGGGGTGCCACCTACTGCGTTTACAGAAGCAGATCCGTCAGTAGCACCAGGAGCGGACTCTTGGGTGTTGGTAACGGTGGAGGTGATAGCGGTAGGCTGCGTGATGGTTGCAGGACCAACCACGACTTGGCAACCAGCTGCATCGGTTACGGTGACGCTATATGTGCCAGCAGGAGCGGTGATGACGCCAGTTGTGGCATTGTTGCTCCAGAGATAGGTGTAGGTAGGTGTGCCACCGCTAGCAATCACGCCGGCAGTGCCGTTGCCACCAAAGCATGGTGCAGGGGTAGGTGCAACAACCGTTCCAGTAGGTGCATTGGGGTTGGTGACAGCGACAGAGCCGCTTACAGTACAGCCATTGCCGTCGGAGACGGTGACGGTGTAGTTACCAGCAGCAAGGTTGGTGGCAGTCGCGTTGGTATTGCCATTGCTCCAGAGGTAGGTGAATGGGCCAGGACCGCCGCCAACAGCGATGGTTGCTGTACCAGTAGTCGCGCCGCAAGCAGATTGTGTGCTGCTCGTTGTGGAGGTGTAAGCAGGGCAGTTAGAGAGGATCGGGCGAATCACGTAAGGGTGATTGAAGCCAGAAACACCGAAGAATTCGTTGTTTGCCCAGCCACCTGCAGGTGAGGTAGGCCAGTTGACCCAAGTGGTACCCAAGGTAAAGATCGAGGAGGCAAGGCCGAGGCCGAGCGTCGAGTCAAACTCGATGGCTGTCACCACAAAGTCGCCAGCAGGCAAAGACAAAGAGCCGCCGTGGGTAGGCAATACATAGACACCACCATTGTCATCGACATGGAAAAGGGTATCGGTGTAGCCGATGATCGTGCCGGGTTCGCCAGCAACAATGTTCCAGAAGCAAGCTGCGATTGGCTCGCCGGTGTAGCCCGTGCCACCATTCAAGAAGAGCAGCACGCTATCGATATTGTCGGCAGCGTTCAAGTGGAACATTTGGCCGAGGTAGCCGCCGTTGCCAGCGCCGATGCCCAATGAGCCGATCACGTTACCGTTGTCACGTGCATAAATGGTGGGATCCACCAGCACGCCATTGAACAAGGAGTCGTTGAGCAGGTTGCCATCGACAGCAGAGTGCTTGGCAAGGTACTCAATGGTGTAGAGATCAGGGGCCAAACCGACAGCGGCAGGCACAGTCACAGTTGCAGTAGCACCTGGAGCCAAGGTGGCGACGGTTGCGCTATTGGCGGTATAGACTTGTGTGTTGGTGCCATCATAAACATTCACACGCATGAAAGCGCCAGTGATGTTGGATGTACCATTGTTACGGATCACACCCGTGTAAGGGCCTTGGAATTGGTGATTCTCAGGGGTAATCGTGTACTCAAGGGTATCGGCAGACACCATTTCGATGTCGGCAGACACAGGCACGGTGTAGGCTACGTTGTCGATGCCGATGTTGTCGGAGTTTGCACCTGATGGGCCACCGTTGGTCACGAAGTAGCGGAAGGCGATGCGACCCGCGGTGGGGCCAGCCAAGCCGCTGATCGTAGCGGTGTATTGGGTCCAAACGCTAGGATAACCAGTGGTGCTAAGCGTTGGATTGATGTCGAGCAACAAGGTGGTGTAGTCACCAACAGAGGTATTGGTCGCGCCAACGTTTACGCTGCTGCCATTGGTGCTCAACCTTACTTGCATGCGGTCAGGATACACAGTGGTACCTGGGGTAGTCGTGCGTGTCCAGAAGCTGATCGTGTGACCATTGGACATGGTGCGCACAGGTGTGAAGAGCCAGTTGCTGATCGTGTTTGCGCCGGAAACGTTGTTGTAGTTGCCGAGGATGTAGGTGGTGTCAGCACCGCTTTGTGCTGGGAAAATGGTAGGATTCCCTTGAATCCATGTAGGAATGGTGCCAATCGGGGTGCTCAGGTTTTGCTGTGCCCAGCCACCTGTGAAAAGGGTTGCAATGTTGTTGAATCCCTCTGTGTAGGATTGCGCCATGACCCGTGTGCTCAAGAGGCAGACGAATGCAAGGGCCAATCCGATGCGTGTAAGCGAGCAAGCAGTTGTGTAAATCCTTAATCTCATACTTTAGACCTTAAATTTGGTTTTGAATTTTAGATTCTCCTACCCTGACACCCTGTATGTCATGGTTGCTCCTCCAAGCCGTTTCCGACAAGAGGAATTTGAACCGTCAAAGTTAGGAAAAAAGCCTGAAGACTCCTAACCGTTTGCCTGATAATTAGAACCGAGTATTTTCCTACCATTGGCCAAAAGGGAGCCTTTGCAGGACTCCCTCGGCACGCAAGCAAAATGCTTGTCTTTCACTTGTGATCAGCCCTTGTTGGGCTCGTTTCCTTGGGACTTCTTGGATTCCAAGACATGGTTCACGATGAGCGCGATGCCACCAAATAAGAAGATCATCGAGAAATTGGCGGGTTCTTCACGCATACCGATCGCCAAGCTCGAGAGTAATGCACCCATCAAGATGCCCAAGGCAACACCGACAAATAACAATCCAAATTTGAGGGTGCCGAAGGAGCGTGGACGTTTGGAACTGTGAAAAATGTCTGGGCTTGCGCCTTTTTCAATCAATGCCATGCGCTCACGGTGGCGGGTCTGGAAGTAGATGTAAACGATGCCAAACATGCTGGCAAAAAATGAAACGGGGATCAAAAACTCTGCACCTTGCATATACTGTTTCTATTTTTGAGGTAATACTGAACTTACAGGCCATAAGACTACATGCCTCAAGCAGCGGTTACAGCCACTTCAAAAAAAAATCTTAAAGTGATCCATCGAGGATTTAGATTTTGCCAAGGATCAGCAAATCTGGACTGAATTGCCTAATTTGGGGCATGATTGCAAGTGTCGCATTCGATGTCGTTTCTGGGCCCTCACGGCCAATTGCCTTGATTTTGCTGGGCTTCTTCTCTTTGATGGTCGTGATGGAGGGGGGCATATTGGCCTTGATGGGTTTGCGGCCCGTGGACAAGGCATTCACCAGTAGCTTCTTGTCCAATATTGCTGCTTGCGGAGCTGGCTTTCTCTTTTGGATTGTGAAGGAAAATTTGAACCTTCAAGGCAATGTATTTGATATCATGGTATTGCTGGCTATGATACTCGTGCAGGGTTTGGTATTGAACACCCAGCGCCAAAACCTGAGCAAAACTCGTATCTGGCTCTCAGCTGCGGTCATGAAAGGCAGCTCAGCGGTCGTCACGGCCCTACTGGTCAATCTCTTGGATTTGTAATCAATGAACAATGTCCTGAAAATAGCCTTGCTCGGTCTGGCCCATGGCCTGAGCGATTGCGCGGCGGGCTATATGATCGGCCGCTTGTCGGGTGGCGTCACGGGCGAATGGATGGATGTCGGAGCGCTGGTACTCTTATACAATGTGTTGGCATTTGGCGGGCAGGTGCCTGCGGCCTTGGTCGTGGACCGTTTCGGCAAGCCCAAGGTGGTCGTGGCGCTAAGCCTCAGCCTCGTGGCGGCGGCTTTGCTGGTATTTCCGATGGCGCCCTTGGCCGCCATCGTGTTGGCGGGAATCGGCGGAGCCTTTTTCCATGTCTCGGGCGGCATGCTGGCCTTGTTGGCATTTCCAGGCAGCACCGTGGGCGCGGGATTGTTTGCCGCGCCGGGCGTCATGGGCCTGGCACTGGGCGGCTACCTCTCTTGGGCGGGCTTGCCAGTGCTATGGGTGCTGGCAACTTTTGTGGCACTGGTCAGCTTGATCGTGTTGACGCTGCCCTATCCCAGCCGGTCGGCGGCACCGATGGCTGCGCAGCAGCCCGAAACGTTTGCTTGGCATGATGTATTTATGCTCATCTTGCTGATGGCCATCGCCCTGCGGTCGGCGGTTTGGAATTTGTTTGAACTCATCCATGGCGCTGAGCATGGATTGCTCTTGGCGCTGGGACTGGCGGCCATGGTCGGCAAGGTTGCAGGCGGCTTGCTGTCAGATCGCATAGGCTGGCGACGCTATGGCATGATTGCGCTGGCCGTCTCGGCCCCCTTGCTCACGCTGGGCGGCACCAATCCGTGGACGCTTTTGCCGGGGGTGATGCTGTTGCAGTCGGCTACGCCTGCTGCGGTGCTCGGCATGTATGGGCTCATGCCGCGCATGCCTGCGACGGCCATTGGCATGTGTTTTGGGCTTGCCATCGCCATCGGGGGTATCCCGATGATGATGGGTTGGCAACCCGATCCTTGGGTTGCAGCTTTGCTGGTACCACTTGCGGCGGCTGGTTATTGGGTCGCGATCAGGAGACCGCAAGCGCCTGTCATGGCTCCGCCTTTGGACTGAGAAACGCCTTAATTTTCCTGCATTCACCCACATAAACAGCCGACTTAACCACGGTGAGAATTCCAAGCATATTGCCCTAGTGCAACACCAAACGAAACCCCGAAACAAAAAATATGCCACTGACCCGCATTTACCTACCGCTTATCTCTTTTCTAGTCGCTGTGGCGGTCCTGATCGTGGCTGCCATGCTGCCCTTCATCCCGTCATGGGCCAGATTTCAATGGTGCTCGATGGGATTGGCCACGCTCGGGCTGCTTGCTACGGAGGCTTGGCTTATGCGCGGCGTGTGGGTGCAGACGCGCCAGCAGATGCGAATCGCATTTCGAATGGTTTTGATGGTGGCGATTGCGGCGGCGGTCATCATGAGTCTGGTCGGCGTGCTGCTCTGTTTTATGTGGTCCAACAATGGACCCCTGCGCCCGCAGTATGTGCGACAATTTGAATTCCCGGAGTACGAAACTACGATTTACGTCTATGAGCCAAGCCGGAGCGATTTCGGCCCGTTCTTCAAGATTAAGCGCGGTTGGCTCCCCTTGAATGACTTTCTCATTTCCAGGGAACCTGAAATTGGTGGATGGATTCGTGAAGAATCGATGCAAATGATTCAAAGCGGCGAATGGGCCATCGGCGATGGGTTCAAGGTCTATCTGCCGACTGGCAGATTGGAGGTATTGAACGATTGACAGACGCGGGTGATTGCACCTCGTCTTTTCCTATGCCGCATTCAACCCTAAACCAAGAAATCCGTACCTTTCTCTACCATGCTCAGCACCCGCATCATCCTTCCTATCACGGCCTTTTTGGGCGCTATCGCTTTGGCGGTCACATTTGCCATCCTCCCATTCATCCCCAGCTGGAATACATTTCAAGAAATCACCGCTTTCATGGCCATGTTAGGCAGTGTTGCGAGTGCCATCTGGCTCGCGAGGGGCGTCTGGAAACAAACCTCCGAGCGCATGCAGCAGGCACCGCGCATCATATTGACGGTGGCGAGCAGTTGTGTGATGGCCGGCATGCTGTTTTTTGCGGCTATCGTTTGCGTCTTTTCACTGTCGGGAGGCTTGTTTGAGGCACGGTTCACCCAACAATTTGATTATCCCGAATACAACACCACGATCTATGTCTACGACAATAGCTTTTTGGATCCCGAGGCCAAATTTACCTACCAAGATGGCTGGCTGCCATTTGAAAAGGAAATCGGCAGTTTTGGGGGAATGAGCGCAGGTGATCCCGGGCTGTCGCAAGAGGGTGAGTGGGTGGTCTGCAGCTTGTTCAGGTTGCACCTGCCCACGGGAACTGTCGAGCGAGATGGAGGTACCTATCGGGACTGAGGTCAAAATGAAATTCACCGACAATCGAATCCTAAGCCAGCACCATGTTCAAAACACGCATTCTCTATCCTGCACTTGCCTTCCTTGCCTACCTCGCCATTGTATTGGTGGCCACATTGCCGCCATGGATACACGAATTGCATACTGTGCAGGTGGTGACCTACACGCTGTCCATGATCGGTGCGATGGTTTGCGGTATCTGGACGATCAGAGGCGTATGGGTGCATACGCGGGACAAATTGACGTGGGGGTGGCGATTTTTGCTCAGTTTGGCCGTGTTCATCGTGCTGGGGTTCATTTCCTGGTTTGTTGCATTCATCAATTTCACGAGTTCAGAAGACTTTGGGCTGTTTCCGCAGCGGTATGATCGCCAAGTCGAGTATCCTGAATACGATGCTACGATCTACATTTACAACAAAACGGGCGTCAAAGTGAGAAGATCGAATGTATGGCTGCGGCGCGGTTGGTCACCATTCATTGTTTTTGTGGGCTACGAGGTCGGCACGTCCGACGATCCGTTCTATTTCCAAAATGGGAATCAGATTATATTTAAAGGGTTCCAGATCGATTTGGTCACTGGAGATGTGGTTGGGAACGAGGGACAATGAAACACAATTACAAAAAATAGCCCACATGCTCATCCGTCGCATAGCACTGCCCTTGGGGATCTATAGCCTGGCCATCGTGGTCGGCTTGGCGATGGGTTTCATCCATTTTATCCCGTCATGGGATGATTTCAGGGTGTGGACGGCAGTGATCGCGCTCATCGCTGCCTTTCCTGCAGGCATTGCGGCAGTCATCGGCATCTGGAAGCATGCTAGAGGACATTTGTCGGCAGGTTGGCGGGTGGTGCTGAGCTTTGCAGCTGGCTTTGGGCTACCGATTGGGGTTTTTGTGACTGCCCTGTTATGTTTCGTTTCCCTGCCCGGCGGTTTTTTTGTGCCGAGATACAAGGCGGAATTTTTTTATCCTGACTATCAGACGACGATCTATCTCTATGACAAGTCCATCTTTAGTGCCAGAACAGAGGTCAGGATGCGAAGCAGCTTGTTGCCGATCACTTCAGATATAGGCGTATATTGCGTGGATTGGGAGACGATACACCTGCAACAGGATGGGGAATGGCTGAATTGCAAGGAATTCAAGCTGCACCTTCCAACGGGTGATGTGCTGCAGCTGAAGCCTCGCTTTGTGAACTGCCCCGAATAAATCAGCCGAGCCCCGGTATCACTTTGAGCTCCCGCTCCGCGTTCGTTATGTCAAAAAAGTATTCGCTGCCGAGCGCGGCTGCGACCGCGCGGTCCTGCGTGAGGCGCTCCGCGAGCGCAGGCGCGAGCGGATCGGGGCGCATCACCAGCATCACGCCGCCGGCTCCCAAGTCCATGCAAGCATGGACT
The DNA here is from genome assembly GCA_031424495.1 of Bacteroidota bacterium. Lineage (GTDB taxonomy): Bacteria > Bacteroidota > Bacteroidia > J057 > JADKCL01 > JADKCL01. The sequence continues at coordinate 27,065 of JANPHP010000083.1, read as the reverse complement.
GGCAAGGCCTGCAGCTTCGCTTTCCCAAAATGCGCCACGGCATCCGCCCCCAAAATCGTGAGCCAATAGACACCCGTGAGCGGCCCACGGAAGTCAAAACCCACCTTTTGCACGCCCGCTGCACCGCCCGCCGAGACGACGTCGCGCCAATGCTTGGCTTTCCAGTCCTCGTAATGGGCGCATCCGCCCGCGATGGCTGGAAATTCTTTGGAGATTTCCTCAGCAAATGCAATCAGGGCCTGCCATCCAGCCTGCTCGCCCAAGGCATCACCCTTAAATTCGAGCAACCACTTGAGCGGCTTGGTGCTATGCCATTTGATGTCGGCCAGAAAACGATCGTCTTTGGAGCGCAGCATCACCGAACCCAGCTTGTGAACCGGCGCACCGCTCAAAAGTGCGACGGCATTCGGTTGCGTCTTGGCGTTGAGTGCCTTGCCTATCGGCTCGTTCTTGTCGAAATAGCTCGGTTGCGCAATGCCTTTAGCCTGCTCCAAAAAGTCCAGCAATCGTTTGGCCTCCGCCTCAGTCTTGAAGGCGTGCCGGGAATGCAGTATCAGCCAATAGCGATGTTCCATTCCCAAATCTACTTATCTTCGATATTATAATAGATGTTATCCGCAGCATTTTCCAAGGGGCCGCTGACATTGGTGGCAAATTCCGAACCATGGGGACCCCTCACAATCATGTCAAAATCGCGGTCTGCGTGATTGATTGCAGTGTCGCTGCCGGCCTTGGTGATGGTAACATCGCCGCCATCTGGCTCTTGGTTATTGGCCATGGCATAGATCGCCCGCAGTTGCTCGGTGAAGGATTGGTTCTGCACGTTTTTCACGTCGCCGACTTCATCAGCAGTACAGAAGTCGGGAATGATCGTCACCGTCTCCTCCATATCATGATCGTTGAATGTGACATCGTAGGCTTGATTGTTTTTCTTCACACCCGCGCCATAAACTGACTGGATGGCTTCTGCCTCCGAGAGTCGACCATTGCGGCGAGATGCGCGGCCGCGCAGATAGGTCAGCGGCCATTGGAAATCATCATCATCGCCTTTACCAGGCAGGTAATCGTCACGGTATTCATCCTTGTAGCGGTCGAGTGTGCCATCGGCATAATTCTCAACTGCCTCCATTGCAGCATTCACATCCGATGCATCATTGATTTCATCGAGTTCCTCTAGCGCCGTTACCTTGTTTTCATCAGTGGCTTTGCTGGTGCCTATCGTGAGCAATTGCGCCACGAGTTGTGCGCTGCCTGCAGCTACTGGGCTTAGCGCCAATTGTTTGCTAGGATCTGCCTTGGTTTGCAGGGCTTGGGCGCCTTTGGCATCGGCCTCCTTTTCCAAGCCGGCGTTGTCGTTCACGGCGACGCCGCCTGCTTGCGTAGTGGGTTGCACACGGCCCTGGCGCTGCTGCACCACGTGCCATGCCTCGTGTGGAAGGTGTTTTTCTTGCCCTGATGCGAGGTGGATGTCGCTGCCTTGGGCGAATGCGTGGGCATTCAGCTGCGCAGGCTTGTCTGAGTTGTAATGGACCTTCACGTCGTCCATGGCCATGCCCGAGAGGCTCTCGATACCCGATTTGAGGCTGTCGGGCATGCCGGTGTTGTTTTCCTTGCGTTGCACGGCTGGGCCAGAAAAGAGGCTGGCAGCCTGCATCAGTTGGGCGGTTTCCTTCACTTGCGGGCTGTTGCTGGCACCTGCCTGCAATGCGCGCAACTGACTTACTTGGGGGCTGGCATTTGCGGCTGCTTGTAGCTGCCGCAGTTGTGCGGTGTCGGGCCCTTCGGCCGGCGGGGCGTCGTGTGACGCCTTCAGTTGACCGACTTGCATTTCGCCACCTTCATGGCCTTCTTGAGCGACTTTTGGACTTTCCTTGACTTCGTTGGCTTTCATCTTTCTAGAGATATTGCCACAAAGAAATTGGGTTGCGTCTAGTCTTGCGAATACATTTTGGGGGGTAAGGATAAAATGAAACTGACAGGCCAGAAGGCTAAAATGTGCCCTCATCGCCTGCAATCGTGCAGGCTTGCGCACAAAATTCTGTCATTCGGATAAATCGGCCTGCCTGAAAAAAGTCTGCCCCATCGTGATCACTCAGCAATGGGGCAGTCGCTATTTTGTAAAGTTGAGATCACCTAGTTGTTGGGTGCGCCGTCGGCGACCCACTTGTCGATCTTGTCGACAAGGCAAGAGGAGACCAGATTGCCACTCGGTGGCATCACTTTGTAGCCGGGGGCGGCGCGCATTGCTCCCTGAAGCCGACCGATTTGGGCCGTTTGCTTCACGGTGGCGTAGGCACTGAAGTCTAGCCCAGCACTGGCGTTGCTGCCGCCGTGGCAGCCGTTGCAATAGGATTGCAGCAGCGGTGCCAAGTCGCCACTGTAGGTGACAGCGGCGGCTGTGTCGCAACCCACTGACGCGCAATTGGTGGTGTTTGCAGCTCCCTCAGAAATCCATTGGTTGATGAGGGAGATTTGGTCATTGGTCGGGCGCGGATTGCCTGCCGGTGGCATTCTGTCTTCGCCAAATGCCGACAAAGCGGTGTAAAATTCGCTATTGCCAGGCCGGCCAGGCCTTACAGCTTGCATGATGCCGTTGTAGCTGGTGAAGTCATAGTCTTTTTCGGGGGACAGGCCGCCGTGGCATCCTGACTTGCCGCAAAAGCTTGTTGCAATGGGCAAGATATCGCTCTCAAAGCAGACGACCTTGGGCTGCTCGACTTTGTCCCAAGTACAGCCTGAGAGCGCTACCGTCGCAATTGCGACCACCCCAACAGCCCTGATAGGCTGCAAAATTCGACTGAACATGCTGTTGATCTCTTCACTTACATTCATACCGATTCCTAAATTTTCTTAACTCTCCTACGAGTCATTGGGCGGCAAGTTGGGTTCAAAAAGCTCAATAAAACATGATATTTGGCATGGAGTGAATTTTTTGAGGATGCGATTGTTATCCAAAACATCCTATAGTGCTGATCATTAGGGTTCTCAAATCGCATGCATGCCAGTGTTACACATGTTACAATTGAGGGGTTTTGACAGTATTGATTGGCAATGTTGTCGGTGTGGGATGGGTCAGTTGGCGGTTGGTTGCCGCAGTTGATCGGCGATAGTGTGACCGGCAAGGCGACTTTGGACCCAGATTTGCATTTCTTGCAACCCAAAAACGACAGTTCCGGTTTTGGCGATGGCACCGAGCTGCTCCCAAAATTGCGTTTGGTAAATGCGCCAATCACCGATGGGGCGCGTGATCAGCTTGCTGAGCAGTCGCAAAATGGCCTTTTCCAATGGATTGATGCCCGACAGCTTGAGTGCACGGCGTGTATTGGCAAGTTCGGTTTCGAGCAGCTCCATATTGCCGAGCTCGATTTGCAGCACGAGGTAAAACATGCGCGAAAAGCGCTGCACGTCGCTGCGGGTCAGTGTGCGCGGGTGGTTCAGGATGCGGTTGAGCCATCTGAGCGCCAAGCGAAAGTCTTCCTTCACAAAGTAGAGCAGCGCGATGTTGAAGGAGTAGGAGAGGATGCTCACTTCGTTGACGAAATCTTGATTTTGGTTGAGCACTTGCTCCCATCGGGCCACGACATCGCTAGCGGTGTCGAGGCGCAGCGTGTTGATGTAAAACAAGACTTCGAGATTGGTAACGATCCAATTGATGCGATTTTCGACCGGCAAGGGCAGTTTTTTGAGGCTGCGAATGGTGGCAATATGGAGCTCGAAATCCTGGTATTTGTCGAGGGAATGGCAGCAATTCAGCAGGTCCACAATGGACATGGCATAGCGCTCCTGGTGCAGCCCGATTTGTTGTGGATGGGCTTCCCAGACCTGGAGTAGTCTGCGGTAGTAGGGTTCTGCGCGGGCGTGCTGCGCCTGCAAGGAATATGTGAATCCATGGATCAGTTGCCAAGCAATGCGGCCATTGAACGTGGTGGCAAAGGCCTCGTCTTGCATGATCGGCCGCGCCAAGATTTCACGCAGGGCGGCATTCTCATCGGCTTTGTTCAGATTGACTTTGTTTTGCGTCGCCAGAAATACATGGGTGTAGCACTGGATGATCTCATTTTCATTCAGCATTTTACGCAGTACCTCGTCTTCCTTTTCATGCAGGGCTGGCAGCTCTTTCCAGATGAGATTGTCTGCGAGTTTACTGATCCATTGCCGCTTGATTTGGAGTGCTTGTAGCATGATCGCATATTCCTCGATTGATTCAGCCTCTTTCAGGAGTCTGCGGTACATTTTCTCAGCAAGCTCGTGCAATTGCCGGGCGATGAGCAGTTCGATTTTGTCGAGCATGCTGCGCAGTTTTCGCGCTGGCGAGGCCTCGTAAGTGTAGGCTTGCAGGCTGCGGAGAATGAGTTGGTAGAGGTAGTGGGCGTTGTAGGCGAAGTTGGAAACGAGGTGCTCATGAGTGGGAACTGCCAAAAAATCAAGGCCTTCGGCTCCATCATGCCGATCGATGGCGTCAAACAGATCGATGTAATTGTTCTGTTCCCCGATGACATGCCGGCCAGCGAAAATGCGGAAATGCCGTTTTTCCGTCGGCGTGAGCGTCGCGATCAAAGAAAATAAAGCACCTCCAACATGCATGACTTCAAATAATTTTCACAACAACTGATCAGTCTTGGTGAATGTATGTTTCAATTAAAGCAATTTGCAAGTAAAAATGGGAATGTTAGACATCAAATTTTGAAAATACTTTGCACTATTTCAACTGAACAAACCATCCATCTTTGCATGGTTACTTTGAAACACGAGAGAATCGCATCCACTATCAAAAAATTATGAAAACGCACAATTGGATTGTCACCGTGGCACTCACGGCTATTTGTTTTGTTTCGTTTGGATTTGTGGCGCACCCAGTGGCAGGCCCTTTTGATTCCGTTCAATATGAAACCAATCGAGGTTGGATCGCTATTGGTGGACAGTATGGCACTGGCACCGTCGTCTCACGCACGAATTTGCGTCTGCAGGTTTTCAAGAAAGACGGTATCGGTACCGTAGTCATCATGGATACCTTGAAAATCGCAGCCAATGATCCCATTACACCCACCTTGGGCCTACTCACGAGCATCGATGCGAGCGTTTTCAAGGCTTCATGCGACAATTTTTTCGTGGTAACCTTGCTAGATGTGACGAAGCATGTACAATGGAAGGTCGATCTCAAGAGTTGTACAGCAGTAGATTTGCGCTATAGCAGCACCACCAAAAAAGTCAGTGTGATGGTCGACTTGAACTGTCCTGGGGTCACCCGGCCAAGCATCTGATAGCAACTTGAATATTTTGAATTCATCGCCTACACGCAGGCGAGTGGGAAATCTATGCCCGCTCGGAATCCATTTGCCCTCGATGTCGCAGCGGCAAGACAAGGCCGTCTGCCAATCAGCTTAAACGCTTTCTGGGCATAACCCAAGCATTGATCCAATCGGCCGCACCCATGTGGCTAGGCAAGTGCATGCCCATTTGGCAGCCCTCCACAAAAGCATTTACTCATTCATTACCAATATTTTATCTATTATGTCACAGTTATTAATTAATTACAGTCTCAACTCCACGACGGTCAAGAACCCCGATGGCAGTTATGTAGGCACGGTCACCAATTGCAAGGCCGTTGCCGGCCCCGGCGCGACGCCTTATGGCTCGTTTGCGCAGGTGCTCGAATTCATCGCTGGCTGCAAAATTTCAACAGCAGTGCAGGCCACAGCCGTTGACAAGGAGCAATTCACGGCGAGTATCGTCTTCAAGCCCAAGGCATCGACTTTGGGCATGCAGACCCTGGTGGATTGTAGCGCGCTGCCCTTTAGCATCTGGGTGCAACCTGCATCGGTAGCACCTGCTGCGGTGGGCGTGCAAGTCAAATCCTCAGGAAATGGTCTTGCGATCACCGACTCCTTCTTGCGTACCACCGACCTGAACATGGCTGGCTGGAACAAAATCGACCTCGTGTATGACCGCGACACGCTTGCCCTCGTGCTCAACGGCAAGCTTGTGGGCGTGACCGGCCTGCCCAATGGTGCTTTGTCCGCCGCAACAGGCGCAGCCTTGGTGCTCGGCCAAAGTGTCTCGGGCACCATGCAATTCACAGGACAGATGGCTGCCTTTACCTTCACCAAAGGGATTCCAGCTGACCTCACTGCACTCATCCTCAATGCCCGCACCCAACCCGAGTGGCTCATTTCCCGCAAATACATGGCGGTCAAAGACAAATACAGTTTTGGCAATCTGGCTGAGGCTGTAAAATTTGATGCTGCGATTCCCGCCTATGTGAAGAAGTGGGCAGGTGGTTGTGTCATCGCGCCGATCGGTACAGGTACGGCCTATGAAGTGCATGGCCTCATCTATGCCGCCTACAAGGCCGACACGACGCTGGCAGGCAAGCTTGGCATTCCATTGAGCGACGAGATCGACGGCGGTGTCGCTGGCGTGCGCAAAAACCTTTTCACCAAAGGTGGCATCTACTTTTCAGATGCGACGGGTGCTGTGCCCATGTATGGCGTGATGTATGCCGATTATGAGTCCATTGGCGGTGCTCAGCACATCATCGGTCTGCCTACCAAGGCCGAAGCCGCAATCGCGGGTGGCCGCGTCCAGGATTTTCAGCGCGGGCAAATGTTCAAGTCTGATGGTACCACAGCGGCGTTTGAGGTGCATGGTCTCATTTGGGAAGAATTCAAGAAGCTTGGTGGCATCTTGCATTGCGGCTTCCCACTGCACCATGAGGAGGCCGTGCTCAATGCCAACAATGTCGAAATCGCCCGCATGAGCCAATTCCAACTGGGTTCCATCTATTACCACCCCTCGACGGGTGCGCGCGAAGTACGCGGCGAGATCCTGCGCACATACCTGCGGGCTGGCGGCATGAATTCCACCTTGGGTTTTCCTACCAGCAATGAGCTTGCTGTACCAGGCCTCACTGGTGGCAAGGCAAACACCTTCCAGCGTGGCACAATTGTGAGCGGCAACGGCAAGACGCGCATCGCCTGCCCATTCAATTTTTACGTCGGCCGCATTGTGACCATCGAGAGCGAGAATGACGGCTCACAAAACGATCCCATCGTGCGCGTCATCGTCAAGGAAAATGCCACCGAGGCCTATTCCAAACGATTCCCAGAAAATGGCTACACCAACGAGAAGAACATCGTGGAGCTCAATGCCAAGACGGGTATTTTTTATCCCAATGACATCAACAAGACTTACACGCTGAGCGTACACTGCCAGGACTATGACAACGCGTTCAACGGAGGGAACGATGAACTTGGCACGTTTACCAAGGTACTCAACGCTCAAAATTGTTGGGGTCGTTTTGAGTCGGAGGATGGATTGTTTGAATCAGGACAAGTGTCCAAGATCAAAAACATCAGCTGGGCGGTGCAGGGACAGGTGCCAGCCGATTACACCGCTGATTTTTGGAAACCCGCCAACAAGCCAACGCTCAACCTCACCTTGGAGCAAGGCGCCATGGCCATACGCGACATTGACTCTACCCCAGAGTGGTGGGATCCATTTGACGCTGTGGACCAATTGTTTTTCAACAATGTGATCAAAAAGGCTGGCCTTAGTGGCAATTGTTATGGCATGAGCGTTTACGGTCTCAAGTCATGGAATGGGCAGACGCGCCATGTGCCACCCTTGCAACAGTACCTCGATACGCCCGTGCTGTGGGATGAATTCAGGGTGCATCAAGCACGGCAGTTTGGTGACAAGATGGTTGGTTGGACGATCGATACGTTTACAAACAACCAAACCCAAGACCCCAAAGGCGCCTTCACACGCTCGCGCAATGCTTGGAACAAAGGTGATAAGCCCGTGTTGAGCTTTACAGACACAGCCAATCTGCTCAAGGCAAAAGGCCATTGTGTACTGCCGTTCAAGTGGGACGACTCCACGCCGATCTGGAAGATCACCGTGTTTGACCCCAATCTGGGTGGCGGCACCCGCGAATTTTTGATCGACTCCGTCCAAAACACCTGGAGTTACGCCGGGCTTGGTTGGTCAGGCGGATTCAAGAAAGGCGGCAGGCTTTTCCATGCGCCTGCAACGATCGTTACGCCACGGCCTCGCACGCCCTATTGGGCGGTCTTGGGCCGCGTGCCCGACATGATCAGCTATTTTTTCAACAACCTCGTTGAGACCCTGGGTTTTGTAGACGACCAAGGCAACTCTGCCGACATGAGTGATGTGGCCGATCCCAATGCCACCAATACCGACAAGAAGTATTTGCCGATTCCCACGCAAAATAGCGGTGATGGATTCAATGGCTCCTTCTTGGTCTGTCCATCAGGTGGCAAGTTGAGCAGCGCCAATCTGCAAGCGTTGGCGGCCACCACCAAGCCCAATTGGTCGACCCTGAATCTTGGTGCAGGATTCACCCACCGCATGATCGGCAAAGGTCGTGGCAATGAGAATGTGAGTCTCTGCATGACACACCATCTCTCCAAGATCACGGTCGATGGACTCATCGATCCAGGAGAATCCTTGAGCTTCAGTGCCCGCAACTTCAACAGCCCAGATCGCCTCATTACCATCCAATCAGGCAAGGCTCGGACATTTAGCCTGACTGTGAACACGCAGTTTGGCATCCAGGGAGATGCGATCGCCATCCAATTTTCCATCCCCACAAAAGCCAACGTGGACACCAAAATCATGTTGGATCCATCCATGTCACGCATCGACCTGCTCACCGCAGGCACCGCTTTGCCCATGGTGATCAACGTGAGCGGCAGGATTGGTGGCGTCACCTATAGGCGGGTGATCGAGGCGATCGTCGATGGCGGCACGCGATTTGATTTCCAAAATGTCTTGCAGACGGGTGTCGTCACGGGTGGCCGTATCGACAGCCTGAGAGGCAATCTCATCAAAGAAATCATCTTGCGCGCAAAGTAAGATTGGTAGTTTGGATGAGCTGAGCGGGGTTGGTGCCAAGGTCAGGAATGGCCAAGGCACACGCCCCGCTCTTTTTTGGCTGCCGCTCGCAATTGGTTGGCCTTGTTGCTGTCGTCAAAAAGCAAGATATTGTTCATGATTATTTGGATTGGGATGCGCTCGAATTTGACCAACGTCCTTTGGCCTTGCCGTCAAAAATCATGCAGAATCCCATCAGCCAATACGCCAAATCAACTTCAAGAAAATGAATTACCAGAGACCTACCCTGCTTCCTTACACCAAGATCACCCACAATGGCGCCGATGTCAATGGCTGGGTGGTCATCTGGGACCCTGCTCCCCGCAAGCCACCTGAGCTCAGCAACAATTTTGCATTGGCCAGAGATGGCATCGGCACGGTGGTGATACGCGACGGACTCAAATGCCCAGGACCGGGCAAAAAGTTTTTTGAGATTCTCGCAGAGATTCCTTCCGCCTATTTTCAAGTGGTCGCAGGAACTGGGTACAAGATCACGATCAGCAACGTCAATCCAAGAGGCCCTCGTGGATGGGAGTTTGATCTGGTCCAAACTTGCATGGTCTCGCTGTCCTATTACCAAGGCATCATTACAGTGAAAAAGGATCCAGACTACATCCCGAGATTACATTGAGATTTCGCACTTTCATTTTGGCAACTTGGTGTCGGGGGTGAGGCCTTTATTGCCAAGGTAGCTGAGCGATGCGCTGGATGGGTTTTGCCATGTAGGCAGCGAATTCGGGGAGAATCTGCTAACTTTCCTCCATGGACATCACCCGCACCGCAGCTTCGCTTTTTGTCATTGCCGCACTGTTGGCATTTTTGATCATTGCCCAAGATTTCCTCATCCCCTTGGTTGTCGCAGCCTGTATTTGGTTTGTCATCAATAGCATCGCTGGACTCATCGCGAAGATCAAAATCGGCGGTCGATGCTTGCCCATGTGGGCCTGTCGTGCCGTCTCGATGGTATCGATTGTAGGCGTACTCTTTTTTGCGATCGAGATCATCATCGGGAGTGTGAATGGCATGATCGCTGCTGCACCCGATTACCAAAAAAATATAGACAAAATGGTGATCGGAGCCATGGCTACGCTCCATATCCAGGAGCTGCCGACCATGTCACAATTGATGGAGCGCTACGACCTGAGTGCGATCGCCACCGAAATGGGAGCGGCCGTTTCAAGTGCGGCGGGTTCGGTGTTTTTGGTTTTGCTCTATGTCGTATTCATGATGTTGGAACAAAGCACATTTCCCAAAAAATGGCGCCTCATGTTCACACGTCGAGAGCACCGTCGCTTGGCCGCGGATACGCTCGATGACATCAACCGCTCCGTGCGCAACTACATCACCTACAAGACCGGGATGAACCTGTCGGCGGCTTTGTTGTCGCTCATCCTTTTGTGGGCGGTCGGGTTGGATTTTCCCATTTTTTGGGCCTTTTTGATATTTCTGATCAATTGGATCCCGACCATCGGGTCGCTCGTGTCTGTGAGCATGCCCACCATGATCGCCATGGTGCAGTTTGAGACTTGGACGCCTGTGCTGATCGTCTTGCTGGGCATTTTGGTCATTCAAACGGTGATTTTCAACATCGTGGAGCCGAGATTGCTGGGGAGATTGCTCAATATCAGTGGGCTGGTGGTGATTTTGGCATTGGTGCTCTGGGGTACACTTTGGGGAATTGTGGGGATGGTTTTGTCAGTGCCCATTATGGTTTCCATGATCATCATTCTCTCCAAGTTTCAAAGCACGAGGCCGGTGGCGATTTGGCTTTCTTCGGATGGGAATTTGGATGAGGAATAATTGACAATTGACAATTGATAATGGGTTTTGAGGGATTGAATGCGGGTGGACGGAGTTTTTTCCTGTGGGAAATGAAACAGGGACGGCTAGTTTCCTAGCCATCCCTGATCGATCAAAGCGTTGAAAAAAAACAGCTCTATCCTCGGCGCTGCGCCTACGGATGGATATCAAGCGCGATGCATATTGCCCTTGCATTACTACAGATGGCAACAGCCTTATTTTCTATGATGCCAAAACTACTGCGGCAATTTTCGCTGATCAATGATATCGATCATGTTGCAAACTGATTGCCACAGCATTTTCTTGATGCAGCAGGTCTGCCAAATGCTTGGACGCGGAGATCATTCAGCAGCAGCTTTGCCTGCTGAGGTCAGCTTCAAGAGGAGCGAAGTCAGCAGCAAGATCCATGGGGTGCCGTGCAGCAAAAAATCAAACCAATAGATCGGTAGATCCATCGGTTGACCAGTGGCGATCCATCTGATCTTTTCCCAAACATGCGGCTCGGGGAAAAAAGGAGCTAAGCCAAGGGTCAAGGATCCCATCACAAACAATGGCAATCCTTTGATCAGGTAGTGCTTTATCATTTTCATGTAGTTGGAAAACTTGCCGAGCTGCACATTTGCAGCTCGGCAAATCTAGGTTTTAATTTTTGCGCGAAAGATTGTTTCAGACTTGGATTCCTTTGGATCCATGGGTAGCCACCGATTTGGCAATGGCATCCCAACCACCGACGATATCATAGACATGCGCAAAACCATTTGCCATCAGGAGCGATGCGCCAATCATCGAGCGGTAGCCGCCTTTGCAATGCACATAATAGGTTTCTGCTGGCTTGAGTCCAGCAAGTGATCCGCGCAAATATTCCAAGGGATAATTGCCAGCCACATCAAGGTGCCCATCGTTGAATTCTGCACTTCGACGCAAGTCTAGCACATGGCCATTGACATGGCCCTGCGCCAAAGCTTCAGGCAAGACCCGTTGGACCTTGGCGATCGGCTGCCCAGCAGCAGCCCAAGTTTGAAATCCGCCGAGGAGATAGCCTTGGCAATTGTCATAGCCCACACGCGCCAGGCGGGTGACGATTTCTTCGATTTTCTCCTCAGCGGCGATCAGGACGATCGGCTGCTGCAAATCCTCGATCATGATCCCTACCCAAGGCGCAAAATCGCCGTCGATACCGATAAAGATGGCCCCAGGAATGTGGCCTTCCGCAAATTCGTCTTTGGTCCTCGCGTCCAAGACGAGGGCGTTTTGCGCACGTTTGGCCTCAAATTGATGGTAGCTCAGCGCCATCATTCCTGTGGCGAGGATGCTGTCAAAGCTGCCATAGCCTGATCTATTGAGCTGTGCATTTTTAGGGAAATATTGCGGTGGAGGCAGGATGCCGTCGAGCACGGCATCGACAAATTGGGCTTTGCTGAGACTGGGCTGCAATGCATAATTCGTCCTTTTTTGATGCCCAAGGCTATCGACAAGTTCCTTTCCGATGTTTTTGCCGCAAGCGCTTCCAGCGCCATGCCCGGGAAACAAGAACACCTCGTCTGGCAAGGTCATGATCTTGTCGCGCAAACTCTCATACAGGAAACCAGCGAGGTCCTCGCGGCTCGTGTCTTTGGAGACCGCCAAGTCTGGACGACCGACTTCGTTGATGAACAGTGTGTCACCCGAGAAGAGCGCATGCGGATTGCCGAGCTCATCCAGCAGCAAAAAGCAGGAGGATTCCATCGTGTGGCCAGGTGTATGCAGGACTTTGATTTGGATTTTGCCCAGTTTCAAGATTTCACCATCTACGGCTTGGTGGATGGGGAAGCTCGCCTTGGCAGTGGGGCCATAGACGATCTCGGCACCCGTCTTGGCGGCTAGGTCCAAGTGGCCGGAGACGAAGTCGGCATGGAAATGGGTCTCCAAGATGTATTTGATCTTTGCATCGTCTGCAGCTGCACGCTCCAGATAGGGAGCCGACTCGCGTAGCGGGTCGATGATTGCAGCCTCGCCATCGCTCTCGATGTAATAGGCCGCCTCGGCCAGACATCCAGTATAAATTTGTTCTATTTTCATCACAAGTCCAGTTAAAAATTCTCTACAAAGTAAGCCTTGCCAGCGCCGTCGCGGAATGACCAGCGTCAGCTTTGGAGCTCAGAAGTGGGAACGCAGTAGCGAAAGTGTGTGTTATGTGACTGGGGTTACCGATTGTGATGGGGGGATCTGAAGGAGTATGTGAAAAATTCAAAAATACTTGAAAACCGAGAAATTTATTCTATATTTGTGATAATTGTGCAAATAGAGGGAAAATGATCGTCGAATTCAGCGTAAAAAACTTCCGGTCCATCAAGGAACTTCAAACCATCAGCTTCGCAGCCACAGCGCTCGACAGCAATCAGGAGAAGTATCCCGAGGTCGATCAAAACAATATCGCCGAGGAGGGTGGCTTGCGGTTGCTCAAAACCGTCGGGATCTATGGCCCCAACGCAAGCGGCAAAAGCAACTTGATCAAAGCACTCTCTTACTTCATGGCCGCCATTGTCGATCTGCCCAGTTCGGAATCTCGGCTAGGCATGCTTGCAGAACCATTTCTTTATCAAGCATCGCCTCGGGAGTCAGATTCCTTTTTTCAGATCATACTCATTCTTGAAGGGAAAAAGTATCGGTATGGATTTACCGTGCGTAAAAATGCGCATCTCGATTCCTCCAATGCCAGCAAAGAAATCATCACCAGCGAATGGCTCTTTGGCCCCAAGGAAAAAAATCAAGTGAAGTACTTCACCAGAAAGGAATTGGAAGTGCAAAAGGAAAATCTCGCCAACGGCAAGATGGTGCCGCCATTGCAATATGCACATACCTTGTACCTTACGCATTCGGCCGCATTTGTAAAGGGTATTTGCGCTGATATCTGCAGTTTCTTTCGGCGAAATACGATCTCCAATTGCACGACCAATGCGGAGGCATTTTTGTCGCCCACGCTGTGGATGATCGAGCATCGGGAAAAACGGTTGGACCTGCTTGCGTTTCTTTCTGGATTTGGGCTCTTTTATGACGATATCCAGCTGGAGCGGGAGGAAGGTCAGACCGCAGAGGAGGCATTTAAGAAAAATGGACTCTTTCTGATTAAGAAGGGACCAGGGAAGTCTGGTTCGCCGATTCGGTTGGATTTGATGGCTAATGAATCAGATGGTACGAGGAAGTTGCTAGGGATGGCCGGTATGCTGTTTTTGGCCGCAGCAAGCGGCCTAGGTTTCTTTATCGTTTTGGATGAGTTGGATAGCAATTTTCATCCTTCATTGGTAAGGCGGCTTATCGAAATGTGCAATGACTTTCAATTCAATGAGACCAATTTTCAGTTGTTGTTTACCAGCCACGACACCAACTTGATGGATCCTGGCCTCATGCGGCGGGATCAGTTCTATTTTGCAGAGAAAGACATCAACGAGGCCACCTACCTATTCTCACTCTCAGACCTGAAAGGGGTTAGGAACGATGCCGATTTTGCCAAGAATTACCTTGCGGGCTTCTATGGTGCCCTACCTGTCTTGAAGGTTCTCAAGAAATCTCTGGCCAAATAGGATGAAAGAATCTTGGGATACCAAGCCAAGTGATGCGCGAGAAAGCGACGGCACATCGGTATTCATCATCTTTTGTGAGGATGGGGCTGTTGAGCCGGCCTATCTCAATTCATTTCGGTCGTCGAGTGTGCAAATCTCTTGTATCCCCAATGCTGGGCAACATCATCAAAACGTGGTAAATGCTACCAATTATTTGCGGAAGAACGGCATGCTGGAGGTCGTAGACGGGAAGGAAGTATTGAAATTCAGCGCAGACACACAAGTTTGGTGCATGTTTGACAGGGACAAGGATGCTGCAAAAGACGACGGGAAAGATACCGCCTTCAATGATTCCATCTCCAATGCACAGGCGCGGGGCATCGGCGTTGCTTGGAGCAATGACAATTTTGAGCTGTGGATCTTGTTGCATTTTGCAACGCTCGACGTCGTCGATGGTGCTTTCAGGCACCGAGAAGCCTATTACGAGCGTCTTGAGGATGTCTTGCGATCTCATTATGCAGCGCATTCCCCTTTGGGCCAAAAAGTCCACAGCCCCATGTTTACCTACCGCCAAAGCATAAAGTCAGGCACGCAATTCGTCAAGATCCTGCTCCCTCTTCTGGAGGGCAAAATGTGGCAAGCGATGGAGCGGGCAGCGGCACTAGAGCACCACCACAACGACGCATCCAAGACGCCTCACCTCAAGGTTCCCTGCACCATGGTGCATCACCTCTGCCGTGAGATCCTCAAAGCAGGTGGCGCAGCCGTTTGAGTCTCAACCAGGCATTATTTTTTGTCAAACTGCCAACGCTTGGCGATCTACCCGACAGCCCCACCCAGCTTGTCCAGCACACATCCCGCCAATGCCACGCGTGCTGCTTCTGGAAAGCCTGAGAACCCGGGAATGTCGTTGTATTCCACAAAATAACGGCTGCCGTCCTTTTCCTCCAGGATATCGATCGCCAGCACATCGGCCCTGAGGTGGGCCTGCAGCTGTCGGGTCTGCGCTACGAGTTCAGGTGTCGTGTCGATAAGCACAAAGTCTGTGGTCTCGACATTGGCTTTCCAAAACTTGCCGCGGCGTGCCATCGCCCACACTTGCTCGCCGATTGCCAGGTAACGAATGTCGCGTTCGTAGGCGATGTAGGGCTCCACGGTCACGTAGTCCTCGCTCATGAAAAGCAGGTCTTTCACATCTTGCCAAGCATGCGCGTCGCGCACGAGTACTTTTCCAAAACCGCCGTGGTAGTTGCCAGCCTTGACGACAAATGGAAATTCTTGGGCGATATTTTTGAGCTGTGCCGTGCTGGTGGCGGCTTGGAAGGGGATCACAGGCAAGCCGCAGGCGGTCAGCTCGCCGAGCATGCTCAGGCGGTCATAGCCCCGCAACAGTGTCGCAGCGCTATTGACGCAGGGAATGCCCGACAGTTGTATCAGCCGCAAGGCCGCCTCGTGTTTGGCTTGGGGCTTGATCGCGCCTACGCGCCACAAAATGCCATCGGGTTGCAAGACACCTTGCGCATCGAGCACATGCAGCTTGCCATCCTTGAGCAGCCATTCACAAGATTGGATCCGCTTTTGATGGACTTCGAATCCCGGAAGATGATCCTGCCAATAGGATTCTCCATTGACGACCAATATCGTTTTCATAGCGTGCACGGCATTTGAATTGCAAGTTCGTGAATTGTAGCGATTCGATTCAATGGGAAATGCAGCCGGTTATATTTGCGGCATGTTATGGTCCAAAATAAAGCAACGATTGCGCTGGAAGCGTTTGCAGGCAGCCTTTGCGATGGGCATGGGCGCCCAGGCGCTGCGCGACCGCCCGGGGCTGCGCATCTGCATCTACCATGGCGTGGTGCCTGCGCCTGTGCGCCGCATCAATGCGCGTTTCATTTCCACCGAGCAGCTTGACGCACAACTTGCCTATCTGCGGCAGCATTTTCAGGTAATCTCGCTAGACCAGGCATTTGCTGGTGAGTATGACCACGGTCGACTAGCTGTCGCAGTCACTTTTGACGACGGCTACCGCAACAATCTCTTGTATGCCCTGCCCCTGCTGCAAAAGCACGGCATCCCCGCGACTGTGTTTGCGACGACTCCACGCGCTGCCGGCCAAGACATTCTCTGGCCAGATTTGCTCGATGTAGCCACTGCGATTTATGGACAGCCCGTAACGATCGATGGCCATGTATTCCACAAAAACCGCAAAGCCGAATATGTCGATGCGCATGGGCAACGCCTGAAAAGCTACTGCAAGACACGCGGCCCAATCTTCAGAGAGGCCATGAAGGCGGCGTGGGGTGGGGTTTCCTTTCGCAATGACCCGCGTTGGGCCGATTATTGGCAGCTCTTGGATGCCGACGAATTGAGGCAACTCGCTTCGGCAGATGGCATCACCATCGGCGGGCATGGCACGCTGCACCACAACTTGGACTTGATGCCGATCGATGCGGCGCTCGATGATGTGCAAATGGGCCTGCATTGGATTGAAAGCGCCATTGGCAAGCCGATAAGCGCATTTGCCTTTCCAGATGGCGCCTATTCGCCAGCATTGGTCGATAAGATCGCCGATTTCGGTATTTGCCGATTCTTGCTCGACGACTATCGCTTTCAAGATCATGGTGATGCGCGACTGTTGGAGCGATTCACGATGCATCCATGGCTACCCACGCAAATCTTGATGGCAGAAATGCTGCGCGGCACTTACTTTTGAACCGATGGAGCATTTTCCCTACCGCATCGAGCGCCTCAGCGATGACCGTCTGCCCGACGTGCAACGACTTTTGGACGAAGTGCTGAAGAAAAAAGTCTCGCTAGCCTATCTGCGCACCAAATTTGGCACTGGCTATACGGGTCATCAATATTTGAGTGCAATCGCTTATGATGGGGATCGGCCGATTGCGTTTTATGGCACTATTCCCCAAATTTTTACGCACCCTAGCGGTCGGCAGATGCTCGGCTGCCATGTGGCCGACAGCATGACGCTCGAATCCTATCAGCGCAAGGGGCTACACCAACGGTTGGCGCTTTGCACCTATTCCTGGATGCGTGCCGAAGGCGTCTCTGTCGTCTATGGTTTTCACAGTGAAAATACCTACCATAGCTGCAAAAAGCTGGATTGGAAGGAGTGGGGCCGCATGAAGGGTTATTGGGTGAGTGCTGCAAAAATCCCGTGGGCCAGAGTCCATCGAAGGGTTCCTTTTTTGATGGAATGGCACAAAAAAAGGATACTGATGCAAATGTCAGCAATAGCCATAGCACCATCGGACTTTCGCAATAGCAATTTCGATCGCGGTTGGGCAGTGGAGTATTCGCCTGCTTTTTGGGGCTCCAAGGCCTTTCACCGGAATTACCTGGTGCAATTGGCGGGCGTCAAGTTTTGTTTGAGCATCGATGCCGTCGTGCGTGTCGGGGATGCACATTTTGAGAATACCGTCCACTTTTGGCAAGGATTAAATGCTTTGCAAACCTTGTGTCGCAAACTCGGATTCGACCAAATCCTGTTTCAGACCTACCCCGATTCGCCACTAGACCTAGCCCTGGCGACGCGATTGCAAGGATTTGACTCCTGGATCGTGGGCTATCTGGAATTGGCACAAGGGGTCGATTTCAAAGAATATCGGCCAAGCTATGCAGATCAGGATTCGTTTTGAGGAGGGGGAATGGATAGAGAATTGAGGGCGGAGGCAACCGATTCGTTCAACTCGCACAACTATACTATTTTCAATTGCCTACGGCGATCGCTCCACCATTCTCAATTATCCATTGCCAATTATCAATTCTCAATTCCCCCAACAATCCCTAACTTGTACCATGCTTGACCGGAAATCATTTTTGCGCAATATGGGAATTTTGGGTGGCGGGGCTTTGCTGATGCCCCTGATTGACAGTGGCCTGCGGGCTGAAATCCAGCAGGGCTTGTCCATCATCCGCAACCAAGCGCCGCTTGACGCGGCGCGCAACGAGGATATTTGGAAGACAATACGCGAGGCTTATGATTACCCGACTGCATTTACCAATCTGGAAAATGGCTACTACAGCCCGATGCCCAAGTTGGTGCTGGAGCAATATTTGAGTGATTTCAGGCGGCTCAACCAAGAGTCGACGCGCTACATGCGCCGCACGATGGAGGGCGAGCGCGAGGCGATCAGGCAGAAATTGGCGGACTTTGCGGGCGTGGATCGGGAGGAAGTGGCGCTCACGCGCAACACGACCGAGTCACTCGATGTGCTGATCTGCGGGCTGCCGCTGCAAAAAGGAGACGAAGTGCTGGTCTCCATCTACGATTACGGCTCCATGGTCGAGGCTTTTGAGCAGCAAGCTGAGCGCTATGGCATCGTCGTGAAAAAGATCGAGCTGCCGGTCGTGCCGACCTCCGACGAGGATTTGGTCGCGCCATGGCGTGCCGCCATCACCGAGCGCACGCGGGCCATGCTCGTTACCCACCTCGTGCACCTCAACGGGATGATACAGCCCGTGAAAAAGCTCGGCGTCTTAGCACGCGAACACAAGATTTTCATGCTTGTCGATGCCGCGCATTCATTTGCCCAAGTCGATTACAAAATACCCGATCTGGGCTGCGATTACCTCGGCTGCAGCCTGCACAAATGGCTTTGTGCGCCCCTCGGCAACGGGCTTTTGCATGTGAAAAAGGACAAAATCGCTGAGATTTGGCCACTTTTTGGCGACCGTGCATTGCCCAAGACCGACATCCGCAAGTTTGAGCACCATGGGACGAAGCCGCCTGCGGCTTGGCTCGGCATCGGTCACGCGATCGAGTTTCACAACAGTATCGGCAGCGCACAAAAGGCGGCGCGGCTGCATTACTTGAAAAGCTATTGGACCGAGCGCGTGAGAGACATGAAACATGTGCAGCTCTGCTCGCCGACCGATGCTGCACTGTCCTGCGCAATCGCAAATGTGGGCGTGCGTGGCAAGTCGCCTGCGGAGCTTGCGGCATACCTGTATGACGAGCACAAAATATTCACGGTTGCCATCGACACGGGCGCGATCAAGGGCGTGCGCGTGACCCCGCACCTGTACAACTCGACGGCGGATTTGGACAAATTGGTGAAGGCGCTGGAGAAGGCGGTTTAGGGATCAGAGCGGGCTTAGGACCGTATGATGCCCTGTCATTGCTGCCAATGGTCTACATTGGCAGCAATGTAAATATATGACAATCCATGATCGCCCTCCTCGCCACCCATTCCATCACTTGAAGCGACCGACATTTTTAATGCCGGATAATCAAACTGCTCGTGTCCAGTTTCATTGCGAATTTGGGACAATCTCGCAAGTAGGTCGAGTACTTCCTCGATCGGCTGTTCATGAAAGAGTATGATGTCCCCGATCCGAAATGAGCCAAACAAATGGAGTTCACACTCGCGGAGATTCGAGTCGTTATCGAATCCCAGAAAAATATAGTGGTTGCCGAGGGCCAAGTCTCCATAAATGTCGCGCCTTTGCTCGATAATTTTGTCGATGCCAAATTTTGAAAAATCCGTGACCGTGTCTTGAACGCGGTATGGAAGATTCAATTTGGCCCTTGCCTCTTCTCGTGAGATGCCCCAAGGTAGATCGCATCCATTCATCGTGATGCCGTGATAAAGCCCGTATTCTATTTCCATTTAGCTCATTTCCAAGTCCATGTAAAAGTATGCCCTCATTTCAAATCCTGTGTGCGGTCAAATGTTGGATCACATGCCATTGATCTTGCGTGCTCGGTTTTCTGCATGGGGTTGCTCCTTAGCCACATCCATCAGACCTCCATCACCTCGATATGGTTGCGGCCCAGCTTGACTTTGCCTTCGTTTTCCAGCTGCTTGATGAGGCGGGAGACGACCACGCGTGAGGTGTGCAGGTCGTCTGCGATCTGCTGATGGGTGGTCTCGATCTCCGTCTTGCCAAGGACACGCACGCGGTCTTTTAGGTATTTGGTGAGGCGCTCATCCATGCGCATGAACGCTAGACTGTCGATCGTCTCCAAAAATTCGTCCATGCGTAGGCGAATGGATTCAAAAATGAATGCTTTCCATGTTTGGTATTGACCGATCCAACGATCCAAGTATTCGATGGGTATCATCACCAAAACAGAATCCTCTTCAGCCACGGCATGCACTTTACTTTTCTTATTTCCCATGCAACAGCTGAGGCTCATCGCGCAGGTGTCGCCACTTTCAAGGTAGTAGAGCAGCAGTTCATTTCCTGCTTGGTCTTCCCGCATGATTTTGATTGCGCCCGTAAGCAGGATCGGCATGTGGGTAAATGGCGCTCCAATATGCATCAGCGTTTGACCTGCCTTGGCACTGCGCAGCTGCCCGATCGTGGCGATTTCCCGCACCAGTTCCTCCTCCAGCATGAAACCTATGGTTTCATTCAATTTGTCAAACAATTCTTGATTCATTCTATCCTGTTTTCGCATTGAATCTAGCACTACCCAACCAATTTGCCAAATGGGGAGCGGTCGGCACCTTAGCAGCCTTAAGGTTGGATGGCCCATCCCATGGCTGATTTTGATCGCACTGCTTTGGTAACTCCAGTTGCACTGTGATGGTTTCCAATCTCCCAAATTTGCATTCAAACATCGATGTATTATGTCACAGGTCACGCATTCAACCCAGCATGTCTCTACCGGCAAGGCCATTTTCTCGGGTCGTTGCCCCGTTTGTCGTCAAGGGGGTTTGTTCGTTCACCCGTGGCACAGCTTGGATTTTCTGGCAAATCACCCACAATGCCCGGTTTGCGATACACAATTTGAGCCTGAACCAGGGTTCTTTTACGGATCGCTGTATGTAAGCTACAGTTTCAATGTGGCCACGCTCGTGGCTGTGAGCTTGTTTCTTTACGTGTTATTCAATCCGGCTTCGCCTTGGGTGTACATCATCGCTTCGATCGGAACGACTTTACTGCTCGTTCCGTTTACCGCGCGCCTCTCGCGGATGATTTGGATCTATGCATTTGGGCCATTTGCCTACGACCCTGCCAAGGCAAATATTGGTGTTACGGATGTAGAAGAAACAGGCAACACTGCACAAAAAGCATGACTTTCGTCAGCCCTTTTTACCTGAGCTTGCGTAACTTTGCATCATGAATACGAGAACAGAGTTGGACGGATCGGTTACGAGCGCGCCTTCGCGTTCGCTCCTGAGCGCGGTACTGAGTGCCCGCTGCCCCAAATGCAGGCAAGGCGACTTTTTCAAGGGCCCTTGGAACCGCAGCAATTTTCTCGCCATCTATGACAATTGCCCGGTTTGTGGGGGAGCATTCATCCCAGAACCCGGCTTTTACACGGGCGCCATGTATGTGAATTATGGCTTCAACATCGCCCAGCTGATCGTTGTCGGGTTGTTCACTTGGTTGGTGATCAACCCCGATTCGGCATGGTGGATTGTAGGTTCAGTCTTGGGAATCACGTTTTTGACCATCCCTTTTACAGCCAGAGCTTCGCGCATCATTTGGCTCTACATGTTTGGTGAGCTCAGGTATGACCCCAATGCTGGGAAGGAATAGTCGTTGAGAACCGATTCCTTCGCTCAGAAATTAAAGTCCCTAGGTTCGCCGAGCGCCTCGCGCCCGTCTAGGATTTCATTGCCCATGCCTTCGATCGTCTTTGCAAGGTAGGATTTGTTCCCGTCCTCATCTTCTGATGCTGCAGCGATGCCCATTTGCCGCCTGAAAAGGTAGTTTTCATAGGCGACGTCGATGCAAGGCAGGAGCTTTGCGCGCTCATGTTTCCATGCCGTGTAGAGGATGCCTTCCCGCCAATCGGGATGCGGCTCAAGTGCGACAGGCTCGGCAGCATGCCGCAAGGTTTCGATCGCAAAATTCAATTCGTGGTCGTCATCGCGGGCACTTGCTTTTGCGCTCGCAATACGGCATTCATTCACCCTGTGGTCATCAAACAGCGTTGCAAATTCGATAAACTCAAAATGCCCATAATAGAAGGGTTTACGATCATCAAGTAACTCCTCAATTTTCTCTTTTTCAAGTATTTCTGGATCCATGGCGGCTTCTGAAGCTTTGATACGGGCATGGATAGCTGCACTACGGTAGTGGCGTTCCTTTTGTCCCCTCACATCGGGAAGCACACGCCATAGCGGAACAGTATTGGTGCTGCGATCGACAAATTCATAATAGGAGGGCACTTCAATTCCAAGTTCAAGATCGGGCATTTCCACAAAATTTTGATAGTCCTGGAATCCATGGCACCGGTAAAGGTTGCGGGCGTATTTGTAATCCATCAACCAGCCTTTGAGCGTCTCAATCTCTGTGGTTGTGATCGGGCTCAGGAACTCGAGCCGCATGATGTCGGGCTCAAATGCCAAAAACTCCGCGCTATGCCTGATGCCAAGCACCTCGGCTTGCTCGGAGCGCCAAAGGCATTGCAAATCCCAGAGTTTTTTATGTTGGATGTAGGTGAGTACAAGATTTGCTTGGTTCATCTCCATCGTGAGCCACTCATGATGTTCAAGGCGATGCCTTTCACCATACTTTAGCCAGTCGCTGCGCTTGGCGTAGTAGTCCGCCAAAAATCCCTCCCAGTTTCCAGGTTTGAATTTTTCAAACCACTGCAAGACACTTGGGTCGCGCAGTAATCCCTCTACAAATTGTTGTTTTTCAGGGCTGTGGTTGCTGTCCATATTGTGCTGATTTGGGTTGGGTGCGGGATCGCAGTGTGCGATCCCGCTGTTAAAAATTCAGAAATTGAAGTCCTTGGGCTCGCCAAGGATCTCTCGACCTTCCAAGATATAGGTGCCATAAGTTTCGTGCTGCTTGAGCCGCAGGCGATCGATGGGCGAAGGCTCTCTTTCGGAAAGCGCAATATGGTTTTGTTGCCTGAATTGATAGTTTTCCCACGCCACATCGAGGGCATTGAGGAGGCGTTCTCTTTGGAGTTTTGAAGCTGTGGCAATTACAGCTTGACGCCAATCATCATTCGCCTCGATTGGAATTGGGGTTTTCGTTTCCTTGAGCAGGTTCAATGCATCCATCAAGCTGCGTTCGCTCACCTCTGCAGATTGCTCCATTGCTATGCGGCGATCGTTGGTGATGC
Organism: Bacteroidota bacterium; assembly: GCA_031424495.1. GTDB lineage: Bacteria > Bacteroidota > Bacteroidia > J057 > JADKCL01 > JADKCL01. Next base: position 3,776 of record JANPHP010000083.1, on the reverse strand, counting down.
GGTCTTCAAAGACGTTGGCAAATTCCGACAGATAGGTATCGCGTTCAAATAGGCTGGGCAGCCGCGTAGCCGATTCAGCGGCCGCCGCGGCCAAATCTTGCTGCATGCGCTCATCGAAATAGTGGAATTCTTTGCCGCCCCTGATATTTTCCAGCGTATCCCAAAGAGATGTGCGGCCCAGTTGGGCATCGACATACTTGAAAAATGCTGGAAAGTCACTGGCCTTTTGCGCTTGGCGATCGATCGCAAATTTGTTGTAGTCTTGCCAACCCTCGTCGCTTGGCGCATCGATGCCAGCGTCAGGATTTTGCAGCCAACCTTTCAGAATTTCAAATTCCTCAGCGGTGATCGGCGGCACAAATTCAACATGCTGGACATCAAAACCCAATTTGATGAATTGCATTGAGTGGGTGACGCCTGGCAATTGCAGCACCTCAGCACGCCATTGGCACTGTAGATCAAAGAGCTTTTTTTGCAAAATCATTTCGAGGGCGGTCTCGGCCTCCTCCAAATGTGCAGTCACGTACTTTTCCTTGCTTTGGAGATGTACCTCTCCAAAATTGATCCAGCAAGTTCGGAAAAAGTAGTAGCTGGTGAGGAATGGCTTCACGGTTTCTGCGTCGAATTTGCTCAACCACCGCAGGGCATTTGCATCGTCCAGAACCTCGGTCAAAAATTGCACGATTCGATCTGGGAGTTCATCGTTCATAATCTAGTACTGATGTAATGATTCAATAAAATTTTGGATGAAGGTAAGATTTCAGAGTACAGCGATGCAGGACATTGACCCTGAGGACCGCCAGTTTGGGATTGTGCTATTTGCCGAGCAGCCATGCAATATGCTGCCAGCAATAGGCCGTCATGTTTGTGTTGCTTGCCAGCAACGCAATTAAGCAAGAAGGATTAGGGAGCTGTTACGAGCAAAATGGAGTTTTTTTCGGCTTCATTTTTAGATCAGTTTAAGTAAGCAAATGGCAGATTGGACCGCCTTGACCAAAAGCATGTTGTTGTTGTGAATACAATAATAGAAATTCTATTTGAAATTGTCAAGCTGCAGATTTGAAATTTCATGCGAGTTTTTGTCTTTTTGAGGAGAATTGTTCAGAAATTAAAATCCCTCGGTTCGCCGAGCTCCTCGCGGCCGTCCAGAATTTCCTTTCGCCAGCCCTCGGAATCCGAGATTTGGCCATTGCTGCTGTTTTTTTCCTTTTTGGGTGCAAACCCTATTCCCATCTGCAACCTGAAGCGGTAGTTTTCAAATGCGACATCCAAGCTGGGCAGGAGGCGCTTGCGTTCATATTTCCAAGCTGCATATTTGATCGCTGCGCGCCAATCTTTGTGTGCATCCATCGCTACGGGTTCCTGGGCATGTTCGAGTGTCTCGATTGCAAAATTCAAGTCGTGATCCTCACAATGGAATGCCGTTTCGTCGTATGCTATCCGGCATTGGTTGGTGTTGTGGTCTTCAAATGCCGAGGCAAACTCGATGATTTTGCGGTCATTCACATAAAACTTCGGGCGATGGTTGAGTACGGTTTCTGGCGTCTGTGCCTTGTAGAAGCGTGCGCGAACATCCATGGCGGCAAAGATGTATTTCTCCTCCTTTTGGCCCCTGATGTCTGGCAGCAATTTCCACAAAGAAGTAGTCCCCGTCTGGAAATCCATGTAGTTGTACAGGTTGGGGAGGCTGCCGTCTTCCCGCTCTTTGTTGTTTCTTACGTAGCGCTTGTATTTTTGCCAGCCATCTTCGGGATAGAGCCTTCTAGACATCGTGTAGTCCGTAAGCCACTTTTTGAGGAGTTCCAATTCGTCTTCGGTAATCGGTGCGAGCATGTCCAAGGACCGAATGTTTTCTTCCAAGTCTTCAAACTCAGCTGCGTGCTCAATACCCGGGATTTCTACTTGCTCCGCACGCCAGAGGCATTGCAGGTCAAAAAGCTTTTTCTGCTGAATGAAAAACAAGACTGTTTCAGCACGCTCCATGTCGATCGTAAGCCAATCGTGCTTCTTTTTCAGCTCATAGCTGCCGATATTGAGCCAATTGGATCGCTGACGATGGTAATGCGCCAAAAAGACTGGAATGTCTTCGGCTGCAAATTGTGAAAGCCAATTTTCTACCGCTGGCTTGTTGCGGGTTTCATTGATATACTCCAGTTCTTCAGGAGAGAAATATTGTTCCATAACGATAGCGTTGGATGGTATGTAATTGTTGCAATGAGGTCCAAAGTACCAATTTCGGAAGTTGTATGAAAGTTTGCAAGTGCTACAACAAAAAAAACGCCCGACGCTGTGAAGCCTGCCGGGCGTTTGAATCTCTTCTAAATGTCTCGAACACTGTGTAGTGGTGCCTAACCAAGGCGACGTGATACCAACTTGTAGGACCAAGAAGCCGAAGCTTCTTGGTCTTTTCAATGTCAGTATCCCGTAGGGGAATTGAACCCCTGTTGCAAGAATGAAAATCTTGAGTCCTAACCCCTAGACGAACGAGACATATTTCGAAGAACGAGGCACAAATTTCGAGCTTTTTTTGACTAAGTCAAGCTTTTTTTGAAAAAAACATGAATTCTTTCATCTTTTTTCAAATATGGCCCCAGATCACCATTCAAGGCCAATTTTTACTAAGTGTTAATTTAACACTTAGTAGGCTTTCGACATTGTGTTTTGTCTTGAATAGCCTTAGCTTTGCAGCCATATACAAGATTCTATTTATTGAAAATCTCTTAATATGGCTATCAAAGTAGGAATCAATGGTTTTGGCAGGATCGGCCGCCTCGTTTTCAGGATTCTCCTCGACAATCCCAACATCGAAGTGGTCAAGATCAATGACCTCACCGACAATGCCACCTTGGCACACCTTCTTAAATATGACACGGTCCACGGCAAATTCAAGGGCACGGTCTCCGCAGACGATAACAGCATCACCGTCAACGGCAAGCAGATCGCTGCTTCGGCTGAAAAAGATCCGCTCAAACTCGGTTGGGGCGAGCTCGGCGTCGACGTCGTCGTCGAGTCCACAGGTGTCTTTGTGAGCCAGGACAAGGCCATGCTGCATATCCAAGCTGGCGCCCGTAAGGTCCTCATCACCGCCCCTGCAAAAGGCGATGTCGATGCTACAGTGGTCTTGGGTGTGAATGATCACATCCTGAAGCCTGAGCACAAAATCATCTCCAATGCCTCTTGTACCACCAACTGCCTCGCGCCGATGGTCAAGGTCCTCGACGAGCAGTTTGGCATCGTCGGTGGTTTCATGACCACCGTGCACGCCTACACGGGCGACCAAAACCTGGTCGATGCGCCACACCGTGACCTGCGCCGCGCACGCGCTGCCGCCATGAACATCGTGCCGACAAGCACAGGCGCGGCCAAGGCGCTCGGCATCGTGCTCCCACAAGTCAAGGGCCTCCTCGACGGCTTCGCGACACGTGTGCCCGTGCCAGACGGCTCCCTCACCGACTTCACAGCCCTGCTCAAGCGCCCAGCCACCACCGATGAAATCAATGCAGCCTTCAAAGCAGCATCCATCGGCGCACTCAAAGGCTACCTCGAGTACTCTGAAGAAGAACTCGTCTCCAGCGACATCGTCGGCAACTCCTACAGCTGCATCTTTGACAGCAAGCTCACCAACGTCCAAGGCAGCCTCGCCAAAGTCGTCGGTTGGTATGACAATGAGTATGGCTACAGCTGCCGCGTAGCGGAGTTGGTGACTCGTATCGCGTAAATAATTAATAATGAGGAATTAGTAATTAGAAATTGGAAGCGGCTAAAAGGCCATTCTT
>JANPHP010000082.1:0-13142 GCA_031424495.1 Bacteroidota bacterium | reverse complement strand
TCGCCTACCATTCCTACTGCTCCTCCTTTCCAGTTTATGGCGGCAACAAAGGTGGCGAAGATTTTTCCCGTCAGAAGTCTGCCTTCACCCAAGGCGCCGACATCGTCGTCGCCACACCGGGCCGTTTGTTGCAGCACATCGGTCTTGGCTATGTGGACCTGAGCAAGGTCGAGTTCCTCATCCTCGACGAGGCCGACCGCATGCTCGACATGGGCTTCATCGCCGACATCCAACGCATCATTTCCTACCTGCCTGAGCAGCGCCAAAACTTGCTCTTCTCAGCAACGATGCCACCCAAAATCAAGGAATTTGCATCCGAAATTTTGCACAATCCTTTGGAAATCAGTCTCAAGGTTTCCAAACCCGCAGAGGGCATCACCCAACTCGCTTACTGTGTGCACGATGAGCAAAAGGTGCCCCTCGTCTGCCACTTGATGAAGGAAAAGAAAGTCGAGAGCGTGATCATCTTCTGCTCACGCAAAAATTCCGTCGACCGCATCGTGCGTGCGCTCATGGCACAAGGACTCGATGCGCGCGGCATGCACAGCGACCGCGACCAAACCGAGCGCGAGACCATCGTCAACGACTTCAAAAACAAAAAATTCCCAGTAATGGTCGCCACCGACATCATGTCGCGCGGCATCGATATCGAGGGTCTGAGCCACGTCATCAATTACGACGTGCCACCGGATCCAGAAGATTATGTGCACCGCATCGGCCGCACGGCACGCGCCGACGCCAAAGGCGAGGCGATTACTTTCATCACAGAAGATGACATGATGCGTTTCGGGCGCATCGAGCGCCTCATCGAGCGTGAGCTCGTCAAGGAGCCCCTACCCGGTGGATTCAAAGAAGGTCCTGTCTACAATCCCAAAATGCGCAGCAGGTTTGGCGGCGGCGGCAGTTCCGGCGGCGGCGGCGGTGGCAGCCGTGGTGGCGGCGGCGGTGGCAACCGCGGTGGTGGCGGCGGAGGCGGCAATCGCGGTGGTGGCGGAGGTGGTGGCAACCGCGGTGGTGGCGGAGGTGGCGGTGGCAACCGCGGAGGTGGCGGCCACATGACCAAGCATGGCCGCGGCGACAAGCCGCAAGCGCCGCAGGAGCAGTCCCGAGGCGAAGGCCGAGGCCCTGCCAATCCACAGGCACCCAGGCCACAACAGGATCGGCCGCAGCAGCCTCAGCAGCAGCGCCCACCTCAGGAACCCAAGCCGCAAGTGCCACGTCCACCTCAAGACCGCCCAGCAGGCGAGGCTCCAAGACCCAAAAAGAATGTGAACCTGCCGCGCAAAGGACCCGAGAAGGGTCCTGAGAATGTGGGGTGAGTGTACTTTTCTCGCATTTTGGGGCCTCGAAAATTATATTTCTGCTAGAAATTCCGTATCATTGAACATAGCTTCAAAGCTTGCATCAAATGGTTTCGGAGGAAATAGTTGATGGATTATCAATTGCTTTGTGGCTTTTTAGAATGCTCGAAGGACTTATTGAAGCGGAACGATGGAGCACAAGTATATCGCAAAAATCTTAAAGGGTGGACGGAAGCCGAATTTTAAACGCAATGGAATACAGCGATTTAGCGGTTCCGTTTCCATGCCTGACATCTCCCTAAAGGAGAAGCGTGAATACCTCACCACAAGGTTGCTTACAAGATTGACAACGAAGGCATTTCGTGAGGCTTCGATAGAGGCGATGAAGGTGATGGGCTATATTGTCATCGAACAAGATGGATGGATCGTCAAGAAATTTGAGGACGGGCACATCGAGAAAATGCACGAGTTGGAAAAATCGAACACTCCCTTGATTTTTGACTAAGGTGCGCAATTCATTACGGTTGCGCGTTTTTGCAGGGCCAAACGGCTCTGGAAAATCTACTGTGATTCGTTCGGTTGCTGAGCACATCGTTGATGGGCATCCAATTGATTTCGGGGTTTATGTAAACGCAGATGACATTGCTCGAAAACTTGTCGACGGCAAATTGCTCATTACTGACTTCGGGATGCCCGTACTTGATCTCGAATGGCTGATCGCTACGGCCTCCAAATCCGGTCTCTTTAGTTATGCCATAGACGAAAAGCAGTTCCAAAGATCGATTCGGTTAGAAAACAACCAAATCATCCTATTGGAACACGGCAAAGTCGAAGCAATAGCACAGATATTTGCGAATGGGATTCGGGAAATCCTCTCCGCTGAATACAAGAAATTTTCCTTCGAAACAGTTTTTTCGCATCCTAGCAAGGTCGAGTTCATGCAAAGATGTCAGAGCCTTGGATACAAAGTCTATTTGTATTTTGTAGGAACTGCCAATCCTGAGATCAATAAATTCCGTGTTAAATTTCGTGTAAGCCAAGGTGGCCACAATGTCCCTGAAGATAGAATTGTGGATCGATACTACCGATCGATGGACTTACTTTGGGAGGCAACGCGGCACTGCTACCAAGTGTACTTTTTTGACAATTCGCATGAAGGAAACCGACCACAACTTTTTGCGAGTTACAAAATCGTTGATGGAGCAAAACTCTGGAACCGAATGAGCGACGCTGAAATTCCAAATTGGTTTATCAAATACTACCTTGCCAAAGCAAAGGCTGAAACCTGATCCTTCGTAGCTTGCAAGCAGTTCCTTTCAAGAAATTGACCTCTATTTTCTCACCCAATTAGAACTTACGTTGAAAAAGATACGCAAACCAAATCCTATTACCCAGGCCTTCCTCGCCGCTACCCTAGCCCTCTCCCTCACGAGCGCCATCTGCATGCCTGCTCGCAAGCACCAAGACCCGCGACTCGAGGAAATCAGCCTACCCGCAGGGTTTCACATTGAAATCTTTGCCTCCAATGTGAAAAATGCACGGTCCATGTGCCAAGGCGACAAAGGCACGATCTTCGTCGGCACCCGCAACAAAGGCGATGTCTACGCCGTGCGCGACGTGGACGGCGATATGCAAGCCGACACAGTAATCACCATCGCACACGGGCTCAACATGCCCAACGGTGTCGCCTTTAAAGATGGTAGCCTCTACGTCGCTGAGGTGAGCAAGGTCACGCGCTACGATCAGATCGAAGACCATCTCGCCAATCCGCCCAAACCGATCGTCGTCAATGCCACTTTTCCTACTGAGGAGCACCACGGCTGGAAATACATCGCCTTTGGGCCCGATGGCAAACTCTACGTGCCTGTCGGCGCGCCTTGCAACATCTGTGACCATCCCGAGGATGAACGATACGCTTCGATGATGCGCATGAACCCCGACGGCACAGAACTGGAAGTCTATGCCCATGGCATCCGCAATTCCGTGGGATTTGCTTGGCATCCGCAGACCAAAGCACTCTGGTTCACGGACAATGGCCGCGATTGGCTGGGCGATGATGCCCCCAACGACGAGCTCAACCACGCGCCGCAGGCGGGTATGCACTTCGGCTACCCTTATTGCCATGCCGGCTCCATCCTCGATCCAGATTTCGGCAAAGGCAAGTCTTGCGACACCTATACGGCACCAGCGCGCAAGCTCGGAGCACACGTCGCCGCCTTAGGCATGCTTTTTTACACCGGCAAAATGTTCCCCGCCGAATACCAAAATCGCATCTTGATTTGTGAGCATGGATCCTGGAATCGTCAGGTTCCGGATGGCTACCGCGTCACCTCAGTCACGCTGGACGGTGACAAAGCGATTGAGTACAAACCCTTCGCAACAGGTTGGCTCAAAGGCAGCGAGGCTTGGGGCAGACCCGTCGCTTTGTTGCAACTCCAAGACGGCAGCGTGTTGGTCTCTGATGACTTCGCAGATGTGATCTACCGCATTACCTACAAGGATCCCAAATAATCGGATTACAGGCAGCATTTTTGTCAACCTAGCCTCCACCCCTTAGAACCTCGCAATCAAGCGCAGGTTCAGCAATCGGGCAGACAGGTAGTTGGGGACGCCAAATTGATTGTTGAACACGTCCTTGATCCAGACATAGGAAACGGTATTGGCGCGCTGAAACAGGTTGAAAATTTCCAAGGAAACCCAAAGGCTTTCCACTGCAAATTTCTTCTCGGAGCGCTCAGCAACTGAATTGATCAAGAATACCCTTGAAAATCCGAGGTCTACGCGTTGATAGCTTGGATACTGGAATACCGTGCGGTTCTGCACCACCATGGGCGGACCAAAGCGCAATCCAGAGCCATACACAAAATTGATGTGGGCCTTGTAATTGGGGTTGATGGGCAATTCGTCTTGAAAATACATCGAGAACTGAAATCGCTGATCCGTCGGGCGGGGCTTATAACCTTGGTTCAGTTCCAGTACTTTTTCTTGTGTGCGCAGCAAACCAAGGGACATCCAACTATCTACACCCTTGATGAACTGCCCGGTCACGCGAGAGTCTAGTCCGTAGGCGTAGCCTGTGGCATGGTATTGCGGATAATAGCGAATGCGCACATTGTCCACTTCATAAGGCACGAGGTTGGTGAGATACTTGTAATAACCCTCGGCTGTGACCTTAAAAGGTCTCCCCCAAATATTGAACAAATAGTCGCCACCCACAATCGCATGGTAACTTGCTTGGGCTTTGCGATCCAGAAACAAGCTTCCATCCATCGCCCGCAACTCGCGGTAAAAAAGAGGTTGCTGATACACACCGGCTGCAAACCTGATTTGATAGCGGCGCTTGTCGCCACGTGCATATTCAGACTCATCCATCGGGTTCTGTGGTCGATTGCTGCTCGTCGGGTCGATCACAAACTGAAAGCGAGGCGCGACCAAAAACTGGTGGTTCAGATCGTTGTAAATGGCCCTTGCACCAAAAATAAACCGCTTCGAATTGTCGGCACTGATCTTCCAGTGGTCCTGAAAAAATGCCTTGTAGACATTGCTATTCACCGTTTGGTCGTTGCGATAGGACTCGTCGATCACAAAATAGCCTGCCGAGTCGGTGCCATTCCATTCCTGCAAATGGTCTTGAATCATTTGGCGCTGCGCGCGAACGCCCCAAGTGATCTTATGTTTGTAATTATTGCCTGGAAACCAATCCCCGCGTTGCTCCAACGCGATCACCGTTCCTTGGAGATAGTTGCGCCCATGGCGGTAAAAAGTGCCTACTCCGCGGTCAAATACCGTTTCATTGTAGCCATCAGACCCAAAATTGGTGTTCACATCGCTCAAGAAATAGCCACCTTCGATCTCAAAAAGCTCCGCTTCGATGGTTCGAAAAGCCGTCGCGATATACTTGATGCGCAGCTTAGTTGTAGGGCGATGCTCGATGAGCAAGGCGCCTAGACCAGTCGTATAGGCCGAGATGTCCTGACCTTGAAAAGCGACATTGAGGCGCAAGACGTTTTGGACCGTGCCGAATGAAGTCTGTTGCGAAACTGGTGTGAAGATGTATTCGTTGCTGGCGAAGTTGTAAAACAAGGAAAACTTGAGGCGCTCCTTGTTCAGATACAGCGTATCCTCGCTCCCATCCTTGCGTTCGCGCGTCTTGTAGCTGCGCATCTCGTGGCGCGGCGCGTATGTGAACATGCCTTGCACGTCCACAAAGCGTGGCTTGTATTGCCCCTTCGTGTCGAGGCTGCTCAGCACATAACTAGGAGTAAATCGCCGTGCCCCCATCAAGTAGGTAAATCGGGCACCGATCATCTCTGCACCTTCGTCACCCGGCTTGCGAATTTGTTTCTTCTGTGAGCTGCCCTCGATATTGAAATTTTGGTTCAATATCCCCAACTCCGCCGAGCCATGGAGATCGGTCGGATCTGTGTAAGTCACATCCAAAACCGACGACAACTTGTCGGCATATTTCGCCTGGAATCCACCAGAACTGAAGCCAACATCGCTTGCGAGGTTGGGATTCACAAAGCCTAGCCCCTCCTGCTGCCCTGTGCGAATGAGCAAGGGACGATAGACCTCGATATCATTTACATACACCAGGTTTTCATCAAAATTGCCGCCGCGCACGCGGTATTGCGAGCTCAACTCATTGTTGGAGGTCACGCCGACGGCGAGGGTCATGAGTTTGCTGGAAATGTCACTCTTGAATCCGGGGATTTCATTGACCTTTTTGGGGTCGATGGGAATCGTCATGTTACCCGCGTTGTCTGGATCCTCGAGGTCGGTTGGCTTCTTGCCATCGTTGATCACAACATCACCTATCGCGTGGCTATCTCCAAGATTGAGGGGTAACAGCTTGGTTTCTGATGGACTTAGTGTGACATTCTCAATCGCCGTCTTGTACATCGGGCTGCTAAAGGTGATGCTATACTTGCCTGGTGGCAATTGCATCTCCCATTTCCCATCGGCACCAGAGTAGACGATCTTCTTTGCGCTGACTACCTCCACCCGCACGCTATCCACAAGGTTGCCATACTTGTCCTTGATCGTCCCGCGCACAGTCGCAGTCTGGCCCAAACCGATGACGGGCAAGGCTATACTGAAGCAAAGCAATAAAAAAGGAATCCAAAAATGCCGCTGCATGGTTTCAAAGATAAGAAAATGTCTCGTGGCTCAATGGGCAAAAACGACTGCACTCAAGTTTGCCGACAATTCAAGCGCATTTAGAAAAAGGTCAATGTTTGGCCGAATGCATAAAACCACAAAGCACATGCCCACATTCCTATAATAATGAAGATCGTTGCCTTCATTTCAGAATGCGTTCACAACAATCTAGGCCCCAATTGCTGTACCTCCCTCCCATTCTCACGCATCAGCATCAAAAGCCGACGGCCTCCCATTGCTAGGAGGCCGTCATGCATTTGAGTTTAGCAGAGCTTATTGCTTCACAAACTTCTCTGTGAAGGATTCACTACCATTGTGGATTTTCACAAAGTAGGTGCCCTTGGCCATTTGTGAGACATCGAGTTTCAACGTGTTGTGGTCTGCAACCACTTCACGATCTTGGTCGAAGACTATGCTTCCATTTGCGGCAAGTACTTGAACCTTGACCCTGCCAGCGGTAGCTGAAATGAAGTCAACGTTCAGCACATCTGCCGTGGGTACTGGATAGACATTCAAGAATTCGAGACCAGAACCTTGCTCCTCTCCAGCGCCAGCTGCATTGCCAGATGCTTGCGTGGCGGCCAAAGCTGCTGCTGCATCGTCTTCGCTTACACCGCTGCCGACCAAAGCTCCTCTTGTAGAGTTGCCCAGCACGACGATGGTATAATCTTCGACTTCACCGTAGCTGATGTTGTTGCAAGGACCAGATGGCGCACAGCCACGGCTCATCATGACGCGCATTCTCGTGTTGCCGACTGTTGCAGTCGTAGGCACGGAGAAGTTACCCGTCACCTGACCTGTACCATTCACGGCAAGCTCAAGTTCACCAGTGTCAAAGAAGTCACCGTCACGGTTCCAGTCGACATAGATTCTCCAGTACTCTGCAAAGTTGCTGCCTGAGTAGCCTGGAAGTAGGGTCATGTTGTAGTTCGCGCCCCTGGTCAATGTTGCACTGTACTGTGTGAAGTCGGCATAACCGTTGTTGCTATTCGACCAGTTGTCGAGGTTGTTCACGTTCACACGCTTTACCCAGTCGCTGCAAGAATTGTTGCCAGTTGCATTGCAGTAGAAGACTTGGCACTCACCCACGGTGACCGTGAAGCTGCAAGTCGCAGTCGAGCCATTGCTAGCGGTCGCCAAGTAGGTGATCGTCGTCGTCGTGCCGCCTTGGAAGAAGCTTCCAGAAGCTGGGCCAGCGATTTGGGTCACGCTTACGGTACAACCATTGTTGCCGCCACAAGGGATCTCGACGATCGAGCCATAACATTCTTGGTAACCTCTGTCAAACCAGAGCCCACTGTTGCCGTTCCAAGCGGTGTAGTCAGCGTCACCAGCAAAGTTTGGCGTCGTGTTATTCGGCTCGCCAGAGGACCAGTTGCGGTAGGTCGCACTAGAGCCGCTTGGCCATACAAAGGAGTTTTCAGTGGTCACATCATTCAATCCGATCCAGTAGTCACTGGTTGTCGTGATTGCATTAGTCAGCCAAGTATTCTCGTTTGCGTTGTCGATCGTGACCAACGATCCGCCAAGACCGGCTGCACCTGCATTAGCCTGAGCAAGGGTTTGGTTGATCGCGTTTGAGCGGTAATAGCGGCTGCCATTGTAGTCGCCGATGTGCGTGTATCCTGTGTAGCACACTGGATTGGTTGGGCAGTTATTCACGGTGCAGCCACCTGTTGCACTGCCGATCGGAGCCGTCCAACTCACGTTGGCACCGGTAGCAGGCACGTTGCAGGTCGATGGGCAAGCCTGTGAAATGTTGGATGGGCAGCTGGTGAAGGCGGCCACACAAGCTGCGTTCACGACCACGGTCGCAGAGCAGGTGCTGGTATTGCCATTCACGTCAGTGACCGTCAACACCACCGTGTTATTACCCACGTTGGAACAGGAGAAACTGGTCTGGCTCAAGCTTGTGCTGCCGATGCCACAGTTGTCGCTGCTGCCATTGTTGACCTGACTTGCAGTGATCGTTGCAGATCCACCGCCGTTGAGTGTCACCGTCACACCTTGGCAAGATGCCGTTGGCGCTTGGTTGTCGTTCACGACGACGTTGAAGGAGCAAGTGCTGCTGTTGCCGCATCCGTCGGTTGCAGTCGCTACGACAGCGGTTGTGCCGACTGGGAAGCTGCTGCCAGAGGCTGGCACAGTCGTCACAGTTGCACCAGAGCAGTTGTCGGTGGCAGTCACGTTGAAGGTCACGTTTGCGCTGCACTGACCAGGAGCTGCGGCCACGCATGGGTTGGCAGGGCAAGTGATTGCAGGTGCCACGTTGTCAACCACCGTGATGGTCTGCGTCGTCGTACCCACCACTTGGCCATTTGCAGTCGCAGTCCAAGTGCGCACGATCGTGTAGTTGCCTGCGCAGTTGCCTGCCACAGTCGTCTGCGTCATCGTCACCGTTGGGCATGGGCCGCAAGCATTGGTTGCAGATACGCCTGTCACGCTTGCACAATTGAATTCCACAATCGACTTGTAGCAATCCGCCGTGGCGCGGTCATCCCACAAACCTGTATTTACGTTGATGGCGACATAGTCCTGATTGTTCAGGTTGTTCGGATTGCCAGTCAACCAGTTGCGGTAGGTGGATGTCGAACCACTTGCCCAGATGTAGGTAGCTTCAAGGGTGGCATCGTTCAAGCCGATCCACATCAAGTCGCCACCGCCAATCAAGTTGGTCAGATAAGCATTCTCGGTCGAGTTGTCGATTGTTGCAAGCGTGCCACCGATGCTCTGGGCATTGCTCAAAGCTGTCGTCCAAGGCGCGATTGCATTCGACAGATAGTAGCGGCTGCCGCCATTGTCACCGATATGCGTGAAGTTCGGGTAGCACACAGGCACTTGTGGACAACCGTTGCCGCCACCCGTGCAAGGCACGATGGCTGGTGCAGCTGGAATTGCCGTGCCGCAGTTGATCGTAACGTTTGCAGGGACACCGCTCCAGGTCACACCACCACCGTTGCCGGTCACGGTCACCGTGAAGCTACATGTTGCTGTGTTGCCAGCGTTGTCAGTGGCCGTTGCGGTCACCGTCGTTGTACCGATGTTAAACACCGTGCCAGACGCTGGATTCACCGTCACAGTAGCCGAGCAGTTGTCGGTGCCATTCACCACGTAGGATACTGCCGTGCTGCACTGTCCAGGCTGGGCGGTCACAGCAATGTTTGCAGGGCAAGTCACTGCAGGAGCCTGATTGTCGATCACCGTCACGGTGAAGGAGCAGGTTGCTGTATTGCCCGACAAGTCGGTTGCCGTTGCATTCACCGTTGTCGTTCCTACGTTGAACACGCTGCCGCTCGCTGGGCTCACACTCACAGTCGATGAGCAGTTGTCGGTGGTACCCACCGTGTAGGTGGCCACGCCGCTGCACAAGCCGGGGGTGTTGTTGCGGACGATATTGGATGGACAAGTCACTGCTGGGCCTTGGTTGTCGATCACCGTCACGGTGAAGGAGCAAGTCGCAGTGTTGCCTGACAAGTCGGTTGCGATCGCATTCACAGTCGTTGTACCCACGTTGAAGACGCTACCGCTAGCGGGGCTCACACTTACAGTCGATGAGCAGTTGTCGGTGGTACCCACAGTGTAGGTAGCCACGCCGCTGCACAAGCCTGGAGTGTTGTTGCGAACGATGTTGGCTGGGCAAGTGATTGCCGGAGCCTGATTGTCCACAACCACTACGTTGAATGAGCAGGTGCTGCTATTGCCGCATCCGTCGGTTGCAGTCGCTACGACAGCGGTTGTGCCGACTGGGAAGCTGCTGCCAGAGGCTGGTACCGTAGTCACAGTTGCGCCAGAGCAAGCATCGGTTGCCGTCACGTTAAATGTCGCATTTGCATTGCAAACACCTTGACCGGCATTCACCGTGACCGTTGCAGGGCAAGCGATCACTGGTGCCACGTTGTCCACCACCGTGATGGTCTGCGTCGTCGTACCGACCACTTGACCATTTGCAGTCGCAGTCCAAGTGCGCACGATCGTGTAGTTGCCTGCACAGTTGCCTGCCACAGTCGTCTCGGTCATCGTCACTGTCGGGCATGGACCGCAAGCATTTGTTGCGGATACGCCTGTCACACTGTTGCAATTGAACTCAACGATCGATTGGTAGCAATCAGCCGTTGCGCGGTCATCCCAGACGCCCGTGTTCACGTTGAAGGCCACGTAGTCTTGGTTGCCAGTGTTGTTCGGATTGCCAGTCAACCAGTTACGATAGGTTGATGTCGAACCGCTTGCCCAGATGTAGGTCCCTTCAAGTGTGGCATCGTTCAATCCGATCCACATGAGGCTGCCTCCACCGATCAGGTTGCGCAGATAGGTATTCTCGGTCGCGTTGTCGATCGTTGCCAGCGTGCCACCGATGCTCTGCGCATTGCTCAGGGCTGTCGTCCATGGTGCGATTCCGTTCGAGAGATAATAGCGGCTGCCGCCATTGTCACCGATATGCGTGAAGTTCGGGTAACACACAGGCACTTGTGGGCAACCGTTGCCGCCGCCCGTGCAAGGCACGATGGCAGGGGCTGCAGGAATTGCCGTACCGCAGTTGATCGTAACGTTTGCAGGGACACCGCTCCAGGTCACACCGCCGCCGTTGCCGGTCACGGTCACCGTGAAGCTACATGTTGCTGTGTTGCCAGCGTTGTCAGTGGCCGTTGCGGTCACGGTCGTTGTACCGATGTTAAACACCGTGCCAGATGCTGGATTCACCGTCACAGTAGCTGAGCAGTTGTCGGTGCCATTCACCACGTAGGATACTGCCGTGCTGCACTGTCCAGGCTGGGCAGCGACCGTGATATTAGCAGGGCAAGTGACAGAAGGAGCTTGATTGTCAGTCACCGTCACGGTGAACGAACAAGTCGCAGTGTTGCCAGACAAGTCGGTTGCGATCGCATTCACAGTCGTGGTACCCACGTTGAAGACGCTGCCGCTAGCTGGGCTCACACTCACAGTCGATGAGCAGTTGTCGTTCGTACCCACCGAGTAGGTGGCCACACCGCTGCACAAGCCTGGGGTGTTGTTACGAACGATATTGGCTGGGCAAGTGATTGACGGAGCTTGATTGTCCACCACCACTACGTTGAATGAGCAGGTGCTACTATTGCCGCATCCGTCTGTCGCAGTTGCGACCACAGCGGTCGTACCCACAGGGAAGCTGCTGCCAGAGGCTGGCACAGTCGTCACCGTTGCGCCAGAGCAAGCATCGGTTGCCGTCACGTTAAATGTCGCATTTGCATTGCAAACACCTTGACCTGCATTCACCGTAATTGTCGCAGGGCAGCTGATCACAGGTGCCACGTTGTCCACCACCGTGATGGTCTGCGAAATGGTTCCCAATACAACACCCGTTGTGCTGGTAGCAGTCCATGTGCGGATGATCGTATAGTTGCCCGCGCAGTTGCCTGCCACGGTCACTTGCGTCATCGTCACGATTGGGCATGGGCCGCAACCACCGGATACAGAGACACCGTTGCCGTTACCTGATCCGCCGCCAGGCAGCACCAAGAATGTTCCGACAACGGTTCCGTTGTCAAAATTCTCATTGATGCTTGTCAGAGCGCTGTTCAGCTGAGAGATCGTGTAGATTGATGCACAGCCGCCGATCTTCTTGTTGGCTTCGGCGATCACTTGGTTCACAGTCAGGCCAGCAAGCGGGCCAGTCGCTACCACCAAACTGCCGAGGTTCGTGGTAGAGGCACCAAAGTTCGGGTCAAAGTTGTCAAAGCCCACGTTCAGCACGGCTGTGAGCAGCTGCGCGGAGAACACGTTGCTAAGACAGGCAGGGTTCAGATAATTCTGCGTGAGGGCAGCGCCTGTTCCGCCGCAAGGCAGGTAGGCATCCACAAATGCAGAGGAGGTGAGCCTCAAGGTAAATCCTGTGCTGCAGCCGATCGTGACCCCATTGGGGAATGCGCCTGCAAAGTTGTTGTTGCGATAGCAACCTGGATTGTTTCCGTTGCAACCAGTTCCCCATCCACCTTGTGTCTGCGTGCGGAAATCTCCGACGTTGATCACACCTGTGCTGCATGGCACAATGGACGGTGCTGGTGGCAAAGGAGTTGTACAGGCAATGGTGATATTGGCAGGGATGCCGCTCCAGGTCAACGCGCCACCAGTTCCGGTCACTGTCACCGTGAATGCACAAGTTGCGGTATTGCCGGCGTTGTCGGTTGCCGTGGCCACCACGGTCGTGGTCCCGATGTTGAAGATCGTTCCCGAGGCAGGATTTACCGTCACCGTCGAGGCACAGTTGTCGGTTCCATTCACAACATAGGACACTGGCGCGCTGCACTGACCCGTTTGAGCGGCAACAGTGATGTTGGCTGGGCAAGTGATTGCAGGAGCCTGGTTGTCGATCACCGTCACGGTGAACGAACAAGTTGCAGTGTTGCCAGACAAGTCAGTTGCCGTTGCCGTCACCGTTGTCGTGCCCACGTTGAACACGCTGCCACTGGCTGGGCTCACACTCACAGTAGATGAGCAATTGTCGGTCGTACCCACCGTGTATGTGGCCACGCCGCTGCACAAGCCCGGTGTGTTGTTGCGAACGATGTTGGCTGGGCAAGTGATTGCAGGAGCCTGATTGTCCACCACCACTACGTTGAACGTGCAAGTGCTGCTGTTGCCGCATCCGTCGGTTGCAGTCGCTAAGACAGCAGTTGTGCCGACAGGGAAGCTGCTACCAGAGGCTGG
>JANPHP010000081.1:0-8039 GCA_031424495.1 Bacteroidota bacterium | reverse complement strand
CCACCAACCGCCCCGACGTCTTGGATCCCGCATTGTTGCGCCCAGGTCGTTTCGACAGGCAGATCAGTGTGGACCGCCCCGACCTCAAGGGTCGCGAGCAGATCTTTAAGGTACACTTGAAGAACATCAAGCTGAGCGACGACGTCGAGGCCGCCAAACTGGCATCGCAAACGCCTGGCTTTGTGGGTGCCGACATCATGAACGTGTGCAACGAGGCCGCCCTCATTGCTGCCCGCAAAAACAAGGATGCCGTGGACATGAGCGACTTTCAAGACGCTGTGGACCGTGTGATCGGCGGCCTGGAAAAGAAAAACAAGATCATCAACCCTGAAGAAAAGAAGATCATTGCCTACCATGAAGGCGGTCACGCTGTGGCCGGCTGGTTCTTGGAGCATGCTTATCCTTTGGTGAAGGTGACGATCGTGCCGCGCGGCGTCGCAGCCCTCGGCTATGCACAGTACTTGCCCAAAGAGCAATACCTGTACAGCACCGAGCAGATGATGGATCAGATGTGTGTCGCCATCGCAGGTCGCGTGGCTGAGGAACTCACTTTTGGCCGTATCACGACCGGCGCCCAAAATGACTTGGAGCGCATCACCCAGCAGGCTTATGCCATGGTGACGGTCTATGGCATGAATGGTACCATCGGAAACGTGTCCTTTGTGGACCATGAAGGTGAGTTTTCCTTCAAGCGCCCCTACTCAGAAGAAATGGCGTCTCAGATCGACAAAGAGGTGCGCATGCTCATCGCAGGTGCTTATGAGCGCACCCGTGCGCTGCTCACCGAGCACCGCGATGCCCTCGAAATCGTTGCAAAAACGCTGTTGGAAAAGGAAGTGATTTTCAAGGATGACTTGAAGACATTGATCGGGCCAAGGCCATTTCCTGAACCGAGTGAGTACGAAGTCAAGCTCGTGGAGACCAAGGCTCCCGAAGCGGCAAGTGCACCGGTGACGGAAGAAAACACGTTGAAATCTCCAATTCCAGACTTGCCACCGCCGCCTTCGGCTGAGTAATCGTCTAAGAATATTGCAAAATCCAAAATGCGTCAGCCTGCCGAGGAATACTCGGCAGGCTGATTTGTTTTTTGAGGGGATTTGGGCGATTGTGCTGGCTGCCATTTCATTTTTTGAAAAGCAGGGTGGTTAGTTGAAAACCGCAGAGTTCCTCGGCATCCTGCTATTGAACTTCATGGCTGATAACTCATTTGACGAAGGTTTTGGCTGTTTCAACGTGCGCCTAGGCGTACTGTCTTTGGGTAGCCGGGAGCGGTAGCTCAATGCCATTAAGTTAAAGATTTAGCGTTTTCGGTTGAAAGCGCAGAATTGCCATTTTCAGCTTGCAAAGTCCGAAGGACTTAAACGTATCCTACCCCCGGTAGAACCGGGGGTAGGATACGTTTTTGAATTTTCAATCCGCCGCAGGCGGATTGAATGTGAATGCAGTAAAACAATTTGGAAATCATATTCAATGCGCCTAGGCGTATTGATCTTTCTATGCGATTGCCGACCGTGGGTTTTACCGCGCCGCGTCCCGCACGAAGTGCGGGAGCTATCCACGTTGAACGCGCCGCGGCGTGTTGAGCTATTGCATCATGAACGGTGCATTTTCCCTTAACTTAATAGCATTGTGCGGGAGCGTCCGGCTAGGATGCACACCAAAACTCGCGCGCCGTAGAGCCTGTCCGCGCTGAATCAGCGGGATGCCGCCTTTACAGCGCCAACACACGGCCAAAATACTGACCAGAGTTCCAGTAAGGTATGATTTACAATACCTTGATCAGAGACGCTAGCCGCGTCGCACGTTGAAATAGCCAAAAACCTTCCCCAAATGAGTTATTTGCCATGAAGTTGAATCGCAAGATGAGGACGATGTTGCCTCATCGTTATCTGCGGTTCCTTCTACACAGTAATTCCTTTTTCATCCCGCAATCTCCTGCGAGACAGTGACTGCGAGTATATGTCTTTCAATCTATCCACATTTCAAGTTGGGGACTGATTTCTAGGATGCCTGAGATTTTGGAGAACTGGCGGATTTTATGGTTGAGTTGAGCTAGGTTGCTGCGGTCGACGGTGATGGTGACCCACCAGATTTGGTTGCCCAATTCGGGGCGGCCAATTGGGTGGCCTAGGCTAGCCAACAGGGCCATGGAGGCTTGCTGATCGGTCTTTTGAGAGAATGTGAGCGTGATTTGGGGACCGAATGAAACGGCATTGCGCTGCTCCGCAAATACAATGGCTGGCCCTGCAAAGGCCACGAGGCTGTCGGCCATGAAGCCCTGCAATTCGGCTGCCTCATCTTGAATGGCTGCGTCCTTGATTGGCTTGATCCAATACATGTTTTCCTTGATTGGGGGGCCGGGATTGTCCATGCCGTAGACTTTTTGCTCGCGCACGATCGCGTAGCCCATGCGGCCGATCACGGCAAGCATGTGTTCGCGCACCGTTTTGGGATCCAAACGCAGCCCGTTTGGGGCATATTCCTTTCCTTCTATCAGCAAATGACCGGGTAGGTGCATGCAAGGACGCCAACAACGTCCGCTCCAGATCGAGTCCTCGCCTTTGTGAAACATAAATGGATCAAATAGCTGTTCTTGCGGCGCACAATCAAGGGGCAAAAAATCTGGATGGCGGGCTTGGACCGTGTAAGGCGCGTGCAGGCTATCAGGGATTTGGTAGCCATAGCCGTTCCACAAGGTGGCCTTTATGCCATTGATGGTGACCTCGGCATTGTAGATCATTTGTTCGTCGATGGCATGCAAAATGAGCGTGCGCAATTGCTGGGCAGGGAGGCTCAGCTGTAGTGCGAGTAAAAACAACAACGCCACCCAGATTTGTCCAATTTGTCTCATGATCAATGGATTGGTTCGCAAAGGAACGGAAAAAAGTGGTGGGATGGAATTTTCTGCGTGGGGTGGAGGTAGGGCGATCGCATGAAAACTGCGAGCGGCGGCCTCTGGCCGAACGCTGATCCGACACGAGCCTCTGGCGAGCGTTGATAAGGTCAAATCAAACGGATCAATTTACAAAACCGGCCTGTCTCGCCAGAGGCTCGCGTCGGATGGCCCAGCGGCCAGAGGCCGCGGGCCGCAAATTGTTTTCATGCGATTGCCCTAGAGCAGGTGGTGTTTCCTGATGCGGTGGTGGGGTTATTTCCGAATAAGGTGGTGACGGTATTGGGGGAATGCGGTCTTGCGATGTTCAGCGGATTGTAGGGCTGCTGTGTTGGAGGTGTATCTGTGCTCAAGATCCCTCGGCTGCGCTTCGCTCCGCTCGGGATGACCGCTAGGGCGCTCCGCGCTACATTGCCTATCAATGAAAATACATCCCAATTTGCCCATTGCGTGTTGCAACACACGGTTTATTGCAAATTGAATTCAGGAAATGCTGCAAATTCTACAAAAACTGCCCTATCTTGCAATGAGAATCAACTATGAATTTGCTTGGGGTGCGGCCGGCACAGTCTCGCCCCACGAGAGAAATGAAGGAAGAATCACCGGTTGCCCCATTGCCCTTGCAACTGTCTCTGGTCGAGGCTGGTGTGTTGAAGAGCCTGCTCTACTTCGACATTTTCCAGTATCCGCTCACGGCTACTGAACTTGCCAAATTGCATCCGCAGCGTGGTATCAAACCCGAATTGCTCACAGAAACCCTGCAGATGCTGTGCGCACATGCACTCATTCACCGCAACGGCGATTTTTACCAGATTCCAGCTAGCCCTAGTTATGCCGAGCGTCGACAACGCGGCAATGCCCTCGCGGGCAAACGCATGCACCGTGCATTGCAACGCAGCCGGCTCGTGGCCGCATTTCCCTACGTGCAAGCCGTCATGATCTCGGGCTCGCTGTCCAAAAACTACATGGAAGAAGGTAGCGACATCGATTTTTTCATCGTCACCACACCTGGCAGGCTTTGGGTCGCGCGCACGCTTCTCATCGCCTTCAAAAAAATATTCCTCTTCAATTCGCACAAGGATTTTTGCCTCAACTACTTCATCGACACCGATCACCTGGAGATCGAGGACAAAAACATTTTCACAGCCACCGAAGTCGCTTACTTGCTGCCAACGCACAATCCGGCGCTTTACAAGGAATTTCGCGCAGCAAATGGCTGGGCAGATAACTATTATCCCAACCACGGACTGCGTTGCATCGAAAATTGTGCTGAAATCAAGCGGGGTATTTGGGGGCGGATGGGAGAATGGTTACTCAAAGGCAGCTTGGGAGAATGGCTAGATGCGCGTTGCATGCGGCTAACCATCAAGCGCTGGCATGCCAAATTCCAAAATATTGGGCCCGATCGTTTTGAGGTTGCGATGCGCAGCCGCAAATATGTGAGCAAGCACCATCCGAGCGCCTTTCAAGACCGCGTGATCGGAAAGCTGCAATCCAAACAGCAGGAATTGGAGCAAAGATTAGGCGGCAAATTACCTTATGATGCGGGGGCGCCTGCATGAAATATTACCCAAAAGAGCCTGTGCCCTCCGGCCACAAGGATATCAAAAACCCGCCTCCGGCGGCGGATGCAAGTCCACGGTATATCGGGACGGAATGGTTCACCAATGCGAATGCAAAAAACGTAGAGCGGCCAATTTCTTTGCATTCCCTGCTGTTCAATATCACATCTAAGCCATGAAAGCCCTCTTCACGCATAGCTATTTTCTGCGCTTTGACCCCAAGCAGTGGCGGCAGCAAACGCCCTATCCACCGCTGGGTACAATCTATGCCGCCTCAGTATTGCGCACAGCGGGCTGGGAAGTGGCATTGCACGACGTAATGTTTGCGCATTCTGCAGCAGAGCTCGCGCCTGAATTGGCAGCGCACAAGCCGCAATTGCTCGTGATTTATGATGACGGCTTCAATTACCTCACCAAAATGTGCCTCACCAATATGCGCGATGCCGCATTGGAAATGAGCAAAATGGCGAAGGCCACAGGTGCAAAAGTCGTTGTGTGCAGCAGCGACAGCACCGACCATTATGAAAAATATTTGGACGCCGGGGCCGATGCTGTCATCTTGGGCGAGGGCGAGGCCGCATTGCTTGAATTGGCGAATTGTATCGAAGCTGGGCAAAGTGATTTCAGCAAAATATTATGTTTGGCCTATCGGGAAAATGGGCAGACCGTGCTCAGCGGCAAAAGGCAAGTGATCAAGGACTTGGACAGCCTGCCCGCGCCCGCTTGGGACCTCATCACGATTGCGCCCTATCAAGATGCCTGGAAAAAACATGGTTATTTCAGCATCAATATGGCCACCACGCGCGGCTGTCCCTACAAATGCAATTGGTGCGCCAAGCCCATTTATGGCAACCGTTACAACAGCCACAGTCCGGCGGCGAAGGCGGAGGAATTGGCTTATTTGGTCAAGCATTTCGGGGCGCAACATATTTGGTTTGCAGACGATATATTTGGGCTGAAACCCGGCTGGGTGCAGGAATTCAGCAAAGAAATGAAGCAGCGGGGCATCAAAATCCCCTTCAAAATACAGAGCCGCGCAGACTTGCTGCTGCAAAGCGACACCGTCGCCGCACTCGCAGAGGCGGGCTGCAACGAAGTCTGGATCGGCGCGGAGAGCGGCTCGCAAAAAGTGCTCGACGCCATGGACAAAGGCATCACCGTCGCCGAAATCAAACAAGCGCGCGCCATGCTCAAACAACACGGCATCCGCGCAGCATTTTTCCTCCAATTCGGTTACCTCGGCGAGACCTGGGCCGACATCGAGGCCACGATCGCGATGCTCCTGGAGACCATGCCCGACGACATCGGCGCGAGTGTCTCCTACCCCCTACCCGGCACAGGCTTCTACGAAAAAGTAAAGTCAGAATTGGCCACCAAAAGCAACTGGACAGACTCAGACGAGCTGGCCTTGATGTTCAAGAATACCTATTCACCCGAGTTTTACAAGCGCTTACACAGGTATGTGCACAAGCGCTACCGCCTCGCGCAAGCGCGGGAGCGCAGGTCTTGGAAGCGGCTTTGGTTTGGGCCGGCGACTGTGGTGGCTAGGAGGCGGTTGATGGGCTTGGGGGAGATTTGAGTTCAATTGACAATTGACAATTGACAATTCTCAATTGAGCGTTGCATCAGATTGTCATGCTGAGCGGAACGAATGTGGCCGTGTCCCGCACAATGTGCGGTTTTGCGCCTATCAATACATCTCCTACTGAATGGCCCTTTTGATGCGGCGTTCTTGGCAGGAACAGCAAATAAGAGCTTCTCAGGAATCATTTTTCCTAAGCTACACTTCCCACTTAATATGTAAAAGAGCAACCCTTCTGTTATTCAATCAAAATAATTGGAGTGGTTTTTGGTTCCAATTAAATAGAGAAGTGAGTTATGCAACCTTTTTCAAAAATCATGTAATACTTACCTTAAATAAAGGCATCACTTTTGAAGTTTTCTAAACTGGGTCACCAGTAAAATTTAAACTTCAAATAAATAAAAATAAAATGAGCGGCACCGAAAATTTGGGCAACAAAGAAGCCATTGAGAAACTGAATAGTTTGGTTGATGAAATAAATATTTGTTTATTCTGCACCAATCTAAAAACAGATGATGGCTCTACTTGCCGACCAATGGGAGCACAAAAGGTTGATGAACAGGGAAATCTTTGGTTTTTCAGCGAAAAGAATAGTGACAAAAACAAAGAAATAGCCCGAGACAAAAATGTCCAATTATTCTTCTCTCATCCTGGCAAGAGTAGTTATTTGGTAGTAAATGGAGAAGCGGAAATAATCATGGATAAAAGTAAAATTGATGAACTCTGGACTGCAATGGTTAAAATATGGTTCCCTGATGGAAAAGATGACCCTAACATTTCTATCATCAAGGTAAAACCGACAACAGCTTATTATTGGGACACTGACGGAAACAAAATGACAAACTTCCTGAAATTGATTGCATCCGTAGCAACCGGGAAAAATTTGGTTACGGGCAACCAAGGGGAGTTGACTGTATAAGCTAAATTTCATCAATAATTTCTATTATGCTTATCGGCTACTTTACCAGTAAGTACTGATAAGGTTTGTCATTTCGACCGGAGTGATCGAGGGAGCGAAGCGAGCCGATCACGTAGCGGAGAAATCTAGCGCTGCCAGATACACCTCCTGCTTGAAAGCTCCGATTTCCGATTCCCACCAGGAGAGCCGCATCAGAAGGGCCATTTAGCAGCAGGTGTATCGATAGGCGCAAGATTTCTCCGCTACGTTTTTTGGCATTTGCCGCGGCTCTTCCAGAGCCTTGCAAATACCAAAAAACTCCGGTCGAAATGACATAGGATTTGGCCTACTGGCCGAGTTCCCGACAAGCATTATTTCTATTAATAATTAAATAAAAGGTAAAAATGGAAAATGAAAAAACAATTGATGTGCTAAACACGCTCATCACTATCAACAATGATAGAATTGAAGGTTACCAAACAGCATCAGAAGAAACCGAAGAAAAAGACTTAAAAACCTTGTTTGCAAAGTTCTCTGCAACCAGCCAAAAATGCAAACAAGAACTAGTTTCTGAAGTTTCGAAATTGGGCGGCAAACCAGCCGAAGGGACCATGACATCAGGAAAATTCTTCCGTGTTTGGATGGATGTAAAAGCAGCACTCACGGGCAAAGATCGCAAAGCCATTCTGAACTCATGCGAATATGGTGAGGACATTGCTATGCACACCTATGAAAAAGCATTGAAAAATGATTTAGAACATTTAAATGCAAAACAGCAAAACATGATTAACGCACAACATGCATCAATCAAAGCTGAACACGACGAAGTAAAATCTATGCGAGATGCATTGGTGGAAGCCAAGTCATCCCACTAAGAATGAAGCAGTACAGTTTGCAAAATTGTTGGGAGAGATCATTTATGGATTTGTTAGATTGGCAGAACGGTAATCAGGAATATAAATATTTTCCAATCTTCTATTTATAGCCAACGAAATGGCAGGCGAGCCTGTAATCCGTTAATCTGTGGATGATTGCGCTGAACAATTTTGTATTAAGGTATGAAACTCCAATAAGCTCCAACATTATGCTTGTCTTTTTGGCCCC
>JANPHP010000080.1:0-7975 GCA_031424495.1 Bacteroidota bacterium | reverse complement strand
CGTACCGCTGCCGTTGGCGATGCGTTGGCGGCGGCTGCCGCTGATGAGCGCAGGGTTGGCGCGCTCTTCCTTGTTCATGGACAAGATCATGGCCTCGATGTGCTTGAAGGCATCATCAGGGATGTCGGCGTCCTTGAGCATTTTGCCCACACCGGGGATCATGCCGAGCAGATCCTTCATATTGCCCATCTTTTTGATCGTGGCGAGCTGCTTCAAGAAGTCGTCAAAATCAAACTGATTTTTGCGCATCTTGGCTTGCAAGCGTGCGCTTTCCTCTTCGTCAAACTGCTCCTGTGCACGTTCCACGAGGGTGACCACGTCGCCCATGCCCAAGATCCTGGACGCCATACGCTCTGGGTAGAAGCGGTCGAGCGCGTCCATTTTCTCACCCGAGGAGATAAACTTGATCGGCTTCTCGACCACCGAGCGAATCGAGATCGCGGCACCACCACGGGTGTCGCCGTCGAGTTTCGTGAGCACCACGCCATCAAAGTCGAGGCGCTCGTTAAAGGTCTTGGCGGTATTGACGGCGTCTTGGCCGGTCATGGCGTCGACCACGAACAAAATCTCGTCTGGCGAAATGGCTGCCTTGACGGCTGCGATCTCGCTCATCATCTTTTCATCGACTGCCAAGCGACCGGCGGTGTCCACGATGACCGTGTCTTTGCCGTTTTTGCGGGCGTACTCGATCGCGTTGCGGGCGATCGAGACCGCATCGACGCTGCCGATCTCCTTATAAATATCGACGCCGACCTGCTCAGAGAGCACGGTGAGCTGATCGATAGCCGCAGGGCGATAAACGTCGCAGGCCACGACGAGTGGGCTGCGGCCCTTGCCTTTGAGGTATTTGGCGAGCTTGCCGGTAAATGTCGTCTTGCCAGAGCCTTGCAGACCTGCAATCAAAATCACCGACGGCGGCTTGTTGTTGAATTTGATGTCTTCGCCCTTGCTGCCCATCAGCTTGGTGAGCTCGTCGTGCACGATCTTCACCATCAACTGACTAGGGGAGACAGAGATCAAGATATCCTGACCCAAGGCCTTCTCTTTCACGTCGTTCGTGAAATCCTTGGCCACCTTGTAGTTCACGTCGGCATCCACCAAAGCACGGCGGATTTCCTTCATCATCTCAGCGATGTTGAGTTCAGTGATCTTGTGGGAGCCCTTCAGCGTCTTAAACGCACGCTCTATCTTGGAACTTAGATTTTCAAACATGAATTGCTAGCAATAAAAAATGCGGCTGCAATTTAGGGAATTCACGGGAAACTGTGGCGGAGAATCACGCGTCGAGGCGCAAAGATTTTGAGGCAGATGAAAAATCTCAATTTGTTTCTGATTTTTGCCAGCGCTTCATTGATTTTGGAACAGATTTTGAATTGCCGTCCCCCAAAAATACCAGAGATGAAAAAGAGAATCTACACCCCTATCTATTTGCTGCTCACAGCAATGCTGTTTTGCTGGGCTCCACGAGCCGCTGCTGTCAACGTGCAACTCAAGATCACCTACAACGGCAAGGGCGTCGCCAACAACGACATCACCATCAAGGTCGGTGACATGACGCTCGGCAAGGGTAGGACCGATGCTGCGGGCAATGTCACGATCAATGCCAGTACATTGCCCACCCCCGCCATCGACGTCTATGGCTCGGTACAAACCAACAATGGATCCAAGACTTGGGATGTTAAAGGTTGGGTCACGCTCAATGACAACAACTATGGCGAACTCAAATTTGAGGATGTATTCAATGAAATGGGCATTCCGGCAGGCATGTTTGCCGAGGCTTGGGGACTCACATTCAGCACTGGCGGCGGCAACAGTGGTGGCAATGCCAGCGTGAGCAGCGGCAATAGCAACGGTGGCGGCGGTAACAATAGTGGCGGCAATAGCGGCAGTGTAAAAGCCGTCGAAGCTCCGGCCCCAAGCCCAGAGCCAGCCTTGAAGCCAGGTTACAAATGCTTCCCGATGGCTGCCGATGACTTTGCCAAATACAAGAAGACAGTCACCAGTGAGAGCTTTGACAACAGCAAAGCTGATGTCATCAAGCGATTCTTTTCCGGCAATTGCTACGATGCAGGACAGGCTCATGAGCTCATCTCTCTGATTACCTTTGAATCTACCCGCTTGGAACTGGCCAAAAAAGGTTATCAAAACTGCGCCAACCAAGGTATGTATTTGGTGGAGGTGAGCCCTGTCCTCGAAATGAGCTTGAACCGCGACGAGCTGCGCGACTTCATTGGTGGAGATGAGGATGAGGATTTTGCCCCAGCGCCCCGAGCTGCCAAACCAAAGGCTGAACCCAAACCGGCGCCAACGCCACGTGCTGAGCCAGAACCCAAGGCCAAGCCAGAGCCTGCTCCTGCGCCAGTTCCCCTCAAAAAAGATAAAATCGGCTTCCGCACCGAAAAAGGCGAAGCCTTCATCGCCTACCTCGATGGCGAGCAGCAGAACACGACCGCCGCCAACGACATCACCGTTGAGCTCAAGTCTCCCTACAGCTCCGTGCAACGCGTCAAGATCGTCTTTGAAGACAAATCAATTCCTGTATTGGAAAAGAAGATATTGCTCACTGGCATGAGCGACTACTATGTTTTCATCATCAAGTTGAATGAAAAGGGCGAGTGGGTCGTCAAAGGCAAGCTCTGAGTCCCCCGATAATGGTAGGCAATGGCCGCGATGAACAAACATCGCGGTCATCGCTTTTTTAGCTCTGCCCGTCGAGCATGTAAGTTCAGCCATCGATTAGTAGCCCACCGCAGTTTGTAAATTTCCTGCCAATTTGTAGTATTGGTTCCAGCGAAGCTTGCTCATCGGAGTAGGCTCTTACATCAGTTTAAATTCAAGATTAAAGCAATGAAAAAAGTTCTTGCAGAGTTTATCGGTACGTTTTGGTTGGTTTTGGGCGGCTGCGGTAGCGCTGTCTTGGCTTGCAACTTCCCAGGAGCCGGGATCGGCTTTGTCGGAGTATCCCTCGCCTTTGGGCTCACGGTGGTCTCGATGGCCTATATGGTGGGGCATATTTCAGGTGGTCATTTTAATCCAGCCGTCTCCATCGGCCTGTGGTTGGGCGGTCGCTTTGATGCCAAGGAATTGCCTGCTTATATCGGTGCGCAGTTGTTTGGCGGTTTTGCGGGGGCCACGGTCCTTTACCTGATTGCCAGCGGCAAGCCGGGCTTCGAGATCGGCGGCTTTGCCTCCAACGGGTATGGGGACCATTCCCCAGGTCACTACAGCATGATGGCCTGCCTCATTACTGAGGTCGTCATGACCTTCATCTTTTTGATGATCATTTTGGGCGCTACCCACGCCAAGGCACCCTCCGGTTTCGGCGGTTTGGTCATCGGTTTGGGATTGACGCTCATTCACCTTGTGAGCATCCCCGTCACCAATACATCGGTGAATCCAGCCCGCAGCACAGCCGCGGCGATCATTGCTGGCGGTCCCGCCTTGGAGCAACTGTGGCTGTTTTGGCTCGCGCCAATCGTCGGCGCAGCGCTTGCGGGCATCGTGTACAAATTTGTGCTGGATGCCAAGGATGCCAAGAAATAGGATTTGACGGCGGCGACGAATGTCGCCAAAGTGCCAGAGGCCAAGGATTTCGTGTTCTTGGCCTCTTTTTTTGTGGAATTGTAGCCGCACACCTTTGAAGAAATTCGAGCAGCAGACGCTTTTGATGCATTTTTTATATTTCTCCTACTTGCCCCAGCGCCAGGTAACACCGATTCTGAGGAAAGGGAGGATCCCTTCAAAATCAAACCAAGAATTGTTGAATTGGAACGGCCTTTTGGTAAGAAATATCCCTACACCAGCCATTTGGTTGAGTTGGAGACGGTCGGTCAGGGGGAGTGTGCAGCCGATCCCGACATTCGATTCCAATATCAGCTGTGGCGGCAATACTTGAACGTCGTAAGCAGTGGGTAGCCAGGTATTACCGTTTGGAAGAAGGTAGTAGACATCAATCGGATAATAATACCGTTGTAGAAACGAAGGTCTTGAAAGCTGCATGTCCACAAATCCATATAGCCGGAAGTCGCTTTTAGTTTTCAGGAAATCGAAATTGTAGCCGAGGTTTGGCCCGAAGTATTCACCAAACCTCTGTGGAAACGCTCGATTGCGATAGGAAAAAACTACATCCCGCGACTTGACTTTTAGTATGCAAGTAATCCCGACTTTTAAGCGATGTTTCCCAAAAGTTAACCACTGATCCAACCTCATATTTTTGGATGAATGATTCATGCCCACAGAAAGTTCTATTCGTTTTTCGGTAAGCTTACTCTGAGACGATGCAAAGTTGCATAGGAAAATCATTGCTGCCAGAAGCAAAGCAAGCGATCGGAGAAGTTTGGATGTATTTGATTTCATTTGCCAAGTTCGGTATGATGAGTGGTCCAATTGTAGACGAGGCCCACACGTAAAAATGGGAAAATAAATTCCCTTGCAAGTGTTTGATCTCCAGCATTCGGGAAGCCTTTGATCGAAGCCATTGCGATTCCTACCCCTGTCATTTCGATCAATTCAAGTCTTTTGGAGATCGGGTAACGAAAACCAGCACCGATATTTTGCTCCAATATATTAGTGTTGTGTGTGTGGCCATTGATCTGGGCGTACACAGGGTAAACATTTTGGAATCTCGGTACAAAAAAATCACCCAAATATTCGTGTTGATATATCCATAATCCTGTCGTAGACCATTGAAGGTCGGCGAAACAAAAAACAACAACTCCCTTTGGAAGTGTGTAAAAATCAAATGAATAGGCTGCTTGCAAGCCAAATCTCTGACTGGGCTTGAGCGCAAGTGCCCGCTCTCGTAAGAGCAATTGGCTATCGTCGATCGGTTTCCACCAAAGATTGTACTTTGCACCTAAGCTCAAGCGGTGCCGACCCAATTGAAGGGACTGATCAAGCCGTATATTGCGATCGATGTGATTGACGCCGATGGAGAATTGTGTGGAGTGAATGAGCGGGATAGGCTGTTGGGAATAGGCTGCAACCCAAAGTCCAAGCGTTAGCAGCAAGGCGATTGTCAATGATTGTTTCATGGAGGTAAGATAAGCCTTTAGAGGTGAACGAACAAGCCTATTTTACGATAGATCGCCTTTGCCATACATTGAGACACCTTTTTCGGAAAAGCAAGATCGAGCCAGCAAGTTGACCAAGCTACTGCGAAACCTTCTTGTGAGCCATCTTTTTCCTTATCTTTAGCCCGATGAAAATGACGTCATTGTTCCTTTTGCTCTTGCTGCTGTCTTTTGGTGGAACCGCTGTCCATGCCCAGGCGCCAACCGACAAATTTTGGGTGATGTTCAAAGACAAGGGCGAGTTGAGCGGCATTGATGCCCATGACTTCTTGGCGCAACGGTCGATCGATCGGCGCGAGAGAATGGGAATCGCCCTGCATTTCAGCGATTTTCCGATCCAGGCTAGTTATGCTCAAGGCGTCGCAGGTGCTGGCGCAGCCCTATTGTATCCCTCCAAGTGGCTCAACGCCGTCTCGGTGCGGATGGATGATGCCACGGCCGCCAAGGTCGCGCTGCTACCTTATGTAAAGGAGGTCAAACGCATCCCCAAGGTAAGGCTGGTGATGGACGATGTCTCGCCGATAGCGGCCAAGGGCGGTTACTCTGCGGGCTATTCGCAGGCGCAAATCCAAATGCTGGGCCTGGACCTGCTCCACAAAAATGGCTACAATGGCCACGGCATCCTGATCTCGATGATGGACAATGGCTATCGTGATGCAGACAAGAATCCCTATCTGCGCCACCTGATCCAAAGCGATCGTTTGGTCGCCACGCGAGACTTTGTAAACCATGAGGACAATGTCTTCAATCAAGGCGACCACGGTCAGTGGACCCTGAGCATCCTTGCGGGCTGGGGCGAGACGAATGATGAGACCGCCTACTGGTTTGCGGGCTCGGCCCATGGCGCATCCTTCATTCTCTGCCACACCGAAAACGATGCTTCTGAAACCCATCAAGAGGAGGACAATTGGGTCGCAGCGATGGAATATGCAGACTCGATTGGGGCTGATTTGTTCTCGACATCCTTGGGCTACAGTACTTTGGACAGTGCGAGTTATACCTACGCAGATTTTGATGGCAATACCACGATCATCACCATCGCCGCCGACTTGGCTGCTGCCAAGGGCATCGTGGTCGTGAACAGCGCTGGCAACGATGGCCTCAACAAAATGCTCGCCCCGTCGGATGGCGACAGCGTGATCTCTATCGGCGCTGTGAATGCGCAGCGTGTCATCGCGGGATTCAGTGCGCGCGGCCCGAGCTACGACGGCCGCATCAAGCCCGACATCTCAGCGATGGGCGAGGGTTGCAGCTTCATCCGCAACACAGGCGTCCTCTCACAAGGCAATGGCACGAGCTTCAGTTGCCCGGTCGCCTCGGGCATGGCGGCCTGCATTCTCCAGAGCGCCCCCGGCATCACCAATATGCAATTGTATGATGCCATCATCCGTTCTGCTGACCGCTACGCGGCGCCCGACACGGTCTATGGCTACGGCATTCCCAATGCGCCCGAGGCACATCGTCTGCTCACAGGGCAGACATTGCCGGGCGTGCCCCGCATGATCGCGCTCATCCAAGACAGCATCGAGATCTATCCCAATCCCGCCATGGATCATTTCAGCTTGGCCATCGACAATGGTGAGTTTGCTTGGCAGGGCATGATGGACGTCGTGGACAATGCTGGACGGATCGTTTGGAGCCGCGCGCTCGATGTCGCCGCCTTTTACAATGTATTCCGATTTACGCGTGCCGACGACTACTCCTTTTTGCACAGTGGTCGGTATACGCTGCGCGTGCGTCCATTGCAAAAGGAAGGTCGCGCCAAAGCCATTTATTCTTCGCCACTCATGATCCTCACACAACGATGAACGTACTTTTTGACAGCTTTGCCGAATGGCGCTCAGCCGTGGCCGATCAGGATATCCCGATGTGGCGACCTGTATTGGAATATGAAATTCGTGAGAAAGAAGGGGAGGAGGAGCAGATTTGGGCTCGCATCGCACAAGCGCACGCAGTCATGCAAGACGCAGTGCGCACCGGACTCGAGCACGACATGCGCAGCGTGAGCGGCATGATCGACAACGGGGGCAAAAAAGTCATGAACGCCAAGGTCTCGGTACTCGGCGAAAATTTTCAGAAGCTGCTCGCTTACAGCATCGCCGCCAAGGAAGTCAATTCCTGCATGGGGCGCGTGGTCGCGGCCCCAACGGCAGGCGCGTCGGGCATCATGCCGGGCGTGCTCACGACGCTGCAAGAGCTGCACAAGCTGCCCAATCAGATTGTATATGAAGGAATGCTCGTTGCGGCAGGTATTGCCTTGGTGATCGAGCGGCGGGCGTCTATCGCAGGCGCCGTCGGCGGATGCCAAGCGGAGACCGGGACCGCTGCAGCAATGGGGGCGGGAGCGATCGTCTATTGTCTGGGCGGATCGATCGACGAAGTCTTTGACGCAGTCGCGATCACGATCATGAACATGCTCGGACTCATCTGCGACCCTGTCGCAGGCTTGGTCGAAGTGCCTTGCGTGAAGCGCAATGGCTCAGGTGCGGTGATTGCATTTGCATCCGCGCAGATGTCGCTGGCAGGCGATCGCAGCATCATTCCCGTCGATGAAGTCATCGACGCCATGGCCGAAGTCGGTGAGAGCATGGAGGACCGCTACAAAGAAACCGCCCAAGGCGGCATCGCCAATACGCCGACGGCAAAAGCAATCGAAGCCAATGTGCTCCTCAGCCCAGCTTTGATGGTCGATTATGATGAAGAATTGATAGTCAATCATGAATAATTGAGTGGTGAAGTTCAGGGCTGTGGCCCCCACTACATCAGCAGGACACACGCTGAGGCGGTTCAGAGTTGAACGGCGTGCCATCGCTTTTTGCAGTGCAGGCGCTTGCACCACACAACAGTTGAAAGCAGAACTGATCCTACCCAAACTGCTAACTTCTAACTCCTAACTCCTAACT
>JANPHP010000079.1:0-9446 GCA_031424495.1 Bacteroidota bacterium | reverse complement strand
TCTCGCGGCCAACTTCGAATTTGAGGCTAAAGCTCTTGTTGTCTTTGGATTCGAAGCCAGTGATCTTGGCGCCTCGAAGCGGCGGAAGCGCCTCTCGCACTCCACCGGCTCGCGGTTGCGGATCGACTTGACCGTCACGTTCAACGACTTCACCATGGAACCCGCCATTGAGATAGGGAGAGGTCTTGGTTGCATGGTAGTGATAACCAAGTCCTGGTGTCGTGTGGCCATTGAATGGGTCGAGTCCTTCAGTCTTTGAACCATCTGGCTCCGTGTAACCGTAAATCGCGTATCCATCGAGTGCATAGGCAACCGGTTTGTCTTTACCAACGATCTCTTGCAAGTGCGTTGGTGCGATGTGGTAATGGTAGTCATCACCTCGGCCACAGTGACCGCCGAACTCGTCTAGCTCGCCTGCAAGCAACGTATCAGTGCGGCCATCATTCTTGATCGGATTGAAGATTGGAACACCATTGGCCGCCAGAGCGATTGCCCCGCGAAAGAAGTGGGATTTAGCTGAGAGTGGGTTCTTGGCGACAATGGGCTCGAGCGGAATGCGCCAAGCGTTGTCTCCAAAGTAGGGTTGTGGTAGCGGCACCTGCTGTTGCCAAGCAGTGATACCGACCATCATCTTGTGATCGGGCATCGAA
This sequence comes from Bacteroidota bacterium, assembly GCA_031424495.1. Taxonomy (GTDB): domain Bacteria; phylum Bacteroidota; class Bacteroidia; order J057; family JADKCL01; genus JADKCL01. The sequence goes on along the minus strand of JANPHP010000079.1, from coordinate 8,796 downwards.
TTCGATTCAACGTAAAAGAATCGAGCATCTTGTCGATGCTTAAGCGCATTTAGCTTAGCAAATGGCTCGAAAGAATCAGCGATGGCAGGTTTATTCTCAGCGTTGATGGTAACAAGCTTCGAATGCAGTAACGGTTTCGAATGCGCTTCGTTCAGCGCCCGTATTTGGTTAACCTTCTGGTCGATCCATTTCTGGTCGAACGCGGTCAGCTTCGCAATTTCGAGTGATAAAACCTTGCCATCGCTGCGTCGAACTTGAACCTTTTCATCCGAACTTGCAACGTAGGATGCATGGATATGCGTCCCAGTATCGCTAAAGGTCCAAACGCGCACGCTCGAATCTCCAGTCCCACTGTCATGTCCATCATGCCCGCATGCAGTACTTGATATGAATGAAGCCCATGTCACAAAGGGCAATAACAACAAGACAATATGTTTCCACATGGCATGTGCCGAGGTCTCAGATGCTTTCATCCGGCTCATTTTTTGTCCGATCATTTCTGGTTCGTTCCTTTGTTACTTTCTTAACGCTTGGGATGAACTTGTTGGCGACCACGAGGACGAATGGTTGACTCCAAATGGAGCCGTCGGACAATGGATTTAACCCAGCTCTCGTCTCCCAACGGACGGCCGCGCTGAGCCGATATGCGGACAGCTTCAAGCTCCTGTTTTGTTTGTGGTTCATTGACCCGATCCGCCCACTTTGGCAACCTAGGAAGCGGCCATTTCGACAATATCTTCGGTGTAGGCTCCGGTTTTTGCAGCCAGCGCCACAATGACCCCCAACGCCAGTCTTCCGCCCGATCAACGAGCCCCGCTCGCATAGCGTTTCGCTCCACGTATCGACAGACAATATAGAAGTGATCGTCGTCTTGAATCGGAAAGCTCTTGTACCGTTGCTGATAAACATGCCCCTGCCCACTGGTCTGGTGGTGCGCGTGATATCGCATCGTATGTGTACCAGCAATCCAGCCCATAAATCGGCTCATCTCGCCATCAACCAACGGACGTAGAACGAGGTGAAAGTGATTGGACATCAGTTGGTAACTAAAAAGTTCAACTTGATAGCGTTGTAGTCCTTCATGCAAAAGTTTTTCGAATGCGATGAAGTCAGATTCCTTCTTGAAGATGTCGGCCCTCAAATTTCCGCGATTCAAGGCGTGATAGAGTCCGCCTGCCTCATCGGCCCGGGGTGGTCTAGGCATCGCTGCGCTCCGTAGGAAAAAAACGAGAGCATATAGCTTAACTTGTCGCTCAAGCACCGCAAAGAGGCCTGACCCCTTTGGAGTCAGTATTCTAGACTATGCCTGAAATTGCACGAACAACCTTGTGCGGGCCTCTTGAATAAGGGTTGAGTGTTTAAATGGCAGCTATCGTCTCGCTCTTGGTTATTTCGATGGTTTCACTTTTGGCGGTGCGAGCTGGATCTACCGCTTTGATGATGACGGGACTGAGTTGGGATGCGGACAGCTTTCAAAGCTATTCGGCATTCTTCGGCGTCGGTTTCACGACGCGCGAAGCCGAGATGGTTGTGAATCATCCAGTTCGTCGACGCATCATTCGCGACTTGATTCTCGCAGGAAACATTGGAGTTACGTCGGCTGCTGCAACGCTAATTGCGACTATGGTCCAGAACTCCAGTGGCTTTCGACCGTTATTGATCGTTGGAGGCCTCGTTGTGGGCTTTCGTTGCTTTTGTATCTGACAAGTGTGGGTTGGGTGCAAAGAGCTATCGACAGAACGATTCAACGTACCCTGGAGAAGACCGGCTTGGTTCGAGTCATGGACTACGAACTGCTTCTTCGTATTCAGCACGGTTACGTGATCTCAGAAATGGAAATCTTAGACGACTCAGAAATCTCGAATCAAACATTGAGGCAATCGAGACCATGGGACCGTGGCGTGATCATACTGTCTATCAGGTCGAATGGTAAAGATCATCTAGGAATCCCCAGCGCCGACACCGTTCTTCGAGTCGGAGATGTCGTTACGGTTTACGGCGAAGAACACCATATTCATCGAGTTTTTGGGAAAGCCCCCACAACACACAAATGAGAGCTGCCGTCTTGTCGTCCTAACGATAAAAGAATTGATCAGATCGGTATTCCAGAAAAAATGAATTCTCAACATCAAGCTCGCAAGCGACCTCCCATTTCGCATCGTTGGCGCGGCGCGATAGCCAAATTTGTAAAGTTGAGGAATGCTGGGGCAGGAGCATTGGCCTCTTTCCTAGCCGTACTCGGACCAGGATTGTTGGCAGGTCTCTCTGACGATGACCCTGCAGGGATAACGACTTACTCTGTGCTCGGGGCCGATCACGGCTAGGGTTGCACTTCGATCACAGCATCGAATAACTCTCCAAAGCGTTTGCCATCGCGAGTAACATCCAAGCCGATGATATTGACTCCGCTCGACGCTTCCGAGGAAGCAGAAATGCTTAACGAGAAGGTTCGCCGACTTTCGGGTGGCAGCTCTCCTTCGAGGAAATCTGGCTGAGCCGTCAAACCAGGCGGTGTGTGAATTCGGATTCGATGAGCTTGCACTTCGGGTTGAAAATTGCGAATCTCCAGCTCTATTTCCGTCGACTGCCCGGCCTTCACAAACGCGCGATACGGTTCCGCTCGTACCCAAAACGGATCGTACCAGTATCGATAGTCTGCCTGTGAACTAAGATCTTTCAGTGCATCTCGCATTTGATAAGACCATTTTCGATAGCGTTCGATGAATTCGCTAGGCCGATCCATCACGAATGAATGCCCCCCCATCAGCAAATCGGGCTTTAGCTTCGTGAGGTACTCGGATCCGTAGATATAGCCTTCTTCCAAAATGGAACTGTTGTGCGCGACCACCGCTTCATGCCCCGTCTGAGTTACGTCGTCAGGGTCACCAAAGATATTATCCCCAGTGAAGGCGACCAGACGACCATCTATCTCTCCTTGGAGACATAACGCAAACTCAGTCTGGCCAGGCATCCAATCGATCGTAAAGTGATACCCTTCCCAATCAAAGGACTCACCCGATCGGAACGCTCGATCGACTCGAACTCCAGAAATCGAAGAACCATCGGCTCCCTTTTTTCCATAGGCCTGAATGGGAGCCGAATAGTCAAATCTCTCGGGATGTTCCATTTTGTCCACCATTCGGTCCAGCGCCCAAACTTGCGTTCCCCATTTTTCTCGAGCAAACGTAGCCTCGAGAAAATGATCACCGTGCATGTGTGAGACAATCACCGCATCGATCGACTTCAGTCCATAATGCTCCCGCATAGCAATGATCGTTTGCTCCAACATTTGCTGGTCCAAGAGCCCACAGTCAGCCAAGAGCGCCCGCCCGCTATCCGCGAGTATCAACGAAAAGTTTGGCCAAAAATTCTTCCTCTTGAACTTGAATAAATGAGGTGACACCTGATGCAAATCGGGAATCATAGTCGGCGTCGAAACTTTGTCCTGATACGCATTGGATGCTGCTTCTACTCCATATCCTCTTACGTAAAGAGCTTCAACCTTATTCAGTTTCTCTTGATACGCGAGAAGCTGAGCCTTAGGATCCCGAACGAGTGGCCCATGCGACGGTAACATCCAATCCGGCGACTCTTGGATCATTTGTCCCACCGACTTTTGGAGCGCATGAATCCCCGCCGCAAAGCCATAGTCCCATTCGGTATCAAACCAAACATGCATCTTGGCACCGTCCAGCATCAGATCGCCAGTGAAGTAGAACTTCTTACCACCATCGACAAGGCGATACGTCATACCGCCTGGGCTGGTCCCTTGGCTGTCGATGCAATCGATGTGACGATTCTTCCAGTTCAGAGTCTGACCAGGTAAGAGTCCTTGGTCGATTCGTATCGGCTGAATCGGCGGTCGGACATAGCTGGCACCATGGATCGTAAAGGCATCACCGAGACTAACTTTCATCTTCCGAAAGTTCATCGGTGTCTGGAACAAATCTCGCTCGGCCTCTGGAGCCGCGATCTTGATATCTCCGAATCTCGAATCCGACACGTTCGCGGCGTCTATCTCCTCTTTGCCAAGTTTGGCTAGCCCAAGCTTGGGTGCCCCCTGGCATTGTTCTCGATGATGATCGGTGAAGAGTATCCAATCGATCGACCGCACTCCGATTTGGTCGAGATGTTCCAGGATGCTACCATCCCCCAAGTTGATCAATACTGCTGAATCACCTTCTCTCAAAACCCACACATTGCACGTATCCGTCCAAACAAATAGGCCGGGATGCTTTAGAGAATCCGGCTGGATGAATTCTCCGGCAAGGCTTGAAGCCGAACTGGCAATGATCGACAGAACGGCCAGAGTAAAACGATTGAGGATAGGTAAGGTCATGATCTCTTGATGCTCAATTTCCTGGGGAGGTCTCACCTTCCGATTGCTTAGGGCCTCAGAAACGTATCAAATTCTTTGGGCATGCGTTCTTCGATCGGAAGAATGGGGACAGGATGACCTGCGGGGTACAATTTGACTATGGTACCTGGACGGTAAGCTTCGTAGAGAATGGGAACAGAGAATGTTAGTGTGACACCGCCGCAACCATATCCGATCGCGGTTTCTTTCTTCTCCTTGAGCCACACTCCAAACATCCGGTCGGGACCAGCTTGGCCTCCATTGGGCTCCCACATGCGAAGCCCCGTTGTCGAAGCGCTCAAGTCGTAATTTTTCTCGGTTTGCCATTCCTTTTGCAAGGACTCTAATCCTGTCTCCAGGAGAGTCATAGTCACGAGCTTCTTTGCGTCCTCGGACTGGTCAACGCGAAGCGGAAAACCATGATCGCGGAGATAGTCAGTAAAGGAAGCGATTTGGTTCATGGTCGCCAAGTCTTGGCTAGCCTGATCCAGCCAAACTTCGGTGCAACGCGTTGTTAACGGCGGTCCTTCATGAAATCGCCGCAAGAAGTTCGCCTGAATGATTTGTCCAACCGCCAAGTCCTGCGATGATGCGATCCGATCTCCCATATACCAATCGGTCTGTTGGTTAAACGAGAAACGAATCGGTGAAGGATGTGGCTCAGAAACGTAGGAGCTACCTACCGATAGTTGCGGTTGATAGAGGAGGGGCGAAGACCGCGAAAGCTTCGTTACGGAGGCAGTGAAGGTTTGTTTGTTCATATCGACCGATTCGACACGATAGCCGCGACCAGCAAAGCTCTGAACGCTAAAATCGTCACTCAGTCGCAGGACATTGCGAGGCAAATCAGTCTGTTCGTCTCCATAGCCCCAGATCTCGACCATCGTTTGAGGAGGAAAATCGCCAAGAGTTGCGGGCGCGCCGCGGTAGAAGAGCGGCGCTGCGGGATGAAGATCGACTTCAACCATTCGATCGCGAATCTCCCACCGAAAAACCGCCTTGCGATTGATCGAATCCAGTGAAACCAGGCATCCCCACAAACGTTGTTCGGAGTTAGCCGGTGGAAACTCGGTCGGTGGAACAATCTGACCTGTCTTGGTTCGCAACGCACGCGGAACTACGCGATATTCGCTTTGCCCGCACGCGATCTCAATAGAAATGCACGCGAGGACGCATGCCCAGAAGCAGCTGGATAAGTTCAAGCGAGAATCTCCGAAATGGGACCGGTGCTATCGACGAATGATTCGCTTTCGACTTCCATCTTTTGAAGCATTGTCAGGAGCAGATTTGAGAGCCGAGCCTTTTGATCAGCGGGCTGGAAGCAAAGCCCCAGGAACTTGCCGTGATCCAGTTTGTCATAGGAACCGATCTTCGAGAGGTTGTAATCGATGTGCTGACCGTGCTTGATTCCCAATCCTTTGCCACCTGCGAAAAGAATCGGAAGATTGGCGTTTCCATGACTATGACCGTAACTCATCCCAGAACCGTATAACACCATCGTTCGATCCAAAAGGGTTTCACCTTCTTCTTGGATGCTATTCAATTGATCTAAGAAATACGAAAACTGTTCGACCAGGAACGTATCGCTTCGTGTTAAAGTCGCCTTCACGTCCGCTACTTCATTATGGTGCGATAGTTCGTGTCGCGTTTGCTTGATACCTAGCTCTGGAATGGCCAGCGCATTCCCTTCCGTACCACTGGCATAGGTGATGACCCGTGTCATATCGGTGCGAAGAGCTAAGACGATTAGGTCATACATGGTTCGATAGAAATCACCTGCTTGCTCACGCGATACATTCCGCAAGAAACGTTCACCATCGACTTGAGGTTTTGGGACGTCCAACCAATGATCCAATCGTTCCACTCGCTTCTCAACTTCGCGAACGGAATTGAGGTACTCATCCAACTTCGAAACGTCTTCATGCCCAAGTTGCTTGCGGACCTCACTTGCACTACTTAGCACAGCATCCAGAATGCTGCGTCGACGCATGAGTCTCGCTCGCTGTTGGCTAATTCCACCGCTGTCGACACCGAATAGCCGATTGAAGATACTCCTAGGGCTATCTTCCGCTGGAAGTGGGGCACCATCACGCGAGTATGCAAGGGTGGTTGTGTTGTAAGGCTGGCCGACACCTGAGGCGATCGAAAGCTCCAAAGACGAGAATCTCGTTTCGCTGGCTGTCTTCTCCGCAATCAATTGATCGACAGAGATCGAATTGCGATACTTCTCGGACCCGCTGCCGTTCGTCAGCGGTGCTGCGGTCAACCAAGTATCAGCACAGACGTGCTGCTGATTCAATGCTCCAGGATGATGAAGACCCGAGATGGGCGTGAAGTTCGACCGATGTTTCTCAAGCGACTTCAGTGGACCACTCAACTCGTAGTCCGTTCCCGCCTTCGACATCCGCCAAGTTTCCATGTTGACGCCATTGGGAATGTACACAAAGACACTTCTTCGAGGCTTATTATTTGTCTGAGAAGCTGCCGCCCAAGAAGTCGAATCCATCGCATGAAAAAGAGGGAGTGCCATTGTCACGCCAACTCCTCGCAGGACATGACGACGGGAAAGCTTCCAACGTTTTGAATGAAATTTCATTGTTTGAATCACCGTAAAGCTTGGGCAGAAAAAGTGAGCTAAAACGCAGGTTCATCGCGAAAAGAAGAGATCGCTCATGACAAGATCCTTGATCAAGCTGCGAAGTTTCCAGCGTTGTTCTTCGTTGGCTTGGACGATCGCGGCGATCTTTTGCTTGTCGGTAAACGTGAGAGTTCGGCGGAGTGAATATTGAGCCAGCAGTTGCGTAAGGTTTTGCGCTAGTAGCTTACGGTCGTCGACCAAAAGCTTTTTGAACTCTTCCGGTCCCGAGTATGTTCGACCATCGGCCAATGCACCGCTAGCATCGATCTTGGGAGGATCCCCAGCGCCATTTATTGTATCCTCGACGGTCCTCCAGCGTCCAATCGCATCATAGTTATCGAAAGGTAATCCCAGGGGATCAATATGCTCGTGGCATGCAGCACAACTAGCTTGGCTTCGATGCAGTTCCAGTTTGGCTCGAAGTGTCGTTTTGACTTCTCCTTCAGTCGGTGGCGGAATCGTTCCAGCGTTGGGTGGCGGCGGAGGAGGGACGATGCCCAAAATGACTTCCGAGATCCACTTTCCACGATGCACGGGACGATGTCGGAATCCGTCAGATGTCATTGTTAAGATCGCGGCCTGAGTGAGTAAACCGCCGCGATGCTGATCTGCTAAAAGCTTTACTCGCTGCATGGGAAAATCGACTACACCAGAAATCCCATAGTGCACTGCAAGTCGATTGTTGACCATTGTCCAATCGGAATCCAGTAACTCCTCGATCCGCCGGTTCTCCTTCAGCAACATGGCGAAGAAAGATTGCGATTCGGCGATCATGCTTCGCTGGAGACCGGGATCGTAGGACGGATAGAGTTTTTTGTCCGGTGGGAACTTTCCGACTTCATTGAGGCGCAACCACTGACGCGAGAAGTCTTCCGCGAATCGTTGAGATCTTGGGTCGTTGAGCATTCGATCGACCTGCGCGGACAAGACCTTTTTCTCTTTCAGGCTCCCCAATCTGGCTTCGTACAACAAAGCCTTGTCAGGAGCCGTACTCCATAGAAAGTAGGATAAACGCGATGCAAGTTCATAGTCATTTAGTTCTTGCCGCAACGTGCCCCCGAAACCTTCGACCAAGAAAAGAAACTCGTGCGCACATAGAACCGCGAGCAGCGCTTCGCGAATGCTTTCTTCGAAGGAGAGCCCCGACTGTTCGGACGCGACAGCGATCTTTACATACTTGGCCAATTCTTCGTTCCGCAACGGCCGACGAAAGGCTCGTTCAGCAAAATTACGCACGATCAATTCGCGGTGATTCGAATCACAATCGCCATCTATGAAAATGCTCTTCTGCGCTTCAGGAGGCCATGGATCGACAATGGCTTCGATAGTAACTCGATCCAGGAATAGAAGAGGGACATACGGCCTGAACTGGTCATCGGACACCTTTTCCAGAAATGGTGCTCGACCATTCTTCAGTAACGTAAACGAATCGACATTCCCGCCTCGCTGGTGAGGTTCATAGGGTGAGTGGCCCGGCAATTCATTACGTACCACCAGGTCATGCGGCCCCTTGGGAAGCCACACAGAAAACTCGTAGACCTTTGGATTCGCTTCTGGGGCATCGATATCTTGCTCAGCCAGCGTTCGGTCCAAATTGACGTCATAGATCACTAGGTGCGGAACGCTTCCATCTCGTGGACGCAGACCACTGGCTTGAACCTGAATACGATATTGCCCGGAGTAGGGTGCATCAATGCGATTGATTCCACCGACATAGTGCTTCCAGTTATTCGCGGGACCTATCAATAGCCGATGCTTAGGAATGTTAGGGATGGCATCCAGTTTTTCCCGGTAACCTTTC
>JANPHP010000078.1:0-2412 GCA_031424495.1 Bacteroidota bacterium | reverse complement strand
GCAGTCCTGATAGCCCAGTGCCATCTGGAACACGCGCTGCCGCAGCAGGTGCTCGTAGGAGTATTTGATGTACAAGGGATTCCTGTCGTCCGGGATCAATCCTGCCAAGTCCTTGATGATGTGCATTTTATGTTCGGCCTTTCTCAGGAGCAGCACGCCCCCGTCACTGCTGATGTCCTCACCCAGGAAGTCAAAGACGACCTCTTGTTTTCCACGGCGAAAGGCCGTAAATTGATCCTCAATATTGGGCATAGCCATTTTCGTTAATTTTCTACTTTAGTCAGCTGAAATATAACGGGTTATGCCCATTTTTTATGCACAATATCCTAGGACTCGTGAATAATGCGGGCTAACTGTTGGCAAAAGCCTCTCCCCTCACCCTAGCTCCTCCACCAAATAATCCCCAACATTCCGCGTCTGCACATCAAACCCTATCGCAAGCAAGACGATCTTTTTTCCTGAAGCCAAATATTGCTGATGGTAGCCCTTGCTTTTGATCTGCGCCATGGCGGATGCAGCGTCACCGAGCTTGAATTCGACGATATAGATATGCCCATTGGCGGTGATCACAGCATCGATGCGGCCGGTATGGGTCATCACTTCGGATTGGATCTCATAGCCTAGAAGCCGCAGCACCAAATAAAACATGGTGTGGTAATACTTTTCATAATGCTCGATCCCACTGTCGGCGGCGGGTTGGATGGGATAGGCGATGCCGGCGAAGAGTGCCTGAATTGTTGCCACAAAATCCCCTGCATCACCGTTTTTCAATTGAGCATTCATCCGCCGGATCAAGCTGTCGGTGTTTTCCTTGTTTTTTTCTGCGAATTCGGATAGCAGGTGAAAGGAAAAGGCATTGGCAACCTCCTTATTAGGGAAGTCGAGCGTTACAGATTGGGCAAATTCGTCGTATTTCTTGATCGTAAGATAACCGGTTTGAAAAAGGAGCGACTTGATCTCCATTGCTTGGAAATCAAAAGTGTTGAAGGCCTGAAGGGAAACTTCTTTATTTTCGAAATCGAAAATGCTGTATCGCCCCTGCCGGATCAATTTCATCAAGAACGTGGGTGTCCCCGTTGCAAACCAATAATCTTGGAAGCGTCTTTTGCTCAACAAGTTGAGGATGGAAAATGGGTTGTAAACGAAGTGTAGTCCATCCCATGAATAGCCATTGTACCAAGTCTTCATCTCCGACATCACATCGCGTGAACCCTCTTCCAACTTGGATTTGAGCGTATCGAGATAGGTAGGAAAATTGTCTTGGATTTCCTGCTGGGTATAGCCGAGCATGGATGCATAATCCTCGTCGAGCGTGATATCGTTGAGGTTGTTCAGGTCAGAGAAAATGGAGACCTGACTGAATTTAGACACGCCGGTGAGGATCAAAAAAGCGATGGAATGATCTAGCCCTTTGAGAACTGAATAGAAGTTTTTTAGCTTTTGCCGATTCTGATCGACCAATTCCAAATCATCGATATTGTCGATCAGCGGCTTGTCATATTCATCGACCAGAATCGCAACCTTCTTGACCTTGCCCAATTCCCTGATGAGCTCCACGAGCCGGCCAGCATTGGTGCCTTCGATGAGTTCCAGGCCGTAGGCATGCGCATTTGCCACCAATTCAAGCCTGATTCCCTCATCGAGGTCATCCGCACGCTTGGAGATCTGCGTAAAATCGAGTTTGATCACGGGTCGCGGCTCCCAATCGATTTTGTCTTCTATCCAAAGGCCCTCAAAAAGCTTCCGATTCCCCTCAAAGATTGCCTTGAGTGTACTGATGAGGAGCGACTTGCCAAAACGCCGAGGCCGGGAAAGGAAATAATACTTACCCTTGGTGATCAAACGGTGGTAATAGACCGTCTTATCAACATACACATAGTTCCCCAGAATCAAATCGGGGAAATCCTGAATGCCGATCGGGAGTTCTTTTGGTGCCATCGCATCACAAAGATAGGGTTTTTGAGGAAAATGAGCGGATGGATAAAAGATTTGAAATCTCCGCTTACGTTCACATCAATCCGTTTCCAAATCCTTTGTAAATTGCCACCTCAGCTATCAAGGCACAAAAAATGACCCTCCAGGAAACACTCTCCCAACTCCAGGCGCTCGGCAATCCGACCATGCATGCCCACAACATCAAATTTGGCGCTGGCGACAATCAGTATGGCGTGAAGATGGGCGACATTCGCGCCCTCGCCAAAAAGATCAAAACCGACCATGCGCTCGGGCTCGAGCTCTGGGCTTGCGGCAATATCGATGCGCAATTCCTCGCAACGCTCGTCATGAAGCCCAAATCATTGACGCTAGCAGACCTCGACCGCATGGTGCGCGTGCCGACCTTTGTGCAAGTCACCGATTGGTTTTACAGCAATATCGTCAAGCAGCATGCGGCGGCCGAGGCCCTGCGCCTGC
>JANPHP010000077.1:0-34640 GCA_031424495.1 Bacteroidota bacterium | reverse complement strand
CAAAGCGCCAAATTTGCTAGTGGAAAGTGATTTCTAGGAGATGATCGGGCTCAATCCTCCTCTGCAAGGTACTCCAAAAGTGCAACGAGGCTCTTGGGTGGGAAAAAGCTCAACGTTTCGTCTGCTTGCAGGGCATAAGGCAAACGTTCAAATGTTCCTTGTTTGTACCAATACAAGCCCTCGCTGATCGAGCCGGGCCCTTCATGGTGCATGCCATAGATCATGGGGATCAATGCATGAATCGCCTGTAGCACCCCGATATCCTCGATCGGATAGAGCAAGGTCGTATGTCGATGCGGCACGCCCACCAAGGTGCCGTGCGTGCCGACAAGTTCGGGATGCAAAGGCAGGTCCATCAAAATGTTCGCCCCAAAGAAGTGGTCTTGGACTACAGCTTTGAGCGTCACATTCGCCTCCAGATCCATCACTTCAAAGGCATAGTTTTCACGAATGTTTTGCAGGCCTAGCAAAATCAATTCCTCGACCGACTTGCCCCACACCATTGCCTGCTCGGGCTTCACGCTCGATATCGCCTGTGGCATGTCAAAGACGAGCATCGCGATGATGTCGTCGGCCACTTCTTGGATGATCACATTGGCGAGGCCGATACTACCCACATGATCCTTGTGGTAGAGGCGCGTACCAATGAACGGCTGCACAAAGTCAAAATCGTCGATGCGCGAAAAAAACTCCGTCATGAAACTTTGCGACTTTCGCATGATTTCAAAGTGGTTTTGCACGATCTCGGCGTAGTCTTCGAGCTTTCCTTGCTTGCACATCTGCGCGACATTCAACAACCCTAGGCTTTGACTCCCTGACTCTTGCGATGTCCAGTTGGTGCGCACGATCCCGTTGTCGATGCTGAACGGATTGCCAAGCGATGCAAAATAGCTGTCCAATGCCGTGGAAAAAGCTTCATACTCAGCATCACTGAAGAAATTGGCCCATTCTGGAATTGAAATTTTGCCCATGTAACGCAACATTAAAAGCTTAGAAGTTGGCGAAATGAGCCATTTCAATCGAAGCTAGGGTGAATTTGCTAAAAATACAAAGAAAGTAGGGGCATACATGTTGCTCCAAACAAACGCCGCCGAACCATTTAACAGGATCGGCGGCGTTTCTGGAAATCATAGCTTATTGAATGACCATGCGTAGCACGCGGCGCAAGTCTTGCGAACGTACCTCGACGAGATAGACCCCTTTGCTGAATTCGCGCAAGTCGAGCTGGGCCGATGTACCGCTCACAGCATCGCGATGGAACAATAATTTACCGCTCAAATCAGAAACCCTGATCTCAAGCGCGTCGAAGTACTGCCCAAAAACAACATTAGCAAGGCCGGTGCTGGGATTGGGGTAGAGTGTAAATGCGCTCCCAAAACTGGAGGCTATGCCCACGACGGTCACCGCCGTGCAAGCCGATGTATCTGTGCATCCGTTTTCGCCAACAATCACGGCATAGTTGCCTGTCTGGGTCGGCGTAAATGATTGTGCTGTCTGACCTGGGATCGCAGCCAAGCCATTGTCGCAATCGACCCATTGATAGGTGGCTCCGTTGGCGACAGCCGATATCGTGATGCCAGCCACGGTAGTCGCGGCGTTCACCGTCGTGACACTCAAGAGTGTCGTCAGGATAGAGTCACAGGCCAAGGCATTGGCCAATGTGTCTGTGTAAATCCCAGCGGTCGTGTACACGTGGGTGCCGACCGTGACGCTGCCGCCAGCGCAAATCGCGAGCGTTTGTGAGCCCGTAGTCGCGCCGTTCACAGTCACTGTAAAGGAACACGAAGCAGCATTGCCAAAGATATCGAGCGCAGTATAGCTCTCTGTCGTGACGCCGGAGGGAAACACAGCTCCGCTGCCAAGCCCGCTGGTGAGTTGGATCGATGGACCGCTGCAATTGTCGGTGGCTACAGGCGGAGAATAGGTCACGGGAGCGACGCAACCTGGACCTGATGCGGCCACAGAAAAGCTGGTGGGGCAGGTGATTGTCGGATTTTCGGTATCGGTGACGCTGATTGTGAATGAGCAAGTGGCACTGTTGCCAGCACCGTCGGTGACCGTATAGGTTTGCGTATTGACGCCGAGCGAAAAGACCGAGCCGCTCGCCGCACCTGTTGTGCGGGTAGTCGTGGCGCCGCTGCAATTGTCGGTGCCGACAGGGTCGGTAAAGGTGGCGACCGCATTGCATGATCCTGGATCATTGCTGATTGTGATCGATGCTGGGCAGGTGATTGTGGGTGCCTCGGCATCGATCACGGTAACGAGGAATGAGCAAGAGGAGGTGTTGCCGGCCTGATCAGTAGCTTGATGGGTGATTGTCGTATTCCCGATCGGGAATGCAGAACCACTTGCTAGTCCAGCCGTCCTGCCGATTGTGGGCGTGCTACAATTGTCAGTGCCAGATGGGGTGGCATAGTTTACGGTAGCCGAGCAAGTGCCCGTGCCCGTGTTTGCGGTCACGGTGGATGGGCAGGAGATCGTCGGCGATTGCGCGTCGACAACTGTGACGACAAAAGTGCAGGAGGAGGCGCCACCGAGGCCGTCTGTGACTTGGTAGGTGACGTTGGTGGCACCTACGGCAAAGCTGCCACCGCTCGCAGGGCCTGCGATCAACGCGGTGTTTGCCGATCCGCTGCCGGAATAGGTGATGGTGACGACACCATTGCCTGCCCTGAATCCAGCCGTGGTGGATGTTGCAGTGTTGCCCGGGTAGCTCGCGAAGCTGGAGCCGCCGCCGCCAGCGGAGACGTAGCCTGCGCCGCCGCCATAATAGCCACCGCCGCCGCCACCGCCCGTGCAATAGGTATTGACGGGAGCACCGCTGCCGCCGACACCCAAGGTGCCGTTGGGAGCCGCTTGTCCGTTGCCACTGTAGAATCCGCCGATGCCGCCAGCGACTTGTGAGCCACCTTTGCCATGTGTACCTGCGATCCATGAGGGAGCGCCGTCAACACCTGTCGTGCCGCCGCCTCCGCCGCCAGCGCCATTGCTCCAACCTTGGCCACCACCGCCGCCGCCTACGATGAGGCGATTGGCGTAGCCAGATCCTCGGCGCACATCGGAGGCGCCGCCGCCGGGAAATGAATTGGCTGCATTGTTGCCGCCGCAAGGATCGATGGTGATGTCACCACCACCGTTGAAGCCACCAGGGCCCACTTGGAGCGTAGGCCGGCCGCCCACCCAGACTTGGAGCACCTCGCCCGGGGTCACAGGAATTGTTGCGATGGCCCTGCCGCCATTGCCCCCCAAAGTGCCGCCGCCTTGGGAACCTTGCGCATCCACGGTGATCGATGTCACGTTGGCGGGGACTGTAAAGGTCTGCATCGCCCCCGTGAAATTGAGCGTCGTCGTCGTGGAGCCGCCGCAAGGGTTGGTCCCCACTGGTGTCAGGTAGCTCACATTCGCAGCACAACTACCAGGGGTGTTGTTCACAGTCGAATTGGCAGGGCAGCTGATCGCTGGGCATTGCGCCTGCAAGAGGGTTGCACTCATTCCCCACAGTAGGCACAGCAAAGACAGGTAGATTTTTTTCATCACTCCGTTGTTTAAATTCTTGAATACCTGCGTCAGTCCCAGAATAGGAGGATGCAGGTGATTTCGGTAATCCGAAAAGTTATGAAGAACTTCCACGTTTTCCGAAAAACACTCCGCATTTTTCTAGGCAAAAAAGGGCTCGCTATGCAAGCAACTAACGCATGTATCGATGGTGTCGGCAAAAACCGATTTCGTTTTGGGGGTCACGCGTGGCTGGATTGTCTTGGATATGCATCAGCTGCTCGCAAGTTTGCAGGCCTGAGTCCCCGATGGGGCAATTATTTTCTATCTTAGCCTCAAAATAGAATAAGAATGCGCAATTGGTTCCAACTTTCGATCGTGCTCACTGCCTTCCTCATTCCCCTGATTGGATTTACGCAGGTGGGGCAACTTGACCACTTGCGGCCAGATATCGTTTCTGCTGAGCAAAACGCTGCCGCACGCATTCTCACCGGCTCATCCTCGCCGCTTACTAACAGCTATGACTTGCGCTACCATCGCCTGGAATGGATTGTGGATCCCGCGATCAACTATATCCAAGGCGCCGTGACGTCCTACTTCAGGCCCACGGTTTTTGGGTTGGATTCCATTTATTTTGATTTGAGCGACTCTTTGACCGTTGATTCTGTGCATTATCATGGGCTTCCAGTGGCCTTTGGTCATTTGGCTGGGGATTTGCTGGCCATTGCCTTGCCCGATTCCGTCCCCTTTGGCAACACAGACTCACTCACAGTTTGGTACCAAGGGCAGCCCACAGGTACTGGGTTTGGCTCATTCATCCAAGATGTCCACAACAGCACGCCGATCATCTGGACACTGAGCGAGCCCTTTGGCGCCAAGGACTGGTGGCCCTGCAAAAACGGCATCACCGACAAAATCGACAGCATCGATGTCTACGTTACCGCGCCCGTCGGCAACCGCGTCGCCGGCAACGGTGTGCTCCTGTCGGTCACGCCTGGATCAGGCGTGAATACCCACCATTGGCACCATCGCCATCCGATCGCGACCTACCTCATCGCCTTTGCAGTTACCAACTACGCCCAATACTCGAATTGGGTGCCCTACAATGGCGATACGCTCGAGGTGCTCAACTATGTCTTCCCCGAAGACAGCGGCGGCTTTGCCTTTCTCACACCCAACATCGTCGGCGTGATTCAATTGTATGACTCACTCTTTGGCATCTACCCCTACCAAGACGAGAAATATGGGCATGCGCAATTCAATTGGGGTGGAGGAATGGAGCATCAGACCATGAGTTTTGTTGTCAGCGCCGATTTTGAACTCACCGCCCACGAGCTTGCCCATCAGTGGTTTGGCGACAAGGTCACCTGCGGTAGTTGGCGAGATATCTGGCTGAATGAGGGATGGGCGACGTATTGCTCTGGCCTCACCTACGAGCATGGTTTGGGCACCTTGCCTTGGATGGATTTCAAAGCTCAGCGCATCGGGCACGTCACGAGCGCACCTGACGGGAGCGTTTGGGTCGACGACACGACGAGCGTCGGCCGCATTTTCAATGGTCGCTTGAGCTATAGCAAGGGCGCAATGGTGCTGCATCAGCTGCGGTGGCTCATCGGTGACTCCGCATTTTTTGCTGCGACGCGCAACTACATGAGTTCGCCTTCACTTGCCTACGGCTTTGCAACCACCGATGACTTTGTGCAACAGATGGAGGCGAGCAGTGGCCGCAGCCTCACCAATTACTTCACCGATTGGTTCTATGGCCAGGGTTTTCCCACCTATCAAGTCGATTGGAGCCTGCAAGGTGATACTGCGACTTTTGAAATCAGCCAATCAGCCTCCTTTCCATCGTCGGTGCCATTTTTTGCATTGCCGGTCCCGATCCGCGTGACCGACGGCGTTCAAGACACGACATTTGTGCTCGACAATACCTTCAATGGCCAGATTTTTAAAGTCAAGGTCAATTTCGCATTCAACAGCATCCAATTTGATCCCGAGCGGTGGCTCATTACCGACAATGCCAGCATCATCGCGGCTACCGACGTTTCGCAGACGGGCCCGTCTTTCGAGATGTTTCCCAACCCGGCCAATGATTTTGTGAACCTGCGTGGCCGCCAACTAGAGCAAGTCGAATTGCTGGATTTGGCTGGGCATTTGTTGCTGAAGCAAACACTTCAACGGGGCGCCGCAACGCAACGTTTGGACCTGCCAAGTCTCCCCGTCGGCATGTATTTGTTGCGGGTTGCAACACAAGGTCAGGTGCTGACAAAAAAGCTCGTCGTGGGTAAATAAGTCATCGCCAGTGTTCAGAATCGACTGGAATCCGGCTATCTTTGGCAAGTCTTTTAGTCGAATTGTAAATGATCCCTCAACCGAAAGTAAATGCACCTCAGCCTGCTGTGGCGCGTGACAATGCTGCGCCACAGACGCAAGGTCCTACCTTGGCAGCGCCTGCATTTCAATTGACAGCCTCTGCTGCCAGTCCGATACAGAAATCAGCTGTACCCTCTATCAAAAAAGGCGGCGGCTCACGCGTGATCGTGGCAGGCGACACACTGATGGACCTCTCCAAAAAAATCTATGGGAGCATCCGCTATTTCAATCAGATCAAGGCAGCTAATCCCGGAAAGAACATGGTTGTCGGCGACGTCTATGCCATTCCAGAGATTGATATCCCAGTAGGAACGGCCCTGCGTGACCAAAAGGGCAATGACAAAGGGCTGCGGGATGTCGCAGTTGCAATCTCGCCAGCAGATTATGAGGTCTATCGCCACAACCTCAGCGATGAGGAAAACCAAAAAGACGGTGAATTTTTGCAACTCGTGGACATCATGCGCAGCACGGGCATGACCATGGATGAAATGGGAGAGGAGCAAAAATCATTCATGGAAACCAAGGCGAAGGCTGACAACAAAAGCGTCGGAGAATACATTGCGGGTGATGTGAGCAAGCGCGGATATGGCGGCGGCTCAACCGCGCAATGGGATGCACTGTCGCCAGCCAAGAAGGCTGACTATGCCAAGCGTTTCAAAGCCATTGTCAAAAAGATCGAAAAAGAGGCCCCCGACAGCATCAAGGAGGTCATCAAAGAATCCAAATCTCACGGTGGTGGTTTTATTTGGGAACCTGCCGACGTGGAAAAAAATGGAGCCTTTGCCTACACATCCATGGATTGGAGTCTGCATGCAGGCGTGAAATTTTTGGAAGCAGTGGAGGCCGACATCGCGGCAGCCTACCCTAGCATTGCCCATGAAATGGGTGGGCACAATGAATATGGCAATTCCCAAGGATTTGATGTCTTCAACGTCGCCTTGAGCAAGATGCCCAAGGCCGAGCAAGACAAGGCCACCGCGGGCGGCAACTCCACCTACAGCGCATACGGCTACATGGAAACCGAAATTTGGGCAGAGCTGCGGGAAGATGAATTTGACAGCTCGAGCAATCATACCGATCGCCCATTTGTCGCCACGGCCAAAAGCGCACCTGATGTAAAGCATCAATTGGAGGCGATCAAGTCGACATTCGCGCCTAAGATTGCTGAAGCCTTGGTGCGTAGCATCTTCAAGCGCGCTAAAGACGATGACCGTGTCACCGCCGATGCCTACATCAAATTCCGCAAAGACATTGTCGCCGTCTTCTCGATCAACATTTGATGCAACGCCCTTGGGTAATAGCATGGATTTTGATCACTGCATTGGCGGCTTGTCGGCAACCATTGCCAGCACAGTCTGAGCGCAAGCTTGGAGCCGACAGCCTGCCCCAACGAAATGAAATGGTCATGAATGACAAAGATCTCTCGGATGCACTGCACCGACTTTCCAGTGAGCATGGTGCCGATCGGCAGCATGCGATCGGTTGGCTGTGTGACCATCCTGTGGCTTCGCGCCCAGCTTTGCGGACCTTTTTTGAGCCTTTGGAGAATGAATGGCCGGCTGCTGCTGCCATGAAGGCGCTGGAATGCATCGCAGATCCAGCCGATGTGGCCCTGATCGATAGCGTTTTGGCGAGTGGCAAACTATGTTTTGAAGCCAGCATGGCGCTCGCGCGCAATCCATCGGGTAGCGCATTGACCGCACTTTTGCTGCGCAGTGACGACCCGCGTACAGAGGTAGCCAGAACGGCAATTGGAGGCTTGGGCGCGCGTGGTGACGAATCTGTGCGCCCCAAGCTTGAGCAGCTTTTGGGCAACAAGGGATATGAAGTGCGCTGGGCCACTGTATTGGCGATCGATGCACTCGGCCCGAATGCGAGTCGCGCAGCCTTGCAAAAATGCTTGTCCACAGAGAAGGACAAAGACATCCGACACAAAATCCAAGAAGTACTCGCGCATTGACACGGGTCCAAAATGCAAGTGCGCCGATTCCTGTAAAAGGGACCGGCGCACTTATATCGGAGGTGATGACGACTTATTCTGCCGTCTGCACGACCTTCACCCCACGCCAAAATGCTACATGATCTTTGATCAACAGCGCTTCTGGTTTGGGATCAGGATAGTACCAAGCAGCGTCGGTATTGGTTTCGTCATTGACCTTGACACTGTAATAGCTCGCTTTTCCTTTCCACACGCAAACGGAATGCGTATTGCTGGGTAAGAAAAAATCGCGTTGCAGACTCGCAACTGGGAAATAATGATTTCCCTCAACCACAACGGTTTGATTGCTTTCGGCCAAAACCTCTCCGTTCCAAATCGCTTGCATTTTCATCCTGATCAGACGCGGTGAAAGTCGCCTCTCCAAGTTTTGATGAGTTTTTTGATATCGTCTCCTTTGAGGTTTTCAGCCGCTGCCTTTGCGGCAAGCGCTGGAAACTCTTCGTCTGAGGCAAAGCGTAGCCCTACGATCTGACCGATGCGCAGACGGCTATCCAGTGCCTTTCCGGTGAGGACGAAGTGACGAAAATTTTCTTCGGCGCGAATGGCACGATCCTGAGCCTTGATTGCAAATTGTCGGGCGTAAAATGCTGTGAGACCCAAGGCGATGCCGGTGAGGGCAATCAAGGAGCCTGAAAATGCATTTTCTGGGCAATTGCAAAACGCCAGAATGATACCGCCAACGACAATGCCCATGATGAGCAGGAAAGTAAGGCCATGATAGCCGGGCACAATGCGTCGATGCGTCTTGTAATCTTGTGTTTTTGTACTCATAAATTGTGGGTTGATTAAAAGGAACTTTTTCCCACGGCGGGGAAGAGGTTTGGTGAATAACCCACTTTGACCAAAATGGTTGCGAAGTCGCAAAAAAATTAGTCGATGGGGTAGGGGGGCACCTGCCAATCCACCAAATCCCATGTCGCGTACACAGTATCGGCACGGATGAGCTCCTTGCGAATGATGCCTACATTCGGAGAAAAGTAGAGATGCATGGGCTCAGGAAGGAAGCGCCCTGTGCTGGTGTGCATTTTGGTCACGATGTGGAATGTATGCGTTCCAATTGTCATCGACTTGTAGCCTCCAAGCACTGTGGCACCCACACTGGTAAAGCCAACCTGCGACTCAGGCATGAAAATGAAATCTTCATAAGGTCCGCCACGAGAAATGTAGACCGTAAACAACGACTCGAAATACACTCCTGAAATCGAACTCTGATACTGCCGATTGAACAAAACCATATCGGAGGAATAGCTGTGAATGGCTTCGTGTAGCAGTGTCCTGTTCACGCTCATCACCTCTACCGTATCGCGTCGACCATCTGCAAGATTTTCATAGATCCAAGTGCTGCCTGGGGCAAATGAATAAGCCGCCATGATTGGATCCACTTTGTGCAAGTCGTAAGAACCCACGGGATTCTCTTCATCCTTTTTGCAGGACACCAAAATCAATGAAATCAGCAGCAAGCAAATGAAAATCGTAAATCTTGACATGTTAGTTTATTGAATGAGGCTAGAAGTTCGTACTTCTGAGCCACAAATCAAAAAACATTCCAAGAATTGCTGCCCAAGAGTGTGCGCAAAGAAAGAATTGAACCCGATCAGTCGGCGAGGGCGCGACTGATCGGGTTCAGCTAGCCATCAGAGTTTGGTGGCGTGCAGCGCAACTTTGTTGCCTTCGGTGTCCATGATCATCGCCATGAACCCAATATCTGGGGAAACTTGCATCGGGGGCATCAGAAGGGTGCCACCACTTGCTGCGACACGGTCGGCAACGGCTTGAATGCTGGGATTTGCATTCAGGTACACCAATGCTCCAGTTGCGCTAGGCACATGCATGTCACTCTTGACCAATGCGCCAGAGACTTTGGTATCGCCTGCTGGAAATGTGGCCATGCTCATGCCCATCATTTCGCTGATCGGGTCAAAAGTTGTTGCAAAAATAGCCTCGTAGAATCCTTTTGCGCGATCCAAGTCATTCGCAGGAATCTCAAACCAGTTCAGTGAATTCGAATTCTTGTCCATAAGATATATAATAGGATTAAGGGGTTACGAAATTGAGCTTCAGTTTTGCTCCAAGAGCAAATCCAGCTTTTCCAGAATGTCCGTCCAGCCTTGGGTGCGACCTTTGGGATCGATCAACTTTCCCAATACCTGTACCACGGTCACCTCAGTGCCATCGCCTGCCTCGGAAAACGAGACTGTGACTACGGAATCGCCGGCCGATGTGTGATCAGGATCAAAAATGAAGGTGTAAACCAGCCGCTGATGGAGTACAATTTCACGGAAAAAGCCGCGTGCCCATAGGATACCAAAACGGTCAGAGAGCAATTCAACATCAAACCTGCCGCCTACCACCGGCTCCACTTCTAGTTTGCCAACCGATGTGTCCCGTGGGCCATACCAATTGCGCAGAATGGCAGGGTTTAAAAATGCCTCAAACAACCTGGCGACCGGATGCTTGAACAGGCGCTGACAACGAACGATCGAGTAGGGGGATTCCATCATAGCGATTTTTTTTCGGGGTGATCATTGTCCAAAAACTGCTCCAAGGCATCAAAACCTTCGTTCCAAAATTGATGTTGACGTGCGATCCAATCGACCGCCTCGCGCATCGGCTCGGGTTCAAACTTGCAGACCACAAATCGACCATCTTTGGTGCGACGCAACAGACCTGAGCGATCCAAGACTTTCAGATGCTTGGACACTGCTGGCAAAGACATCTCAAACTGTGAAGCAAGCTCCAGCACGGTGCAGTCCTTGAAGCGCACCTGCTCCAGAATCTTGCGGCGCGTGCGGTCTGAGAGCGCAGCAAAAACCAAGTCGAGTTGTAATTCTGTATTCTCCAAGCGTCATCAATAATGATGATGCTAAGCAAAACAATATTTATCATTTAACCAAATGGTTTAATGATATTTTTTTGTTGCTACAACTTATTTTCAGGCGCTACCTGCACAAGACATCCGCCGAAATCCTTCAAAAAAAACAGTTCGGGCCACTTGCGCGGCCCGAACTTCTACACCAAAAAAATTAGAAAAGCGAAATTCAGAAGGAATTGAGGTCGATCTGCGGCATGATGATCATGGCCTTGACGATCGCCTCCCCAAGCTCAAAGCCGTCGACGTGAATGATGTACACGCCTCCCGCGACGGGCACGCCGCTGCTGTTTTTCAGGTCCCATTGCTGGTCGGGCGCATCTGAGTCCTTGTCGTAGGTGCGCACCAACGTGCCGCTCAAGTTGAAAATCCTGATCTTGGCGCGCTGTGGCAGGTTGGTGAGTTTCACGATGGTCTGCAACTGCGAGCGCTCATAGCGGCTATAAGCATAGTAGGGATTGGGTACCACACGCACTGCATCCATCAATGAGGCTTTTGCGACGGATTCCACACCGAGCTGAGCGGCGAGGGCATCGGTATTGAATGCAAAGACTGGGAAGTCGGTCGTTGCGGGTCGGGATTCGAACGGATGATTGACGCGCAAGGAAAGCCGTACATCGCTTGGGATCTGATCATAGGATTTCCAATGAAAGCCAGGCTGCGACATCGGCACGCCGACCCAAGCGACATCTTGGTACACACGACCGATGTTGCTAGCCACCGGGTTGTTGATGTCCATGATCAATTGTGAACCCGTACCGGGCAAGGTGCCCTGAGCGAGGATCTCGTGGATCGCAGCGCAACCGTCGTAGGGCGTCTTGGAGACGTAAACATAATGCCTGCCGCCAGCTGACGTGCCATCGTTTCCAAACATGTCGGTCGGATTGAAGAGCAGATCATCGCCATTGTTGAGGCGGTCCCAGCTGTTTTCTCCAAAGAAGATATTGAGTCGCTGCCCGGTATTCACGTCGATGGCGTAGCCAGGAAACATGCTCCACCCCTGGTTGGCGATGCTGGGAGCAGCGGCCATCGATGAGAGCGATTCGGTGAGGCCGGCGCGCCACTTGGCGGTGAGCAGGTGGGAGCCAGCGCCAGCTGAGGGCGAAGGGCAGGTTTCCACGACAACGCAGTGAGACCACTTGCTGGGATCGCGGGTAATCACGATGTCCACGTCTGGCAGCTCATTCAGATTCACCATATCTTGCGGCTTAATCGTGGATAACTGTGGACCTGGATCGATGTCCACTCCCGGTGCGATGCGTGCTAGATTGTCATCGACAATGAATTTGCGGGCCAGGCAGAAGGGTGCAAAAGAGCCATTGAACAATTGCTCAAAGTTTTGCTCTGGATCGTAGATGGACGCAAGGCGTGCCGTGAGGTGCTGTTTCCCCCGGTCAAAGGTATCGATGCCAGACAAGATCCAGTCGGCAACATGGTCACGGTCTACATCTGCAAATCCTCCAAACCACTGCGCCATCGGGTCAGCATATTGAATGCGTGCTGCGATGATGGGATCGTAACCTGAGGTCGTAAGCCCGGCTGCCAATGGAGTTTTCACACCGATCGCGAGTCCGTGCCCGGCCACGACGCGCTCTACGCCTGAGAGCGGCTCTGGGCGATAGGTGACATTTCCCAAGCTGTCGGTGCGTTGTATATAGGTGCTTTTGTAGACCTCGCTGCCTTCATGGTATAAGATCCACTCTGCCATTTCCTGCTCTATCACGGTTCCCTGTGGCAAACCCATTACTGAATAAGGCGCTCCAACGGGTTGATTGCGCACGACATCGACACGATAGTTACCTTTTTGAACCTCTTTGGCATTGACGACACGCAATTGTAGCGGTGCGGCCCCGGCTTGGTAGCCAATTTGAGCCGTGCTGCCCGATCGGATGATTGCGGCCTCAGTCGCTTCGTCCAGCATCACATCACGTCCGCCATTTCCCACCGCAGCCAGCTGCTTGCAAGCAATGCCATCTCCAAAATCGGAACTCACAATCGTCCCATTCGCCTCAAACGCGATCTTGTGGGGCATGGCTTTCGTGTTGAAAAGCCCATTTCCAGGTACAAATTTCTTGCCGTCGGAGGGGATGTCGTTCCAGGCATAAGCCAATACACCATAGTAGTAGGGCGTATAATTTTTGAGACGTCGGTCGGTACCCGTCGCAAATAGGTCCTCGGTCACTTCCACACTGTGAAATATGCCAGCGTCTGCGCCCTCCACCATTACCTGATCGGTGATGATGGGATCGACCAATCCGCTGATGAACGTATAGTTGCGGTTGACGATCGTTTTGACGCCGTCGCGAATGTCGCACTGGGTGACCATGCGTGCCTTTTCGGTATCAAATACTTCTGGACCGCTCACTTTGGAGTCTTTCAGTTGGAATACCATATAACCTTGAAATTGGAACTCAGGATCACTCACATTTTGCGACGCCAATACCGGATCGACTTGGGCATAGCGCTCGTTGTAATTGTTGAATAGCGTTGCATTGGAGTAGTCCCAGCTGAGCACCAACTTCTGGTCAAACTCCTCGATCGCCACTTCGGGGGCATCGGGGCCGTCGAGCAGTTGGAATCGGGCATCAAAAAGCGCCTGCGCCAAATCATCGGCGCTCAAGGCCTCACACAAGGAGCCCAGTTGGGCATTCTGATCGCTGCGTGCCCAAACAGCACCCGTGATGATCTCGTTTTGAGCACCATTTTGCAGGGTAAATGGGCCGGCTGACATCAAGAATCGCCGATCGTTGGGTGCATTGTGCTCGCCGAGTTCACTCCAACCAAAGGCTTGACCACAGGCTCCTGGGTCGCCTGGAAACATAAAATTGGTGGGCGTGCTACCGTGGAAGCCGTTGCCTCCATAGGTGATCGGCGATCCATCCTTCCAAAATCCGCGCAGGTAGCCATAGTACTGCACCGCCCCCTCAGGGTCGCCCGTGAGGCCACGCGAATTGTCATAATAGATAAACTTGGACATGCTGAGGCGGTTGCCATGCTCATCAAGCGGGCCTTGAAAAAAGTCGATGCCAAACACCGGAGGGTGGGCGCCATAGCCATTTGCACCAGCATCGATGGCATTGCCGTTGTAGGCGTAGCCAAAGCCACGGGTCGTGTCGCACCCGACATAGTCGTCTGACGAATTGCCCAGGTCCACGTCTGACCATTGACCCATATAGGTGTTTTCCAACGCGGTGCCCGACTTATTGATGACTTTGTATTTGTAAAAAGTCATGTCGTTCACGGCATTGGCAGTGGCGAATGCAAAGGCCATCATCTGGATTTCCAGGCCGATGGCATCGCCACCGGTCTCGCCATGGATGTCGCCCTTGTCATTGATGACCCACCAGATCGCCTGGTCGGGCTGTCCGCCGCCAGCCATGGGGCGAATGTCGGGGTAGTCGCCCGCCATCGGGTCATAGTTGCTCGTGATGCCGTCCATGTCCACAAACGGCGCCAAAGCAAGCTGCCCATCGGCACTCATTCCAAATGCTGGCCAGTCGCGCACTGCAGGAAATTCATTGATATTCAGGTCGGGGCCACCTTGGGTGCTGGTCAGCCAAGCGGCGCGGTAGGCTTCGATTTCGGCTTTGTTGATCTTGAACATCTTGTTCCAATCGGCGCAGATTTCAGGCGTGATTTGGCCCGTTTGCGTGAGCGGGCCGGGGAAGAAGTCATTTCCACGTTGCCGATAGGTCTGCGCGGCGACGCGCAGGTTTTGGTCTCCGTCGATGCCACCGATCCAAAGCGACGCCGCAAAAGCACTGTGCCGGGCGAGGGCCGGGTCGTCGGTTTTGGGCACCTCATAACGCGGATTGTTGGTGAGGTCCCACCACATGTCACCGCCATTGTGCAGCAGGCACCGCACATTGTTGATGTCCAGTTGTGCAGAATAGCTCGATGGCGCGCAACCTTGTGTCGTGCGTGCGTTGGCTTGGCGGTTCGTCTTTTGGCCCACACACTCGGCAGCGTGTACCTGTAAGACGAGCAGCAGTGACATGCTCAGCATCAGCAGGGTTTTCATTTTTTCATTCAACTTTTTCATGGGTCGGGTCAATAAAAAGTAAAGCCAAGCTGCCCAGATGGGCAACAATAGAATCGTGCATCAGACCGCAGTCTGCGCAGCGCAAAAACGATAAGGAAAGCAGTGACAGTTTGTGTCGCGCAGCCTGCCTGGGCCTAGCGATTACTCAAAGGTGCAGCGATAGTAGGGTAGACGAAAGCAGAAAAGTAAGGTTTTGTTACACGGTTTGGGAGCCGTATCATAGCCTGGATTTGTTTGCGGAATCGATTTTTGCCTAATTTAAATCGAAAAAATGAAGATTTTTTTGTTGTGGGGGATTGCTTTGAGCTGCGGAATGTGTGTGGTTATTGCACGATTTTTTCGAGCAAAAGACGCACATCGGTGAAGGTTGTTTTGAGTTTGTGGAATGCCAACCCCTCATTCCCCCAAACCCAAAAACTGCCGCGACACCTCCAAAATCTCCCTTGCATGCGTGACCACCATCACGTGCCTGCCAGTCGCGATGCGGATGCGCGCACCCAGAAACAGGCCCGGAAACATGAGGTCGCGTGTGCCATGCACGTGTAGCACCTGCGGGTGCACGTCGCGGCCCGCTTTGCGCCAGTGCACGACGGCATCGACGGCCCAGGTGATGAAATCGGGATCAGCATCGTGGCGAATGTCGTCCAAGATCTTCCTTTGCCAGTCGGCAAGGCCACGGCGGTTGTCTCTCGGGCCATGCTCGCGCAGCCATTTGCCTGAAAATAGCTTGTACACCGGAATCCATCGCGCGAGCTTGAAGTGGGGCGGCATTTCCCCAGAATGCTTCACGCTGGAAATCAGCCAGAGCTTCTCTGCACCCATCGCCGTCGCAATTTCGCCGGCCATGATCCCGCCCAGCGAGACGCCACCGACGATAAATGGCCGCGACCGATCGATGGTCTGTCCTAGGCGCAGGGCATAGTCACGTAGGCTTTCGCCTGTCTGCGCAGGTATGAAATCCAAGGCTACAAAATCCAATCCCTCCATCCGCAGCCCTTCAAATAGCCGCGCATCCGCCCCCATGCCAGGGATCAAATACACGGTAGGTTTTGATCCATCCATGGGTTAGCGCAGGGCTTGATCGAGCATTTGTCCGTATTGGGGAGTCTCGGGCAGGCCATTGTGGCCCGCCCCTGGGCATGTAAATAGGTTGCCTTTATTCGCTGCCTTGGCCATGGCCTCGCCTTGTGAGTAGGGGATGACCCGGTCGTCGGTGCCATGAATGATGAAAACTGGGCATTGCACACTTTGCATCGCCGGCAGGGCCTCGCTTGGATATTTCATGAGCCAATGCACTGGAAGCCAAGGATACTGGGATGCTCCGACATCCGCCAAGCTGGTATAGGGCGCTTCCAAAATCAAGGCACGCGGTGTATGTCTGCTGGCCAACCGGGTCGCAAAACCGCTGCCCATCGATTGCCCAAAGATCACGATACGGTCGGCTGGATAGCGCTTACGCAATTCGAGCCAAGCGGCCTCGACGTCGGCATCCATACCCGCTTGCGTGATGTCTCCAGTGCTTTTGCCATAGCCTCTGTAATCGGCCATGAAAAATTCCCAGCCGCGCTCCAAGACTCCATTGCGCTGGTGCGCACACCGGCCTACATTGCCACTATTGCCATGGAAAAACAGCACAGCGCCCTTTGCGGTATCTAGCTTGAAATGCAATGCATTCACCATACCACCAAGCTCGGAAGGGAAATTGAGCTCCTCAACGCTGCTTTCCAGGCCCACGCCATTTTTCATCGTCAAGTCCCAAGGAGCATCCGCCGAAACGACCGTAGGGTGAAACAACAAGAATTCCTGCGCGAAATACATGATGGCGCATACACTCACGTATCCGACGATCGCCGTGATAGCCAGCCACTTGCCCCGCTTTTTCCACTTGGATTTAGATTCCATCTGTCGATTGGTCTTGGAGGTTACGTAAGAAATTGACTACAGGATCGGCTTGCTCCATCCGGCCAAACCGACCGACGAGCGTATCCAAATCCAGTTTATTCCACTTGGTACTATAAAGCAGCATCACCTCTTGGTCAGGATTGGCTTGCAAGTAGCCGAGGTAACATGCCGGATTTCTCATCGCTACATAAGAAAGTTCTTCTGAAAAAAATTCGCTGATCTCGGCGTCGTGTTTGAAGGCTGCCCGCCACCGCAGGAGGTAATAAATGCCCTCAGGGATCGTGTCTTCTTCGATGCGGTCACGCAAGGTCTCCACCCAGAGCAGTCGCGGCTCGTCGGGGCGATATTTTTGGTCGAGGTAGTTGCAGTCGGTATTTTCTTTGCGCTGATTGTGGCTGAGCGGATTCAAGCTGGCCTGCAAATAGGGTTTGCAGATCTCCCAAGGCGCATCATTCACCAAGGCCGAATCCATTTTCCCGAGGATTTGAAACAGGCTGTCAAGCTCGCTGCAAGTTTGCGTCGATGGGCTAGGAGGGGAGGCAAGATCTGATCGGCAGGCCGCCCAGCCCAGGCATAGTATTGACAAGACCCACTTGAATTTGCGCATCGTCTCAAAAATAAGCATTTGCAGCCATCTACGCTACATTCGCCAGCCAACTGTAGGCAATCACTTGAATCCGATGCGCTTGCGTTGGTTTTGGCTGATGAAATCGATAGCCAAACGGTAGCTTTCCTTCCCAAAACCAGCAATCACGCCGTCGCAGGCTGCCGACAAGACCGACTTGCGCCTAAATTCTTCACGCTGGTAGATATTGCTCAGGTGTACTTCCACTTTGATCGTCTGGGGAATGAGCAATGCATCGTGAATTGCAAAGCTGTAGTGGGTATAGGCACCTGCATTGATGACAATGCCGTGAATTTTTTCATCTGCGGCCTGCTGCAAACGCGTGATCAGCTCGCCTTCTACATTGGACTGGAAATAATCCAACTCTACCTCAGGAAATTTTTCCTGAAGCTGGGCGAGTATCTTTTCAAAGCTTTCAGTGCCGTAAAAGAGCTCCTCGCGGCGGCCCAACATATTGAGATTGGGTCCGTTGATGATCAGTATCTTCATGTGATCTGGAAATAGAATTGCTGCAAAATGAGACAGCGATCACGAATGTAGTGGAAAACGATAGCGCTGCCTTCCGTAAAATTACAAAATTCTAAGGGGTAGCATGAGCTGGAAAATCTACTTGAAGGAATACAAGGATTATCTCCGCATCGAGGTAGGCGCCTCGGGCAACACCACGGTGGGCTACCTGACCGATGTCGATCGCTACCATTGGTTCATGGAAAAAGAAAAAGGGATCGTGGATGTCGACCGGATCAAACTCGCCGACTTGCGTGATTTTTTGTCCTTTTTGGTGCACGACGCATTTCTTAATGAGCGTTCATTGGCGCGCAACATTGCATCTATTCGGTCCTTCCACAAATTTCTTGTGCAGGAAGACCACTGCGATCAAGATCCCACCGAGCTCATCGACACCCCTAAATTCGCCCAGAAACTACCGATTTATTTTACTGTCGAGGAGGTCGACCGCATGTTTGCCGCGACCGACACGAGCACGAGCCTAGGACTACGCAACCGCGCGATTTTGGAGTTGTTGTATGCTTCGGGCTTGCGAGTGAGCGAATTGGTGAATCTCGAAAAATCCATGGTGTACATGGATGAAGGCTTTGTGAGGGTGTTTGGCAAGGGGAGCAAGGAGCGTTTGGTGCCGCTAGGCGGCTCTGCCAAGCGCTGCATCGAGCTTTATCAAGGTGATTTGCGCAACCATGTTGTTCCGCAAAAAGGACATGAGGATATTCTTTTTCTCAACCGACGCGGCCAGCGATTGACCCGCAACATGGTCTTCATCATCGTGAAACAACTTGCGGCGGATGCAGGAATCTCGAAAAATGTGAGTCCACATACCTTTAGGCACAGCTTTGCCACACATTTGATCGAGGGTGGAGCAGACTTGCGTGCGGTTCAGGAGATGCTGGGCCATGAGTCGATCACGACAACAGAAATCTACCTGCATTTGGATCGAGATTATCTCAAGGAGGTGCACCGCACCTTCCATCCAAGGGGGTGAGTGGCTTTAGATTGGGTTTTGACCACCAATCATTCGGTCTCGGCCGGAGAGGTCTTTGCGCAATTCCACGTTTTCATAGCCCTTTTGGAGCAACAGGGAAAGCATTTCTGCCCCAAAGTCTTCGTGAATTTCCATGAGTAGCCATCCTCCCGGGCGCAGCCAGTGGCGGCCTAGACCCGCAATCTGTATATAGTAGCGCAACGGATCGTCATCGGGTACAGCGAGTGCAAGCGCGGGCTCATGGAGCTGCACATTTGAATCCAATTGAAAATATTCTGATTGGGGAATGTAGGGCGGGTTACTAACAATCAGGTCCAGCTCGGAAAATTTTTGATCCCCGGCGGCCAAGATATCAAGAAATTCAAAGGAACATGTGCTGCCGAGTCGGGCTGCATTGAGCTTTGCAGTCGCGAGGGCATTTTTGCTCACATCGAGGCCCAAAATCTGGGCTTTTGGGAGCGATTGTCCTATTGCTAGGGCGATGCATCCGCTTCCGGTACCGATATCCACAATTTGCGTAATGCGCTCATCTACAGCAATTTCTAGTGCCCATTGCACAAGCTCCTCAGTCTCAGGACGGGGGATCAGTACGCTTGGATTGACCTCGATTTCGAGTCCGCAAAACCAAGTTTGGCCTGTGATGTACTGAATGGGCTCTCCGTCAAGCAATCGCGTACTTGCAGCCTGCCAAGTAAAAAAATCTTTGTCCTCAAAAACAGCATCAGGATTCATGAGAAGCCATTTGTAGGGTTTTTTGGTCACAAACTCTACAAGAATTCTCACAAGTGCCTCACATTCTCTGCGATCGTATTTGGTAATTAAAAGGCTGCCAAGTACCTTTGCAGTCCCTAAAATTTTAGGGGCTTTTGGAATTGTATCGGTTTCCATAGGGCTCAAAGAAAGCTAAAGCCTGAAAGAAATACCAACATGTTTCGAAAGTTGGTCTGTTGATATTTTTGTTGAAAAAAATAGCACGTTGCTTGTTCGGGATTAAAACAATCCCTAATTTTGCCACTCGCTTTAAAATTAAGGTGATTTATGCCTACAATTCAGCAGTTAGTACGTAAAGGAAGGCAAAGCCTGGTTAAAAAGAGTAAGTCCCCTGCATTGGAGTCTTGCCCTCAGAAACGTGGAGTGTGCACTAGGGTGTACACTACTACCCCAAAGAAGCCGAACTCGGCTTTGAGGAAGGTTGCCAAAGTGAAGTTGACCAATCAGTTTGAGGTCATCGCCTACATCCCAGGTGAAGGTCACAATCTTCAGGAGCACTCGATTGTCTTGATCCGTGGGGGTCGTGTAAAAGACCTTCCGGGTGTGCGCTATCACATCGTGCGTGGTTCGCTCGATACTGCTGGTGTCAGCGATCGTCGTCAGCGTCGCTCCAAGTATGGTGCAAAACGTCCGAAGCCGGGTCAAGTCGGTAAAGGCGCTCCAACCAAAGGTGCACCGGTCAAGAAGAAAAAATAATCTGACAAAGTCATTTTGAAAAAGACACGATGAGAAAGTCGAGAGCAAAAAAGAGGTACGTATTGCCAGATCCTAAGTTCGGGAATGAGCTGATATCTCGCTTTGTGAACAATATGATGTTGGGCGGCAAGAAAAACGTTGCCTATCATATTGTCTATGATGCCTTGGAAATCGTTGAGAAGAAAACCAACGAAAATGGCGTCGAGGTTTTTGAAAAAGCACTCGAAAACGTGATGCCCTACGTCGAAGTACGTAGCCGCCGCGTCGGTGGTGCCACCTTCCAAGTTCCTACTGAAGTGCGCCCAGCAAGGCGTGTAGCAGTGGGTATCAAGTGGCTCATCCAATATACTCGTGGCCGCCACGAGAAATCCATGAAAGAAAAACTGGCTGCTGAGCTCATCGCTGCGTCACGTGGTGAAGGGGCTGCCGTCAAGAAAAAGGAAGACACCCACCGCATGGCTGAAGCCAACAAAGCTTTCTCCCACTTTAGGTTCTAATCGATTCTTGATCCCAGCACAATAAGAATAGAGTAATGGCAAAAGTAGTAGACGTAGATCTTAAGCACACGCGCAACATCGGTATCATGGCCCACATCGATGCGGGCAAGACAACGACGACCGAGCGCATCCTGTACTATACAGGTATCGTGCACAAAATCGGCGAGGTTCATGAAGGTGCTGCCACGATGGACTGGATGGAGCAAGAGCAAGAGCGTGGTATCACGATCACCTCTGCTGCCACCACAACCTACTGGAAGTTTGAGGACCGCGATTACCGCATCAACATCATTGACACCCCCGGTCACGTGGACTTCACCGTTGAGGTGGAGCGCTCGTTGAGGGTTCTCGATGGTGCGATCGCACTCTTTTGTTCAGTCGGCGGTGTTGAGCCACAATCTGAAACTGTCTGGCGTCAAGCCACCAAATACAAAGTGCCACGGATTGGTTTCGTCAACAAGATGGACCGCCCTGGCGCTGATTTTTTTGAGGTCGTTAAGCAAGTTGCTGAGCGCCTCAATGGTAACCCTGTTCCACTTCAAGTGCCAATCGGCGCAGAAGAAAAGTTTCGTGGCGTTGTGGATTTGATCTCCAACAAAGCAATCGTTTGGAACGAGGCTGACCAAGGAATGACTTGGACTGAGATTCCAATTCCAGAGGATCTCAAAGCAGACGTCGTGCTGTGGAGAGGCAAGCTCATCGAGTCTGTTGCAGAGTATGATGATGCTTTGATGGAAAAGTATTTCGATGATCCAGATTCCATTTCCCCAGCAGAATTGATCGAGGCTGTTCGTTTGGCTACCGTAGCTCAAACCATCACCCCGATGATGTGCGGATCTGCATTCAAGAACAAAGGCGTTCAAAATGCACTCAACGCAGTCTGCCAGTTCCTTCCATCTCCTTTGGACGTGGACGCTGTCGAAGGTATCAACCCAGACACAGGTGAGACGGAATTGCGCCGCCCTGATGCCAAAGAGCCATTTGCAGCCTTGGCTTTTAAAATCATGACTGATCCCTATGTAGGTCGCCTCGCATTCTTCCGGGTATATTCCGGCACCTTGGAAGGCGGTTCCTACGTTCTCAATACACGCTCTGGCAACAAGGAGCGCATCAGCCGCATCTTGCAGATGCACGCCAACAAGCAAAACCCGATTCCAAAGGTTGAAGCTGGCGACATCGCAGCAGCTGTCGGTTTCAAGGAAATCAAAACGGGCGATACCCTTTGTGACTTGAACCACCCGATCATTCTGGAGCAGATGACCTTCCCCGAGCCGGTGATCTCCTTGGCGATCGAGCCCAAAAGCTCTGTCGACAACGACAAGCTCACGATCGGTTTGATGAAATTGGCTGAGGAAGATCCAACCTTCCGTGTGCGTACCGATGAAGAGTCTGGTCAAACGATCATCTCTGGTATGGGTGAGTTGCACTTGGAAATCCTCGTCGATCGCCTCAAGCGTGAGTTCAAAGTAGAAGTCAATCAAGGTGCACCACAAGTTGCTTACCGCGAGGCGATCACCAAAAAGGTCGATCACCGTGAGGTTTACAAAAAGCAAACTGGTGGTCGTGGTAAGTTTGCAGATATCTATGTTGAAGTCGGACCTGCTGAGAAAGAAGGCGAGCACTTCGAGTTTTTAGACGAGATCAAAGGCGGTGTTATTCCTAAGGAATTTGTCCCTGCCATCAAAAAAGGTCTTGAGTCAGCCATGAATGAAGGTGTTTTGGCAGGCTTCCCAGTGAGTGGCATCCGTTGCCGCCTCCACTTCGGTAGCTTCCACGACGTCGACTCCGATGCACTCTCTTTTGAGATTGCCGGCCGCATGGCTTTCAAAGCTGCTTGCCGCCAAGCCAATCCTATCTTGTTGGAGCCAATCATGGCCATCGAGGTAGTAACTCCTGAAGAATACATGGGTTCTGTTGTGGGTGACCTCAACAAACGCCGTGGACAAATGGAAGGCATGGACTCACGTGGTAAAGACCGCGTCGTGAAAGCCAAAGTTCCACTTTCTGAAATGTTTGGTTACGTGACTCAGTTGCGCACCATCAGCTCAGGTCGTGCCGCCTCGACAATGCAGTTCTCGCATTATGCCCAGGCCCCACGAAATGTTCAGGAAGAAGTCGTTGCAAAAGTTCGCGGCATGGCCGCAAAAGCATAATACTCTATTAGAGCATGAATCAGAAGATCAGAATTAAGCTGAAGTCTTACGACCACAATTTAGTGGACAAGTCTGCCGAGAAGATCGTGCGGACTGTGAAGACAACGGGTGCTGTCGTAAGCGGTCCGATTCCTCTGCCGACTGACAAGAATGTCATCACGGTGAATCGTTCTCCCCACGTCAACAAAAAGAGCCGTGAGCAATTTCAGGTATGCTCCTACAAGCGCCTGATAGATATTTTTAGCTCCAGCTCCAAGACAGTGGATGTATTGATGAAACTGGAACTTCCCAGCGGCGTCGATGTGGAAATCAAAGTTTGATCACACTTAATAGAAAAGGCCATGCCTGGTATTATTGGTAAAAAAGTGGGAATGACCAGTATCTATGATGCTGATCGCAAATCGATTCCCTGCACAGTTATAGAGGCGGGACCATGTGTGGTCACGCAGCTCAAAACGCAAGAGACTGACGGGTATACCGCTGTTCAATTGGGTTATGGGGAGAAGAAGGAGAAAAACACTCCGAATCCGATGATGGGCCACTTCAAAAAGGCCGGTACCACTCCTAAGCGTTTGGTTTGGGAAACTGAGTACTTCGTTCCTAGCACATTCAAGAAAGTTGACGGCGCCGAAGGCGAAGCTCCAACTTACGAAGAGGTCGCCGGATCGGCATTCAAATTGGGAGATTCAATCGACGTTACCATCTTCGCTCCTGGCGATTTTGTAGACGTGATCGGAACTAGCAAGGGCAAAGGATTTCAAGGCGTTGTGAAGCGTCACGGTTTCGCTGGTGTGGGTGGTCAAACCCACGGTCAGCACAACCGCGGCCGTGCTCCAGGTTCACTCGGTCCAGGTTCTACACCGGGCCACGTTTTCAAGGGTATGCGCATGGGTGGTCAAACTGGCAACAAGCGCGTGAAAATGCAAAACCTTCAGGTGTTGCGTGTTATCCCCGAGAAGAATCTGATCGTCATTTCAGGTGCAATTCCTGGTCATCGGGGCGGCTACATCTTTATTGAGAAGTAAGAACATGGAATTAACGGTCAAGAATATCAAAGGTGCCGATACCGGCGAGAAAGTAAGCCTGCCCGAAAGTGTTTTCGGAATTGAGCCCAACGATCACGCCATCTACCAAGACGTACGCCAAATATTGGCCAATGCGCGTCAAGGCACACATAAGGCTAAGACCCGCGGCGAAGTGAGCGGTTCTACTAAGAAGCCTTATCGCCAAAAAGGTACTGGTAATGCACGTCAAGGTCACAAGCGCTCACCACTGTGGCGCCACGGTGGTCGCGTGTTTGGTCCAGAGCCACACCTTTACGGTTTCAAACTCAACAAGAAAGTCAAGCGTCTTGCTCGTCGTTCAGCATTGAGCTACAAAGCCAAAGAAGCTAAAATCACGGTGTTGGAAAACTTCACACTCAATGCTCCTAAGACCAAGGAGATGCTGAGCGTGCTCAACAACCTGAAACTGAACGGTACCAAAGTATTGGTAGTGCTTTCTGACGACAACAAGAATGTCTATTTGTCGGGCAGGAACATCCCCAAAACCAACATCGTTCGTGCACAAGACCTCAATACGTACGACATCCTTCACGCCGACCAAGTCGTGATCTTGAAGGATGCCGTTGAAAAGATCAATGAGCAACTAGGATAAGGCCATGAGTGTACTGAAAAAACCACTAGTCTCCGAGAAAATGGCGCTCCTGAATGAGCGCAATGGACTCAAATTCAACCAATATGCGTTCAAGGTTGAAATCGGAGCCACGAAGCCTGAGATCAAGAAAGAAATCGAAGATCTTTATGGTGTTGCCGTCAAAAGCGTGCGTACCATGATCTACGCTGGCAAAAACCGCATGCGTTACACCCGCACCGGCTTTGTCTCTGGAAAATCTCCCCGCTACAAGAAGGCCATCGTCTCTCTGGCAACAGGTGCCGAGATTGATTTTTACAAGAACATCTAAGCTGCAGCTGAAAAATGGGATTCAAGAAACTTAAGCCGACGACTCCTTCGCAGCGCTTCATGATGGTTTCCGATTTTGCGGAAATCACCAAGAGCACCCCTGAGAAGTCGCTCGTGCGCGGCACAAAACGCTCCGGCGGCCGCAACAACACTGGTAAGCGTACCATGCGCTACATCGGCGGCGGCCACAAGAAGCTGTATCGCTTGATCGACTTCAAGCGTGAGAAGATTGGTGTTCCTGCAGAAGTGACCTCGATCGAGTACGATCCAAATCGCACTGCGCGCATCGCCCTCCTGCTTTATGCAGATGGTGAAAAACGCTATATCCTCGCTCCTGAGAATTTGAAGGTGGGACAAACCGTGATTTCTGGCGAAACCGCCGAACCAACGGTTGGCAACACCAAGAAACTCAAGGACATTCCATTGGGTACTATTGTACACAACATCGAGTTGCATCCTGGCAAAGGCGGAGCGATCTGCCGCAGCGCAGGCTCCAACGCACAGTTGCTGGGCAAAGAGGGTAAGTACATCAGCTTGAGGCTTCCCTCCGGCGAGTCACGCCTTGTTTTGGCAGAGTGCATGGCTACCATCGGTTCTGTGGGCAATTCCGACCACATGAACATTAAATTGGGCAAGGCTGGACGTTCACGTTGGTTGGGACGCAGGCCACGCACCCGTGGTGTTGCAATGAACCCGGTCGATCACCCAATGGGTGGTGGCGAAGGTCGCGCATCAGGTGGTCACCCACGTAGCCGCAAAGGCCTTCCAGCAAAGGGTTACCGCACCCGCAGCAAGAAGAAATATTCCAGCGGATTGATTATCAGTAAGAAGAATAGGAAATAATTGAGCTAATATGGCCAGATCACTCAAGAAAGGTCCATTCATTGACCCGAAGCTTGACCGCAAGGTTTCGAAGATGAACGGCGGAGGTCAGAAGAGGACCATCAAAACCTGGGCAAGGCGGTCCATGATTTCACCAGAATTCGTGGGACATACCTTGGCAGTTCACAACGGCAATAAGTTCATCCCGGTCTTTGTCTCAGAAAACATGGTCGGTCATAAACTGGGCGAATTTGCTCCCACCAGAACTTTCAGAGGCCACTCGGGCGATAAGAAAAAAGATAAAGGCAAAAGGTAATGGCTGAGGAACTTAAAAAACTGACGCGCAAAGAGAAGATTGCGCAGGGCATCGAAAAGCTGCCCAAGCGTAAGAAGGCTATGGCCGAGCGGTTGAAAAGCGAACGCCAGGACACCGCCAGAGCGCTTCTCCGCAATAGCACGATCGCTCCCCGCAAAATGCGTTTGGTTATCGATCTCGTGCGTGGTATGGCTGTAGACAAGGCACTCAACGTCTTGAAATTTACTGCCAAAGCTGGTGCTGAGCCAGTTCGCAAGCTCCTCGTGTCGGCGATTGCCAACTGGGAAGCCAAGAATGAAGGTGCACGTGTCGATGACGGCAAGCTCTTTATCAAAGAAGCTTATGTCAACGAAGGCCGCACGCTCAAGCGCTTCCAACCTGCTCCTCAAGGACGCGCTCACCGCATCCGCAAGCGCAGCAGCCATGTTACTTTGATTTTGGACACCAAAGAAGAGAACTGATCAGAATGGGACAGAAAACACATCCGATAGGACTTCGTCTAGGAATCTCCAAGGGTTGGGAATCCAACTGGTACGGAGGCAAGTCTTATGCCGATAAACTGATCGAAGACGAGAAAATCCGCGCCTATTTGGAGGCAAGGATCAACCGCGGTGGTATTGCAAAGATTGTCATCGAGCGCACACTGAAGCGGATTACCATCACCATTCACACATCCCGTCCAGGTATTGTGATCGGTCGTGGAGGTCAAGAAGTTGATCGCCTCAAAGAGGAGATCAAGAAAGTGACCAAAAAAGATGTCCAAATCAATATCTTCGAGATTAAGCGTCCTGAATTGGATTCCAAGCTCGTAGGTGAAATGATCGCCGGGCAATTGGCAGCAAGGATTTCCTTCCGCCGTGCCATGAAGACTGCGATGGCCTCGACCATGCGTATGGGTGCAGAAGGTTGCAAGATTATGTGCTCTGGACGTTTGGGTGGTGCCGAGATGGCCCGCACCGAGATGTACAAAGACGGTCGCGTGCCGCTTCAGACCTTGCGT
This sequence comes from Bacteroidota bacterium, assembly GCA_031424495.1. Taxonomy (GTDB): domain Bacteria; phylum Bacteroidota; class Bacteroidia; order J057; family JADKCL01; genus JADKCL01. Next base: position 7,623 of record JANPHP010000077.1, on the reverse strand, counting down.
GCTGATATCGACTATGCACTTACTGAAGCGAAGACGATCTACGGGATCATCGGCGTGAAAGTTTGGATCTTTAAAGGTGAACTCTACGGCAAAGTAGATCTTTCTCCAAATGCTGGAACAGCTGAAAAGCGTAGCAGCGGTGGCCAAGGTCCTAGCAATAGTGGCAATGAGCGCGGTAATGACCGTGGCGGCAAACGTTTCGAAGGTCGTGAGCGCGGTGGAAACGAGCGCGGCGGCGGTGGGAATGAGCGCGGTGGTGGCGGCGGTGGTCGTCGTCGCGGTGGACGTTAATTAGAATTACGGATATTCATAAAGCAATAAAGCAATGCTTTTACCGAAGAGAATAAAATTCCGGAGACACCAGAAGGGCAGGATCAAAGGAAATGCAACACGTGGTCATGAAATCGCCTTTGGCTCATTTGGGATCAAGGTCCTGGAGCCGGCTTTCATTACTAGCCGTCAATTGGAAGCTGCTCGTCAGGCGATTACCCGCCGGATGAAAAGGGAAGGTAAGCTCTGGATCCGTATTTTCCCAGAGAAGCCGATGACCAAGAAGCCCGCTGAGGTGAGGATGGGTAAGGGTAAAGGCTCCCCAGAATTTTGGGCAGCACCAGTCCAGCCAGGCCGCATCTTGTTTGAGGCAGAAGGTGTTTCAATGGAAACCGCAATTGATGCAATGCGTCTCGGTGCCCAGAAGCTCCCGGCTAAAGTCAAATTTGTTGTGAGACGCGATTATCAGGAATAAGTCTATGAAGGCCAAAGAAATCCGGGAGCTGTCCGACGCAGAAATTCGGGCTCGTATCAAAGAAGATGGCGAGTTGCTTCAAAAAATGTATTTCAATCACGCGATCTCCGAGATTGAGAACCCGGCCAAAATCCGGTTGATCAAGCGGGACATTGGCAGGATGCATACGATCTTGTCTCAACGCGAGTCCAATAGCAAAATTCAGTAAGCAACATGAGCACTGAGAATACAACACCGGAGGTCCGGAACCTGCGCAAGGAGCGGGTCGGAAAAGTCTCCAGCAACAAGATGGACAAGTCCATCACCGTGGTCGTGGAGCGCAAGATGAAGCACCCGATCTATGGTAAGTTTGTGAAAAAAACCACCAAGCTGATGGCCCACGATGAGAAGGGCGAGGCTGGGATCGGAGATACAGTTCGTATCATGGAAACAAGGCCGCTCAGCAAGAATAAGCGCTGGAGGCTGGTTGAAATTATCGAAAAAGCGAAGTAAGAAATGCTACAGCAGGAATCCCGACTGAATGTCGCCGACAACAGCGGAGCGAAAAGGCTCCTCGTGATCCGTGTGCTGGGTGGTACCAAGCGCAGGTATGCCAGAGTAGGTGATCGTATCATCTGCTCCGTCAAGTCTGCCGATCCCAATGGCAACGTGAAAAAGGGTGATGTGGTACGTGCCGTCGTGGTGCGCACTCGTAAAGAATTGCGTCGCCGTGATGGGTCATATATCAGGTTTGATGACAATGCCGCCGTCTTGATCAACGGTGAAGGTGAACCTCGCGGAACACGTATCTTTGGCCCAGTCGCCAGAGAGTTGCGCGAGAAAAACTATATGAAAATCGTTTCGTTGGCACCAGAAGTGCTGTAAATAGAGATTGATTATGTCCAGGAGAAAATTCAACGAGCGCCCCAAGCTGCACATCAAGAAGGGAGATGAGGTGAGAGTCCTCTCCGGTCGCGAGAGAGGTAAGTCTGGCCGAGTTCAAAAGATTCAGCACAAGCGCGACAAGCGCACTGGTGTTGTTCAAAGCCGCGCAATTGTCGAGGGCTTGAACATTGTCACCAAGCACAAAAAGCCCGATCAGAAGAATCCTCAGGGTTCTATCTTGGAGACCGAGGCAGCAATTCACATTTCCAACCTCATGTTGATCGATCCTAAGACCAACAAAGTAACGAGGGTAGGCCGCGTGAAGACCGACAACGGTTGGGTAAGGGTAAGCAAGAAAACAGGAGAAATCATCAAGTAACCATGGCTTACGAAGTTAGATTACAGAAAGAGTACAAGACGCGCATCATGCCAGCGTTGATGGCCCAGTTCGGCTATACATCGATCATGCAGGTGCCAAAGATCGAAAAGATCTGTCTGTCAAGGGGCTTGGGTGACGCGATCTCCGATAAAAAAGTCCTGGAATACGCCGCCAACGAATTTGGTTTGATCACTGGTCAGAAGCCAGTTATCACCAAATCAAAGAAAGACGTCTCCAACTTCAAATTGAGGATGGGTATGTCCATCGGTTGCCGTGTTACGCTGCGCCGCGAGAGGATGTACGAATTCCTCGACCGCCTCATCAATGTTGCAATGCCCCGTATCCGTGACTTTCGTGGGATCAACCCAAAGTCATTTGATGGTCGTGGCAACTACAACTTTGGTGTCAAGGAGCAAATCATTTTCCCGGAAATTGATGTGGACAAAGTCGACAAGATTTCAGGAATGGACATCACGATCGTGACAAGTGCACGTACTGATGAAGAAGCAATGTCTTTGTTGAAAGAATTCGGTATGCCTTTCCAAGGCGTCAAAAAAGCATAAGTTATGTCAAAGAAATCCATTATCGCTCGGCAGCGAAAAAGAGAGAAGATGGTCGCCAAATTCGCCGACAAGCGGAAGGCCCTCAAAGAGGCCGGTGATTGGACAGCTTTGTCCTTGTTGCCACGCGACTCATCACCCGTAAGGTTGAAGAATCGCTGTCTACTGACGGGACGTCCAAAAGCCTACATTAGGAAATTTGGTCTCTCCCGTATCAAATTCAGGGAACTCGCCCTTGCTGGACGTATCCCGGGTGTAACTAAAGCTAGCTGGTAAGAAGATATGTCAACAGATTCGATCGCAGATTACCTGACAAGAGTCAGGAACGCAATCAGGGCCGGCCACCGTGTGGTCGATATCCCTTCCTCAAATCTCAAAAAGTCCATCACCAAGGTGCTTTTTGAAAAGGGCTATATCTCCCGCTACAAGTTTGTGGAAGAAGGACCTCAGGGTTTCATCAAGATCGCATTGAAATACGATACGATCAGTAAATTGCCCGCCATCGCTGGTTTGACCAGGATCAGCAAGCCTGGTCTTCGGAAATATACTGGCGTTGACGGCATGCCCAAGGTCATCAATGGTATGGGTATCGCCATCATCTCGACTTCTAAAGGTGTAATGACCGACAAAGAAGCTAGGGATTTGAATATCGGTGGCGAGATTTTGTGTTACGTTTATTGAGCAAGTATCATGTCAAGGATAGGTAGAAAACCAATTGACGTTCCAAAAGGCGTAAGCTTCAGTGTTGATGCCAACAACGTTGTGACCATCTCTGGCCCCAAGGGCAAGTTGCAGCAACGTCTGGATCCAGACCTCAAGGTCGAGGAAAAGGATGGTAAGATCACTGTCAGTCGCCCTACGGATCAGATCCGTCACCGGGCCGCGCACGGCCTCTATCGCACATTGATCGGCAACATGATCACTGGTGTAGCTGATGGCTACACGCGTGAACTCGAGTTGATCGGTGTCGGTTACAAGGCAGAGGCCATCGGCCAACAACTGGAACTTAACTTGGGCTACTCTCACTTGATGATGGTAGTGCTTCCCAAGGAAATTTCGGTCGTCACCGAGACCAAAAAAGGTAGTAACCCAAGGATCACACTCAAAGGCATCGACAAGCAATTGATCGGTCACTTTGCAGCCAAGATTCGCTCACTCAGAGCTCCAGAGCCTTACAAAGGCAAAGGTATTCGCTTTGTCGGTGAGGTGGTTCGCAGGAAAGCAGGTAAAGCAGCAGCTAAAAAGTAATATATAATGGCAGCCAACGATAAAGCTGAGCGGAGAACTCGCATTAAAAAGGGAATCCGCAAGAAGATTGCCGGAACAGCAGAGAGGCCTCGTCTTTCTGTCTTCCGCAGCAACAAAGAAATTTATTGCCAAGTCATCGACGACCTCGCAGCGAAAACTTTGGTGGGAACTTCTTCCCGCGCTAAGTTGATCGTGGCCGAAGCAGGCACTAAGACTGAAAAGTCTCGCTTGGTTGGTCTTGAGATCGCTAGGTTGGCCAGGGAAAAAGGCATTGATTCTGTGGTGTTTGATCGCAATGGATTCAAATATCACGGTCGTGTGAAGGCGCTTGCAGATGGTGCAAGGGAAGGCGGCTTAATTTTCTAATATAATCCCGATGCAAAGCAACAAGAATAGAGTTAAGAATAGCGACGTTGATCTCACCGAAACAGTGGTGAAAATCGGACGCGTTGCTAAAGTGGTTAAAGGCGGCCGTCGTTTTAGCTTCGCTGCCATTGTGGTGGTCGGAGATGGCAACGGAACTGTAGGCTGCGGCCTCGGAAAAGCCAAAGAAGTTGTGGATGCCATTGCAAAAGGCATCGATGACGCCAAGAAAAATCTAGTAAAAGTTTCCATTACAAAAAATGGTACGGTTCCTCACCAAACTTTTACTAAATTTGGCGCCGCGAAAGTATTGTTGAAGCCAGCTGCGCCAGGTACTGGTGTTCTTGCTGGAGGCGCAATGCGGGCGGTGTTGGTGGCAGCTGGGGTTAAGGATGTTATTGGAAAATCCTTGGGCTCTTCTAACCCACACAACGTCGTAAAGGCTACAGTTGCAGCACTTTGCGACATCCGTGATGCCTATGGGATTGCCCAGCAGCGCGGCGTCGATTTGGATAAGATCTTTAATGGTTAAGAAAATGGCCCAGATTAAAGTAACGCAAGTAAGAAGCACGATCAATCGTCCCGACCGTCAAGTACGGACGATGACGGCACTCGGGCTTGGCAAGGTCAATCGCACAGTGGTTCATACAGCTACCCCTCAAATCATTGGGATGGTGAAGCAGGTGAGCCATCTGGTAAAAGTAGAGGAGGCATAATCATGAATTTGCATACACTGAAACCAGCAACGGGTGCCACGAGGGACAACAAACGCATCGGTAGGGGCCAAGGCTCTGGTCGCGGCGGTACCTCTACCAAAGGGCACAAGGGCGCTCAATCACGTGCTGGATACAACTATAGGGCTTGGTTTGAAGGTGGTCAAATGCCGCTCTACCGCCGCATCCCTAAATTTGGATTCAAAAACAACAATCGTGTGGCTTACACACCTTTGAACCTTGACGTGGTGACAGAGATGTTGAAAGACAATCCGAACACCACTGAAATTGATCATGCATTCCTTACAATGCATGGATTCATTTCCAAAGGAAATGAGCGCATCAAGGTGCTTGGGCGTGGTGACTTCGCGAATGCTGTCACGATTAAACTGAATAAGTTCAGCAAGAAGGCTAAGGCAGCTATTGAGGCTGCCGGTGGAACCGCCATCGAAGTTTGACATGAAAGATTTCATCGATAAAATAAGGAACATTTTCCGGATCGATGAGCTCAGGCAAAGGATCATTTATACCTTGCTTCTGCTCGCCGTTTTCCGACTTGGCAGCTATATAATCCTACCAGGGATTGATAGTGAGCAATTGGCGCGCGATGCACAGCAAGGTGGTGGGGGAGGAATCCTCGCATTCATCAACTTGTTTGTGGGTGGCGCTTTTGCGCGAGGGGCGATCTTCGCTCTGGGGATCATGCCGTACATTTCGGCTTCGATCATCGTGCAATTGTTGGGAGCTGCGCTTCCTGCCATTCAAAAGCTCCAAAAGGAAGGCGACAGTGGCCAAAAGAAGATCAATCAGCTTACTCGTTATCTGACGGTGCTGATTACAATCGGTCAGTCTGCTGCGTTCCTAGCCAATTTGAAGGCTACCCACCCTGTAGCTGCTGATTTTTCAAGCCCATTTGTTTGGATTACCGCACTCTTTGTCCTTACATCTGGAACGATGTTCCTTGTATGGCTCGGAGAGCGCATCACCGACAACGGCCTTGGCAACGGTACTTCGTTGATTATCGCGATCGGTATCATCTCAGGACTTCCGCCGGCGTTGCTTAACGAAGCTCGTTCAAATGTACCTTTGTTGTTTTTCGTTGAAATGATTGCACTTGGTTTAGCTACCATGGCAGTTGTCGCGATGACACAGGCAACCCGCAAGATTCCGATCAACTATGCACGTAGAGTCATGGGTAATCGTATGGCTGGTGGTGGTATGACGAACAATGCGCGTCAATACATTCCGCTTAAGATCAACTCTGCCGGTGTTATGCCGATCATCTTCGCTCAGTCGATCATGTTTATCCCTGCGCAAATTGCATCGGCCTTCCCTCCTGACAATGAGTTTTGGTCTTCGATTGGAAGTGTGCTGAACAATCCCAATGGTCCAGTGTACAACGTTTCGTTTGCCTTGATGATCATTGTGTTCACCTACTTCTATACGGCTATCGTCATCAACCCGAACGATATCGCTGATAACTTGAAGAAGACCGGTGGTTTTATCCCAGGTGTCAAGCCTGGAAAGAAGACCTCCGAATACATCGACAACATCCTTTCGAGGATCACGCTTCCAGGCTCGATAGCACTCGCTTTTGTAGCCATCTTCCCTTCGATTGCAAATGCAATGGGTGTATCCCAAAGCTTCTCGCAATTCTTCGGAGGAACAAGCCTTCTCATTATGATTGGTGTAGTGTTGGATACCCTCCAGCAAATTGAAAGCTATCTGCTCATGCGTCACTATGACGGCTTGATGAAGTCAGGAAGCCGCACAAGAAAGACTCAAGGCGCCACAGGCGTATCTGCATAAGTATGGCAGTCGGACAGGTTGTAATTCGCACAGAAGAGGAGATTGACCTCATCCGAGAAAGTTCTTTGTTAGTAGGGAAAACGCTTGGCGAAGTCTCCAAGCTGGTGGTACCTGGTGCCAACACCCTCAAGCTCGACACAATTGCTGAGCAATTTATCCGCGACAATGGTGGAATTCCTGCCTTCAAGGATTATGTTGCCAGTTCAGATGTAGGTCCATTTCCATTCTCTCTTTGTATTTCGGTCAATGAGGAAGTGGTGCATGGAATGCCCAACAAGAACAAGTTTCTCAAGGAAGGCGACATCGTTGCAATCGACTGCGGAGTTTTGAAAAATGGCTATTTTGGAGATTCAGCCTATACTTTTAAGGTAGGTGAAGTATCTCCAAAGAAGAGTCGTTTGCTCAAGGTGACACTTGAATCTCTTCATCGCGGCCTTGAAAAGGCAGTAGAAGGAGGATGGTTAGGAGACATTTCGCAAGCCATACAAGGACATGTAGAAGTGCATGGCTACTCTGTGGTACGGGAAATGGTGGGACATGGTATCGGCAACGAATTGCATATGCCACCAGAAATACCTAACTATGGGCGCCGGAAGACAGGTTTGAAGCTGCAGTCCGGAATGGTTTTTGCGATTGAGCCAATGGTAAACCTTGGTAAACGTCGCATCAAGACACTTGATGATGGTTGGACCATCGTGACAACCGACGGAATGCCCTCCGCTCACTTTGAACACACCATCGTGGTGCGTGCTGGAAAGTGTGAGATTCTGTCGAGCCACGATTTTATTTTGAATCAATAATTAGATTATGGCGAAACAGTCATCATTGAAAGTGGACGGAACGATCCTTGAGGCTCTTCCAAATGCAACCTTCAGGGTTGAGTTGGAAAATGGTCACGAGTTGTTGGCTCACATTAGCGGGAAGATGAGGATGCACTACATC
>JANPHP010000076.1:0-10613 GCA_031424495.1 Bacteroidota bacterium | reverse complement strand
ATGTCGCAAACGTTGTCGGCAACGAAGTCATGGTAGATGCGAATGTTTTCTGGTGAGCCGGCGGGCAATTGACGCTCCAAAAAGTGATACCAAGCAGGATTGACAGTACTCAAGGTGGCTGCTTTCAAATTGGTATTGGGTGTAGGGAGGTTCACAAATTGAACCAAATAGGCATTGGGCGCTGAACCTGGTGCAGGCGTGATCTCGACTGGGCGGAAACGGGTTGCATTGCCAACAGGAAAGAGGTAGGGAATGTTGACAAAGGCTCCGCTTGTCGCGCGCACCAGCCTGCCTGTGGAGCCTGGTGTGCTTGTCACATATCCTTCGGTCAAGCTAGACAGGTAGTTGGGGACGATCGCTCCTGTGCGTTGAATCGCACTTGGATTCACGTTGCCTACGCCAAAACCGAATACCTGCGTATTGAGAAAGTCATTGGTGAGGTTCAGGATACCGTCGTTGCCAGAGTTGATGAGTTGCCTCACTTCTTGCGTCGCACCGCCTGACTTGCTGATCGTGAGGTTGTTGAAGGCTGTGGTATTGCTTCCTCCGATGGTTTGTACCGCTCCAGTACCCAGAAAAGTGGTTGTACCGGGATCAGCAGCCGTGAAAACATTGCTCGTTGCGCTGGTATTGCTCCAGTTCCCTGTCAACTGAATGTCCCCGAGGTTGCGCATCGTTCCCACAAAGCCCCCTTGGTCATCATTGATCACATCGCCTTGCACAAAAATAAGTCCGCCAGCTTGCACATGCACCGCCGCGCCGTCGTTGTAAAACTCATTCTGTGCTTGGACGGTTCCAAAACCACCCAAGGCAAGGCAAGCGAGCAAAATTTTGGTAAAGTTATTCTTCATATCTATCCTCAAGATCAATGATGATTTTCTAGTTGTTGTATGCGTTTTTCCAGCTGCTCGATGTACTGCTGCTGTTCCTTGATAGCCTCCACAAGTACAGGCACGAGCGAGACATAGTCTACGACTTTCACAGTCTGCCGATCGACGGTTGCCATATCGGCCATAGGTCCTTTGGTATCAACCCCATCACTTACGATGTATTTTTCGGCAACAGCCTCCGGCACGATTTGCTCAACTTCTTGGGCAATGAAACCTGTGTAGGTGCGGGGGTCATTGCCCGTGTATTGCCCAAAACGCTCAGTGTCATACTGATAGGTGACGCCACGCAATTGGCGAACTTTGTTGAGGGCGTCTGCAAGTGGCAATACATTTTTCTTGGCGCGGGCGTCGCTCAGGTTGTAGAGGCCATTGACATAGCCGATTCCACCTGCAAAATAGCCACCATAACCGAGCCAAGACCCCGTGGTAGGTATGCTGCCGCGCACGGCGATCGCATCAGAGCTGTTGGAGGTGCCCCACATGGCCCATCCATTGCCGGTCGCTGGAATATGCACGGCGTAGATGCCGAGTCCGGATTCGTTTTCCGTTACGGCGCCCAAACCATTGTAGGTGTTGCCACTGTAGCCGACAAGGGCTGCGCCTTGGTCGGATGCATTCTGAAAATAAGCGAGGTAATTGCCAGCGCGTGCACCTGTCACATGCAGATGGTAGCTTGGCGTGGTGGTGCCGATGCCCAAATAGCCATTTTGCTGGATTGTGAGCCTGGTGTTGCTCGTGATCGCAGTCGTACCCAATTTGAACTTGTCGCCGTCACTGTCATCGATTCCCATGGTGATCACCGGCTGCCCATCCAAAGAAAATTGTAACTGTGGATCTCCATTGGCTGCTAAATTGTCGATCAAGATGCCACCAGCATTTTCTAACGTGCTCACATGCAGTTTCGTGATCGGGTTGGAGGTACCAATCCCAACATTTTGCCCATGCACAACCAACCCCGCAAAAACGAGCAAAAGAGCAACTGATGTTGTGTAAAATTGCTTCATCCGAACTTACCAGCCAAAATCCTTGGGTGCTGAACGCTTACCAACATGCGTCCAAACCTCAATTCGGGTTAGAAATTCGGGAAATAATTTGAGGATTCCAAAAAAAAACAATAAGTCTACCAGATCACTTGGCAATCTTGTCAACAATGGAATGTTAAGAAGGACTTTTCAACGCCTGATTAGCCGCGCTGATACTCAGTGATCCAATCGGAAGCGGCCTCCACGATGAGATCTACTTCCTGATCGCCAATGCAATTGCTGATGAACAGTGCTTCAAATTGGCTAGGTGCCAAATAGACGCCACGGTGCAGCATGCCTTTGAAAAAGCGGGCAAAGAGTGCAGTATCAGATGCTTTTGCATCCTCATAATTGTTCACAGGCCCATTCTGGAAAAAGAATGTGATCATGGAGCCTACGCGATTGATGCACAAGGGAATGCCAGCTTCATCAAACAAGTTTTGCATTCGGGTAGCAAGGCTTGCCGTCACAGCATCCAATCGCTGATAAAGGCCTTTGTCTGCCTTGAGCATTTCTAGCATTGATTTGCCAGCAGCCATCGCAACGGGATTGCCGCTGAGCGTTCCAGCTTGATAGATCGGCCCAAGCGGAGAGATGAAATCCATGATCTCGGCGCGGCCACCATAAGCTCCGACAGGCAAACCTCCACCGATGATTTTGCCCAAGGTGGTGAGGTCCGGATGAACTCCAAGCAATTCCTGGGCGCCACCCAATGCTAGCCTGAATCCCGTCATTACCTCATCAAAAATCAGCAAAATGCCCTCGCGGTCGCAAATGGCACGCAGTCCTTCCAAAAAGCCAGGTTGCGGTTTTACCAATCCCATATTGCCCACGACAGGCTCCACGATGATGGCGGCAATCTGCTTGGGATTTGCTGCTACCAAAGCCTCGACTTCGGCGAGGCTGTTGTAGCTCGCAGTAAGCGTGTCTTGTGCGACACCTTTGGTGACGCCTTGGCTATCGGGAATGCCTTGGGTCATGAGACCGCTGCCGGCAGCGATCAAAAAACTATCGCCATGGCCGTGGTAACAGCCTGAAAATTTGATCATTTTTTCGCGGCCTGTGAAGCCGCGCGCCAGACGGATCGCACTCATCGTGGCCTCGGTGCCGCTACTTACCATGCGCACTTTTTCAATGGAAGGCACGCATTCGATCACCAATTCTGCCATCTCAACTTCGCGGCGCGTGGGCGCTCCAAACGACGATGAATGATGCAATGCAGCCGTTGCGGCACTGATGATAGCCGGATGTGCATGACCCAAAATGAGGGGCCCCCAAGAGTTGATCAGGTCGAGGTAGCGATTGCCATCCTCGTCATACAGCCAGGCACCCTCGGCCCGCTGCATAAATATAGGGTCGCCGCCTACGCTGCGAAATGCCCGAGCAGGGCTATTGACGCCGCCAGGAATGACCTTGAGCGCTTTTTGAAATAGCTCCTTGCTGGTGCTGGTCTCAGTTGACCTTGTTGAGTCGCCCATTGTTGTATTGTAGGATGTTGATACGCTGATTGCCTTGCTGATCGCCAAACAAAAAGTCCTGGTGAATGCCGTGGTAATTGGCTGCTTTGTGGATGATGTCGGCCAAACCATTGCTTCCATTCATTTCCTTACTCACGGTGAGCAGCCACATCATGATGTCGTAGCCCTGCACGGTATTCATGCTAGGACGGTAGGCGTAGGTTTGTAGGCAATGCCGATACAGACCCTCAAACGCAGACGAATCGTTGTTTTCGTAGTAGAATGAGGAGTATTTGAGTCTGTAAGATGACTTGAGCTCCTGGTCAATCACCGAAAATGTCTCCCAGTCTGGGCCGCCAGCAACATCAATTTTGATGTTGTCATAATTGAGCTTGGCCATGAGCAGACCAGCGCTTTCCTCATTGGCAAGTGGTGCATAGATCGCATCATAGCCACCGCTCTTGATGGACTTGAGTTCGGCGCTCAACTTGGGTTGCAACTCACTGTATTTGGAAGGCACGATTTTTTCGACAACCGTGATGCCGGGCTCACCCGCGAGTTCAGTTTTGAATCCCGCAGCAAATTTTTCTGCATAGAAGCTACGGTCGTTGAAGAGTACAAAGCTGTGCTTGCCTTCCTTCTCGACCATGTAGCGCGCCATTTGAGCGCCGTGCGTGCGCACCGATGGATGCAGCAAAAAAGTGTATTTTTTGTTGATAATAAGGTCTGTGAGCGGATTGCGCGGGATGAGGTAAACCACTTTGTGCTTTTCTGCCCAGTCACTTATCGGCGACGCCAATCCCGTTTTGATATCACCGATGATCACATCTGGGTTGAAGCGCTCCAAGGTATCTAGGATGCCGTAAATCAGAGATGTATCACCACGGGTGTCGTAGATTTTGAGATTCACGCGCTTGTTGATGCTTCCGCCAAGCGAGTCAATTGCAAGCATCATTCCTTCTAGCATTTCGATTGCCTTCTCAGACTTTCCGGGCATGCCACGGGAGGTGTCTGCGATTTGCAGATTGAATGAGAGCATCACCGCGATGTTGAGGCGATCTGCTGAATTGATTTTTGCGGAACTGTATTTGTTGCGTAGCCCTGCAAGCACCGGCGTGAGCTTATTGCCCTTGGATTCATAATCGCTCACTTTTTCCAGCACTTTGTAGCCATCACCCAAGCGGTCATAATACAGGCAAACCCCCTCCATCATCCACGGCTGATAGGGTGCATCCACAAATTTTGTGTAAAGCTCTAGGGTAGCAGGCTCATAGACTTCGCAAATGAAGTGTTTCACCGTTTGCTCGGCTTCGTTTTTGAGTTTCGCGTCTTTGCTGCGGCTCAGAAGCTTGAACATTTCATCCAAACCTCGTTCGCGGTCGTTTTCATGTGGGCTTTCGAGCAAGATCAGGCCCTTGTGGTAGCGGGCATCCTCCAAATATTTAGAATCGGGAAACTTGTACATGAAGCGGCTCAAAGCGTTTTCAGCCTTGATCTTGTCGCCAGCCATATAATAGGCTAGGCCCGTCATGTACATGCAATAGCTGCTCAGATCATTCTGAGGCCTTTGTGTCGCCAAGTCAAATGTCGTGGCGGCATCCAGAAAATTTTTGGTGTTGTAATACTTGCGGGCCAGTGAGACGAGCTCTTGGGCGCGCTCATCGTTGCCACCCTGAGCAGATACCGTGGTCACGCTGAACAACATCAGCATCCCAAATACAATAAAGATGTGTTTTGTAAGGCTCATCATTCCCATTCAATGGTTGCGGGTGGTTTGGAACTGATATCGTAAACGACGCGGTTCACGCCTTTTACATTGTTGATGATCAAATTGCTCACTTTGGCGAGGACTTCATAAGGCAAGCGGCCCCAGTCGGCAGTCATGCCGTCCACGCTTGTGACCGTGCGCAGGGCGACCACGTTTTCATAAGTGCGCTCGTCGCCCATGACGCCGACAGATGATACTGGAAGCAGCACGGCAAAGGCTTGCCAAGTGGTATCGTAGAGTCCGTCTTTTTTCAACTCGGAGATGAAAATATGATCGACCTCTTGCAGCACGGCGATTTTCTCGTCGGTAATGTCAGAAATGATGCGAATGGCCAATCCCGGTCCGGGGAAGGGGTGGCGGCCAATGAATTCTTTTGCCAGACCCAGGTCCAATCCCACTTTGCGCACCTCGTCTTTGAACAGGTAACGCAACGGCTCCACCACTTTGAGGTGCAGCGATTCAGGAAGTCCGCCCACGTTGTGGTGCGATTTGATCGTTGCAGACGGCCCTTTGACAGAGACGCTTTCGATCACGTCGGGGTAGATGGTACCTTGTGCTAGAAATCCCACGCCTTCGAGTTTTTTGGCTTCCTCTTGGAAGACCTCGACAAAAACCCTGCCGATGATTTTGCGCTTGGTCTCGGGATCGCTCACACCTAGGAGCGCATCGAGAAAGCGGCGACGTGCATCTACAGCGATCACATTGAGTCCGAGCTTGCGATACTGCGCCTGCACGTCTTCAAACTCGTTTTTGCGCAACAAGCCGTTGTCGACAAATATGCAATACAAGTCGGGACCGATGGCGCGGTCGATGAGGGTGGCTGCTACCGTACTGTCTACTCCACCAGACAGTCCGCAGACGACTTTGCCGCCTGCGATTTGTGCTTTGAGTTCGGCAACGGTGTTGGCAATGAAGTGCGCTGGTGTCCAGTCACCCTTCAAGCCACATATATTATAGAGAAAGTTGCGCAAGATCGTTGCGCCGTCTGCTGAGTGGGTCACCTCTGGGTGAAATTGCACGGCATACGCCTGCAAAGCCTCGTTTTGAAAGGCGGCATTGGTCACCGACTCGGTGCTTGCGATCAATTCATAGCCGGTCGGCAATTGGGTGATCGAGTCGCCGTGGCTCATCCACACGATGGAACCCTCGGGCACGTCTGCGAGCAGGGGAGAGGGCGCTACATGAGACAGGTGGGCACGCCCATACTCGCGCGTGCCTGCGCTCTCGACTTTGCCGCCGTAGGTATGAGAAATGAGTTGCGCGCCATAGCAGACGCCCAACACGGGAATTTTCCCCAAAATCGCGGCCAAGTCCACCGCAGGAGCCTCTGCCGCATATACTGAGGAAGGGCTGCCTGATAGAATGATGCCTTTGAGATCGGGACTCAAAACGATTGCGTTGTGAAATGGTTGTATCTCACAATATACGTTTTGCTCACGTACACGCCTGGCAATCAATTGGGTAAACTGGGATCCGAAATCGACAATGAGCACTTTCTCAATCATGGCGCAAAAGTAATGGATAATCGGCAATGGAAAATGGAAAATTGCAAGCACAGTGTTCAAAACAGGGCTCTGATCCGCTCGCAAGACAGGAAATGTTCATTGAAATTGATAATTTTCCATTTTCTGTTTTTCATTCTCAAATTTATTTCGATCTTTGCGATCCCATTTGAGGAATATAAAATAGAATCATGGCTAGAGTTTGTGATATAACAGGAAAAAGGACGATTTACGGTAACCACGTTTCGCACGCCAATAACAAGGTGCGCAGGACTTTCGCCCCAAATCTCCAGGCTAAGAAGTTTTACGTCGCAGAAGAAGATCGTTGGGTTACGCTCAAGGTCTCGACTTCAGGTCTCAGGACCATCGACAAAAAGGGCATCCACGCGGTGCTCCAAGACTTGAAAAAGCAAGGCAAAGTATATTAATGGCTTCACGCTTCCTACTACTGGTTGCGTTGCTGTTTTGCTTAGTTCCTTCAGGCCGATCCCAATATGATCTTCAAGATCCATTGGGTTCGGCCTTTCGGCTTGATGCACAGTCCCGTTTGAGGCGGCAATTGCCACCCAATTCCTGTGTGATTCTGTTTTCCGGAGGATTTGTTGCCCAGGATGCATACGGCCGTTACGCTCAGACATTTAGCTGCGATCCAGATTTTTATTACCTCACGGGCATGCGCATTCCCGATGCTGCAGTTGTCGTGTTTTCGGAACCGAGGGCGCTCACCGAGGGCTCTGTGAGTACGCTCCTCTTTTTGCCTGATAAGACCGACTATGGCTTGGTTTCGATGGGCTATGAATTCAAGGGCAAATTTGGTCTGCAAGAAGGAGGCTGCGCGTTGCGGCAAGCAGGGCTATGGACAAAGTTTTGCAGCGAGGTGCTCGCCACAGAATCGGTGAACAAAGTATTTACCAAGCCCGTTCGCAGCAATACATTCGAGAAACCTGGCGGATCTGCTTATTGGGACTTGAGTCACAAGCTCTTTGCCACCTTAGCCCCGGGATTTCCCTTTGAGGCAAATGCGCAAAAGTTTTACAAAGAGATTTTGGCGGCAGATTCGGCGAGCATGGGCCCACTAGCGATGCGCATCAATGCGCGGATGGAATATGAGTCGCCCGACCTGCGCGATCCAATACTCGAGCGCTTTGGCAAGCTCACGCGGCCCAGTGCGCTCATTCAATTGCAAAACGAAATCAGGCGTGTGAAAATCGACTTGCTGCAATTTGAATGCTGCATGAAGATGGGAATGGACCAAAAAAGTGCCTCTGAAATGCAAGTGCTTCAGCAAGCCGTTGCAATTTTGGGGGAGGCCATGAAGGCGGCAGCCGCACGCGCCGTTGCTGGCCGACCAGAATACAAGCTGATCGCAGCAGCAGAATATGTCGCTCGTTTTCGCAATGCAGACTTGCCGATGCCGATCTTGGTGGCAGCGGGCAAGCACAGCGCATTGCCCAATTATGTAGCACAAAATGGTATCGTGCCCAAAAGCGGCCCCGTGGTGGTCGACATCGCGGTCGGAGTGGACGGATACCTCGCGCGCGCTACGCGCACCTTCCCTGCCGGAGGAAGTTTTGGCCCTGAAGTGAAATCGCTTTACCAAGGTGTACTTGCCATTCACCAAAAAACCATCGACGCTTGTCTCCCCAATATTTCGCCGAGCAAGTTGCAAGGAACCGCAGCGGCAGGATTCGAGGCTTTGGACAAGGTGCAGATATTTGCCAGCAATGCGCTCGGCAGCCGCAAAGTACTCAAAGTGACCAGTATCTATCCTACAGGACTTGCGATCGAGGAGGCTTTTGCCCCCAAGACGCTTGCTGTGGGAAGCGTGATCTGTGTCGAGACAGCACTCTATTTGCCTGATGAAGAATCAACCACAAGCAAATGGCGGGGCACTGGGATCGTGTTGCGCGACATGCTACGCATCGGCGCCGATGGCCCCGAAGTCCTGACCAAAAATATCCCTACCGACGTCACCAGTCTGGAATCTTGGACGATCAGTCCAAATCGACTGCCAGAAGATTAAAATCCGAAGTTTTGCGTTCAGCTTTACAGGTGGCTGAAAAAGCGGCTGATGCCGACAAAAATTCATAATTTGCACCGCGTATGAGAAAATTGACCCCAAAACTGCTTTGCCTGCTTGCATTTTCCTGCCTATTGACTGCAGGACCACTCGCCGGCCAACTTACCCATCGGTCTCCAGCGGTTGCCTCCACTGCCAAGATCACTGACCAATTGCCTTGCGGCGGCACGGTCTTGTTTTCAGAGGATTTTGAGAATGGCATTCCCGCAGGATGGGTGGTCATCGATGGCGACGGATTGACCCCGCAGCCTGCGATTGGCTTGAATCCAGGCTGGCAAAGTCGGGCCGACTACCGCGACAGTCTCAATAACAAGGTGGTTTGCAGTCCTTCATGGTATAGCCCTGCAGGCAAAAGCAATGATTGGCTCATCAGCCCAGCTGTCGTTGTGGGCAGCAATTCCTGCCTGAGCTGGAAGGCCTATTCGCAAGACCAATATTTTAAGGAAGCCTACGAGGTGCGCATTGCGAGCCAGCCCGACACGGCACAGTTCATGGCCAATCCAGCATTGGTCACCGTAGGTGCCGAGACGGGTACCCCGATTTTCAACTCAGCTTCCCTTGCTGCTTACGCTGGGCAAACCGTTTACATTGCCTTCAGGCAGGTATCTGACGATAAATTTGTCTTGTGCCTCGACGATGTAAAGGTTGCGAATGTGAATGCGATCGATATCGGCGTGTTTGCGCTCACCTACGGTTCGCCCGACCTCGGCGACACCGTCAGGATTCGGTTTGAAGTAGCCAATTACGGCTCAGATACGGTGCGCAGTTTTCAAGCGCTGTACACCATAGATGGCGGGCCTGCTAAGTACATGGTCGTCAGCGCAGTGAGCCTGCCGCCGAATAGCACGGTATTGTTCAACCACGATTCGCTCTACGTGGCCGATAGCTTGGATGCTTTTCATCCGCTTTGCGCTTGGACCAGCCTGCCCAATACCGTTTTGGATCAGGACCTAGCCAACGATACACTCTGCATCTCCTTGCCGATCGGTCATCCTGTGGGTGTCGATGTAGCGCATGATCAGGCTTTGGGCTTGCAAGTCTATCCCAATCCATTCGCCTCCGAAATCCATTTGCGTATAGATGGGTTGACGCGTGCGACCAGGGCTGTCGTGTCGGTCACAGACCTGCAAGGGCGGGTATTGGATCGTAGGACGATGACTTTTGGGGCAGGTGCAGAGCCGACTTTGGACCTGGATGCATTGCCCGTAGGAATGTATTTGCTGCAAATCGAGCAGCCCAACGGTGCTCCGCTTCAACGCAGGCTCATCAAACGCTGAGATGGACCTTTTTGGCGATCCCAACTTCAAGCCGCCGCTCGCTGAGCGCATGCGTCCTAGTGGGCTAGACGACTATTTTGGGCAGCGCCACATCCTGAGTGAAACCAGTCCATTGATGAGCGCCATCCGCAACAAGCGGGTGCCGTCGATGATTTTTTGGGGGCCTCCCGGCGTGGGCAAGACCACGCTGGCCCGCATCATTGCCGGCAGCATGGGCAAGCCTTTTAAGCAGCTGAGCGCGATCCAATCGGGTGTCAAGGAAGTGCGGGAGGTCTTGGACTACGCCAAAGGGCGGCCAGGAACGGTACTTTTCATCGATGAAATCCACCGTTTCAACAAGTCGCAGCAAGACTCGCTGCTAGGAGCTGTCGAAAAGGGACTGGTTACGCTCATCGGGGCGACGACCGAAAATCCGTCTTTTGAGGTGAACTCGGCCTTGCTTTCGCGCTGCCAAATCTATCGGTTGGAGCCGCTGACCGCCGAGGATGTGCGGGCGCTCTTGCAGCATGCCGTGACCCATGATGAAGTTTTGAAGCAACGCCCCATCGAGCTACGCGAGATGGACGCACTCTTCAAGCTATCTGGCGGCGATGCCCGCAAGAGCCTCAATTTGTTGG
>JANPHP010000075.1:0-6160 GCA_031424495.1 Bacteroidota bacterium | reverse complement strand
AAACAACGATGGACCTCCTGGCATGAAGACCTTCTGGCAAGGCTACCTCATGCTCGTCGAGAAGGCAAAGGACTGGAGAAGGTTCAAGGACTATTTGTCCACTTATAAACCATAATAAAATTGTGGGTAATGAAAAGGCCGAGGCGGATCGGTCTGGATGACAGGGGAATTGCCACTTTTTTTCATATAACGACGATCCTAATCCGGATTTCCATTATATTAACCATCGAAAAATACTAGGTCCCAATGTCTTCCTATTTTGTGTACATTCTTACAAATGCAAGCAGAACGGTGCTTTATATCGGTATTACGAATGATTTGCTTGGGCGTGTCCATGAACATTTTGAGGCAACATTGGTGGAAAAAGGATTTACTGGAAAATACAATGTATGCCATTTGATCTACTTTGAGGAGTTTGCTGACCCGACCAGCGCAATTGAACGCGAAAAACAATTGAAGAACTGGACACGCAAAAAGAAGGAAGACTTAATCGCAACGCAAAATCCAGACTGGCGATTCTTGGAGATGGAATTGTAGGCGGGAGCAGTTGAATTGGTAATGCGCTACTTGTGTGCATAGCCAGTATCTGCACTGTAGATCCCTGCGCTACGTCATTTGACTCGGTCGGGATGACATTGGGGTGGGCACTTTTTTTCTTGTAACGATTTTCATACTACGGCTGTCATGCTGAGGGGTGTTGTCATCCAGAGCGTAGCGCAGCGGAGCCGAGGGATCCTCAGAGCAGATACACCTGCTACACGGCGTTACTACTGTCCGCTTGTCATCTATTTATTCAATATTTATCAGTAGCGATGATTGACCAATGCTACTGTAAGGCGCTACTTGTGTGCATTGCCTGTATCTGCACTGTAGATCCCTCCGCTGCGTCATTTGACTCGGTCGGGATGACATTGCGGTGGTAACTTTTTTTGTGGTTCTACAAGTAGCGATGATTGACCTGTGCTACGGTCATGCAATGCTTGTATGCATTGCTTATATCTGCACTGTAGAGCCCTCCGCTGCTCCGCCGAGGTGGATCAGTCGGGATGACATTGGGTGGTCATTTTTTACAACGCAACAAGTCCCTCCAGATCTACAAGCAACAATGACCGCCGATCGGAAGGAAGCCCAAGCTACCACAACTCCAACTTGGATTTCCCCCACAATGCAACTAACTTTCCTCCCAAATCAATACCCTATGAAACAGCCCTCTACATCGATCATTTCCTTTTGCGCATTGCTTATGACCTTGCTGGGTTTTCTGGCAGGCTGCGGCGATCCTGCAAGGACGGCTACACCGGGCATAGATCCTGATTCACTGCCGCAGGGCAGCATGTTGGATGATCATTTCACTTCGTTTTATGCATTTTACAACATCGGCGATGCCATCGACACTGCCGCGGTCGTGAAAGCGATGCACCTCGCATTCCCCGACATCGCCCAGTGGGATACATTGCCCGAAGAAGTAGGTGCAGGTGGTTTTTTGTTCAATTATTTTCCGGATGCGCAAAAGGATTATGTACCGAGTGATTCAAGTTTTCTGGCATTCATGGCTGATGGATTTGACGATGCCCAAAAGAAACGCATTACAGCATCCACCGAAGCCGTCTTGATCGGGCTCGTGGGCAATGCTGTGGATCGCTGGACCTGGAACCGCACATTCTGCAAGGTCATCGGCGAATTGGCCGCCGGCAAACAATGGGCGATTTATGACGAGGGCAACCGCAACTACCTCTCACCCGCAAGGTGGCAGGCCAAGCGTGTAGACGAGTGGACGCAAGACATTCCCTCGATGGCAGACCATTTCACGATCCACGCCTACCGCGAGGAGTCTGGGCTCTGCCGCTGCGTGACGGTAGGCTTGGAGAAATTTGCCTTGCCCAATATCGTCATGAACGATGTCTCTTGCAGCAATTTGGATTCCTATCAGAGCCTGATCAACCTGGTGGCGCAGCAGGTCGCGGAGAATTATATCATGGAAACACCAGGAATGATCCCCGTAAATATCGACGCGGTCCACAACACCATCATGAAGGAAAAATTGTTGGAAACCACCCATGGCAATGCTGTCAAGAGAGCCATGGTGGCCGTGCGTGATGGCGAGCATCAAGACGGCGATGCCCCCAACCGTTTGCTGGAAATCTATACTTACGATCCCGCATTCAGCAGCCAACAAGTCTACCAAGACAGGATTGTGAGTGAGATATTTGGTTCGGTAGACAAGATGATCAATGCCAAGCAGGACGATGATGAATTGCAAGCAGCGAGCAACCGTGCCCGCAAGGAGTTGCCCCGCCTCGCAAAACTGTTTCGCAAAGGGCTTGGCGCTGAGCGTACCCTGCTTGTGAAGCTGCCCTTTAGCGGCGAATCAACCGACACTGAATACATGTGGGTGGAGGTCACGGATTGGAAAGGCGAGGAGATCTCCGGTATCCTGCAAAACGATCCCTATTACGTCAAGGACCTCCACGCCGGCGATCGCGTGGTCGGCAAGGAGGCCGATGTCTTTGACTACCTCCTCGATACACCCAATGGCTCCGAGGGCAATGAGACCGGCAAAATCCTAGAGGCAAGGTGAGGCGCTGATTCTTTTCTGGTGGTGTGTGGATGGGTGGCCAATGTAGGACCACCGAGATCGCAGAGGACGCTTTAGTCTTATATGCCCTCGGCTATTTTTCCAGTAAGCATGCACAAGCATTTTATTGTTCAGATAATCAATTGGTTGCCAAATATTAGTCCGAGGCCTCTGGCCGAAGGACTACTGACCATTTGCCTCTGGCGAAAGAGAATAGGCCTCTATTGCCGGAGGCAAATGGTCGATCGTCCTTCGGCCAGAGGCCTTGGACTCGATCACCCGACAACAGGCTTTGTCATTCGATCAAAAGGTCCTGCAGCAGCTGCGGGATGGTCACTCGAAATGACAAAGGATACCGTCTACTGGTAATCATCCCAATAAGCATTTAGTCTTATGCATCCCCCTGACAACAAAGCCCGACGCTGCGAACTCTGCGTCCGGCGTCTATCCCGCAGTAGGCGGGGCGGTTTTATTCACAAAATCATCCCCCAAAAATCTCATCTCCACAACCACAAATTTCCCGCTATTCCTCCCCGAAACCCCCTATCTTTGGCGTTTGGACTGAAAAGTAGTCGCGTAGAAGGATATGGGTTTGATTGATTCGTCAAAGAAGTTCAAGGTGGTTTACTCCATCTACAACCATGAGTTTTTGGGTTGTCTGTTCTCGTCACATGTGGTGCAATTGCTTGAAAATGGCAACCTAAGCCTCGCGCACCAGGCCCTGATGCCTGAAAACATGGCGCAGTTTGACCATATGCTCGACGATGCAGATCGCAAGATTGTGCGCCACCTCGACAAGCTCACCAACGACGAGGTCGTCAAGAAATTTGGCGGCACGGTGCGCAACATCAAGGAATTTTTCTCCAAGAAGTTTCACGAAGAGGTCAAGGCGACCGTGCTGCGCTACGTGGACCGCCTCATGCTAGAGGCGATCCCGATGCTCAAGGGCAAGGACCTCTATACCTCGAGCCGCGACAACTATCCCGCACAAAATCTCGTGCAGATCGCCGAGGACCTGGCTGCCATCCGCT
This sequence comes from Bacteroidota bacterium, assembly GCA_031424495.1. Lineage (GTDB taxonomy): Bacteria > Bacteroidota > Bacteroidia > J057 > JADKCL01 > JADKCL01. The sequence goes on along the minus strand of JANPHP010000075.1, from coordinate 2,554 downwards.
TTTGTTTCAGGCGCAGCGTCGACGACACCCGCTACTTTCCGCTCGTGTACCGCAATCGCCTGCGGCTCTCCGTTTGCCGCAAAGATGCAGCTCTCATTGTCGAGAATCCGGCGTGGCTGTTGTTGGGGAATGAGCTCTTCACCTTTGACCAGCCGGTCGACGGCAAGAAACTCTATCCCTTCCTCAACAAGCCCTACATTGCCGTCCCCAAATCTGCCGAGGACAATTACTTCAGGAAATTTGCGCCGCAGATCATCAGCGCCTATGACGTGGACGCCGAGGGCATGCGCATCAACTACGTGCGCCGCGACCCCAAATTCAGGCTTGTCGTCGACGCCAGCGACAGCAAGTCGGTGAGCATGGAGCTACGTGTCACTTACGGCAACCACGACCTCAAGCCCGAGCCGGGCAGCCCTGTGCAGGTCGTCGTCGAGCACAATGAGAACGACTATGTGTTTTACAAGATCTTTCGCAATACCGATGCCGAGCGCGACGTCGTGAACTATATGGAGCGCCTCCAAGGGGGCATCGGCGTCTTGTCCATGGGCATGATGGGCCGGCAGGCTGGCTTGCAATGGCTCTCAGACAATGTGCAAGAGATTGTGTCCAATGGCATCGAGGTCGTGCAAGACGGGGAGGTCAAGACGCTCACCTTTGAGCGCCCACAGATCATCCTCGAACCCAAAGACGCCGGCGACTGGTTTGACATCAAGGCCGTCGTGCATATTGCGGGATTCAAGATACCCTTCATCAAATTTCGCAAGCATATTTTGCAGGGCCGCCGCGATTTTGTGCTGCCCAATGGCTCGACCGCAATATTGCCCGAGGAGTGGTTCACCGACTACCGCCACTTGCTGGAGATCGCCGAGGAGCGTGACGACGACACGATTGCCATCCGCAAATACCAGGCTGTGGTGCTCGACATTCCCCTCGGGCAGAATACGGGCTTGCGCCAAAAGATCGCCGAGATGGCCACGGTGCAAGACATCAAGGAATATCCCGTGCCAGCAGGCTTGCGGGCCGAGCTGCGCCACTACCAAAAAGAAGGCTACAATTGGTTGGGATTTTTGCAGGAGCACCACCTCGGCGGCATCCTTGCCGATGACATGGGTTTGGGCAAGACCCTGCAGACCCTGAGTTTGCTGCAACGGGAGAAGGAAAATGGCGCCACGCAGCCTTCGCTGGTCGTGATGCCGACCTCGCTCATCTACAACTGGGTCGCTGAGGCGCAACGCTTCACGCCAGGCCTGCGCATCCTCGTGCACACAGGCGCGCAGCGCAATACCGACCCCAAATATTTTGCACTCAACGATGTGGTGCTCACCACTTATGGATTGGCACGCCAAGACATCGACATGCTCAACAAGTTTCCCTGGCATTATTTGATCTTGGACGAGAGCCAAATGATCAAGAATCCTGCTTCGAAGACGGCGCGTGCGCTCAAGGAGATTATGGCGCAGCATCGCTTGTCGCTCACAGGTACACCAGTCGAGAATACCTTGATGGATTTGTGGTCACAAATGACCTTCCTGAATCCAGGATTGCTCGGGACAGAATCCTTTTTCAGGGATTTTTACATCCAACCGATCGAGAAATTCAGGGACATGGGCCGCACGGAAAAGCTACGCAAGCTCATCCACCCTTTCATTCTGCGTCGTACCAAGAGCCAAGTGGCAACGGAACTGCCGCCCAAGGTCGAGCAAGTCCACTATTGCGAGATGACCGAGCCGCAACAAAAGCTCTATGACGAAACCAAAAATGCATACCGCAATTACCTCATGGAAATTGGGGAGGAAGATTTTGGCAAGAAGAAACTGAACATCTTGGCGGGCTTGCAAAAGCTGCGTCAGATTGCCATTCACCCGCATTTGGTCGAGGAAGGGCAGCATTTGGAGCTGGGCGATTCGGGCAAGTTTCAAGAATATGAGCGCCTACTGGAAGAGGTGATATCCAAAGGCGCCAAGGTCTTGGTCTTCTCACAATTTGTGCGTTTGCTCAAGATATTGCGCACCGACCTCGACACCAAGGGCGTGAACTATTGTTACCTCGACGGCAGCACGACCAATCGCCAAGATGTGGTGGAGCAGTTCCAGACCGACCCCAATGTGCAGGTGTTTTTGATCAGCCTCAAAGCCGGCGGCGTGGGCTTGAACCTGACAGCGGCCGAGTATGTCTTCATTCTCGACCCGTGGTGGAATCCAGCAGTGGAGCGCCAAGCGGTCGACCGCTCGCACCGCATCGGGCAGACCGAGACGGTGTTCAGCTACAAATTCATTACTAAAGACACGATCGAAGAAAAGATCATCCTGCTGCAACAAAAGAAATTCCAATTGTCTGAAGACGTGATCTCTGTCGAGAAAGACCTGTTCAAGAAATTGGATATGGGCGATTTGGTGGAATTGTTGGGGTAGACGTCGTCGCCCCGTCGTCGCAGGGCACGTGTCCTCGCTGCGTCAGCGGGATGCCCTACGACGACGGGGTGCACAACAAAATCGTGGCCACTCCGACGGAATTGGCGGTTGAAGGTTTTTGATCTCGTAGGTACGCCATGCAT
>JANPHP010000074.1:0-5241 GCA_031424495.1 Bacteroidota bacterium | reverse complement strand
AAGGTATCGCCCATCCCCCTGTTTTTGCCAAACATTCACCATAAGTTCTCCTCAAGAAAAAAAGACGACGTACCGATTTAAGAAAGGAGGAAAACTTTATTTGCTTCTCATGGATCATCTTAACTTGATGACATTGAGCGGGAGCTCCCGGTTACGGGAAGCGATGAATTTTGCGCCCCATCGGGGCCGCCTTTTGCAATTTTCTTTCGGTATTCCTATTTTCACCATGCACAACCTTCATCTGTACATGCATGGCTAACACTTTCACTCAACTTCATGTCCATTTTGTATTTGCGGTTGATGGACGACAAAGTCTGATTCAAGCACATTTTCGGCAAGAATTGGAGAAGTTCATTGCCGGGATCATTGAGAAGCGGAACCATAAGATGCTAGCGATTTATTGCATGCCTGACCATGTACATATTTTGATCGGGAAAAGGCCTAACCAATCTGAAAGCGACCTGATGCGCGACATTAAAACGAATTCAAGCGCGTTCGTCAACAGCCAAGGATGGATCAAGCATAGGTTTTCCTGGCAGGAAGGCTATGGTGCCTTTGCCTATTCAAAATCCCAAGTGGATCGGGTGATTGCCTATATTTTGAACCAACCCGAACACCATAAGAAGCAGAGTTTCAAAGAGGAGTTTTTGGAAATGCTTGCAAATTTCGGAATCGAGTACGATGAACAGTATCTGTTCAGGTGGATTGCCGATGCGTAGGGCGTACAAAGACGGCCCCGCTGGGGCGTATGATTTGTTGTATCATTCTACCGAGAGCTGCCGCTCCCGGCTACCCAAAGTCGGCCCCGCTGGGGGGTAGCGACAACCCAATGCACGCTGGATCATCGACGAACTATCGCATAGGTAATCAACACCGATTTGAATCAGAAGATGCGGCAGCTGGCTCCAGTCGGCTGGCTCGACATGACATCGTTGCAAAAACTTCCCTCACCACTTCATCTTAAATTTCGCATCCACCATCTCATTCCGTGCCTTGTCGCGGAGGGCGTAATTGAATCCTTCATAAATCGCAAAGCCGCCATATTCGCCGGCTTTGTTCAGGGCTAGGAATCCGACTTGCAGGTCCTTGAGGTTTTTGTGCTTTTTGATGATGCGCTCGACCGCCTGCCGGCAGGCCTCCTCGGGCGTATAACCCTGCCGCATCAACTCGACGACCGTGTGGCTGCCCGCGATGCGGATCACCGCCTCGCCCATGCCCGTGGCGGTCGCGGCACCCACTTCATTGTCCACAAACAAGCCCGCCCCGATGATCGGCGAATCCCCCACGCGGCCATGCAGCTTGAAGGCCATGCCACTCGTGGTGCAAGCCCCGCTCAGATTGCCCTGCGCGTCCATTGCGATGAGGCCGATCGTGTCGTGGTTTTCGCGGTTGATGATGGGCTTGTATTGGCTGGTTTCCAGCCATTTGGCGTAGGCGGCGCGCACCTCGGCCCTGCTTTCCTCGGTGAGGAATTCGCGCCTAGGGAATCCCTTTTCGATCGCAAACTGATAGGCGCCTTCGCCCACGAGCATCACGTGGGGCGTCTCGTCCATCACCTTGCGGGCCACACTGATCGGGTGCTCGATATTTTCCAAAAAAGCGACGGCACCGCAACGGCTCTCGTGGTCCATGATGCAGGCGTCGAGCGTCGTGTGTCCGTCGCGGTCGGGCATGCCCGCGAGGCCCACACTGCGGTTGGTGGCGTCGCTCTCCGTGACCATGACCCCGCGCTCGACAGCGTCGAGGGCCGCCCCGCCCGCACCGAGCACCTCCCAAGCGCCCGCATTCGCGGCAAGCCCATGATTCCAAGTCGAGAGCACAATAGGAGCCTTCGCCGGATTAAAAACCGGCAATCGGGGCTCCTGATCGGCCTCCTCCTTGGCGGCAGCCACCGGATTGCAGCCCGTAGCAAGCACGCCCAAACCGAGCATCGAGAGACGAAGGAAATTTTTTCGCGTTTGCATCCACCTAAAATTGAAGGAGCAAGATAGGGAAATATGAGGTATCCGAACAATGAAGCATCAAGTTCCAGCCAACACCCAACACCCTACCCAATCCCAGTCCCAAACTGAAACGACCCCTTCCGCTCAGGCGGAAGCATATCATACAACCTCCTAATGACCGATTGCAAGCCGAATACATCCCCACGCGCCAAGGCTGAGTTGCCTTCGGTGATGAGCGATCTCGCGCGGTTTTGGTCGGGGTACTCGCTGAGGCGCTGCGAAAAGTTTTGGGAAAAGAGGGCGCTCAGGAACTCCAGGGTGCGCCAACGTACGTCCCAGGAGAGCGACAACAGGCGATCGGAGAGGTCGTCGATGCGGGCCGCGCTGCCTACACGCAAGACTTCGCGCTCTTGCTCCAGGAGCCTGTTGAAGTTTTGCTGCTCGGTGACGGTGCCATATTTGTCGATGTAATACTTGGAATAACGCTTGTAATCAAAGTATTGCAACTTGGAATTTTCCAAGGCCTGGTCTTGCGTGGTCTCGCTGAGCTCCCGCGCAAGTTTGCGCTTGCGGTCGTCGAGCTGATACCTGCTGTCGGTCACGTCGTCTTGCGCCATGCCCTTGATCTGCGTGAGCAGCGCCTCCAATTCCTCGCGGATGCCGTCGAGCCGCCTGATGAGTTGCGCATCGTCCTTGAGCCGCGCATCCATCAACTCATCATTCGCTTGCTCGAGCAATTGCTGGATCTCGGCTTCCAATCGGGCCAAGTTCACCTGCCGCTCATTGCTGCTGAAGACATTGGTAAATTCCTGATCGGTCATCAACAACACCGCCGAAATCTTGAGGTCGCGCGACTCGGAAATCTCGACCGTGACGTCGACATCCGAACCCTTGATCACATCGCGCTCCAAGTCCTTGCCGCTGATGATGATGAAGCCGATCGGCAGGCTCACGGCGGGCAGCAGATTGGCCGAGCCCTCCAAGACATTGATCACCAACTGCTCGTCTTGTCCCTTGCGGATGGTCTTCATGACCTGCTTGGTGATGGTTCGGCGCAGGGGCAGGATCTCATTTTTCTTGAAAATCGGCTCCAATTTGGTGCGGCGCGTCTCCAAGTCGTCGATCTCGATGCAGATGTCGGCGGGCAATGGCTGACCCGACACGCTGTATTTGCCTTGGGTGATGCCGATCTCGGGCAGGTCCTCGCGCACGATGTGGCCATACTGATCGATCACCGTGAATTTGAACACATTATAGGTGTCGAGCATGAGCGGCAGGTCCTCCTCGATGCGGGGCAGCAGGTCCTTGAGCCCTGAGTCAAAGCCGCCGTCGGTGCGCACTATGCGGTATTGCAAGCCGCGCAATTCGCCCTCGACCTTGGCGGTGAAATACTCGGTGCGCTCCTTGGAGGTGCGGGCGTAGGCCATGCGAATCTGCAGCCCGGCTGCGCTCTCGGTGAGCGGCTCGTATTTTTTCTCGAGGGAAATGCCCTTTTTGCGGCGCGGCTTGGTCGCGGCATAATAGGCAGCCCCCTCGCCCACCGCCGTCGTCGGGTCGATGTCACAGTTGATGGCGATGTTGAGTCCGGCGCCCACGCGCTCCCGCACGCGGGGGATGTAGGTCGAGCCTCCCACCATCAACACATAATCCAACTCGCTGCTTTCCATGTTGTTGCGCACGAGAATGCGCTCGATCATGGAGATCGTCTGATCGATGTAGGGATCGAGCAAAGCCTCCAATTCGCTGCGGAGGATGCTGAAGAAAAACTCTTGGTCCTCCTCCTCGTCGTCTGCGGCCTCAAACTCAATGTCGGCTTTGTCATGGCTCGACAGCCTGATCTTGGCTTCCTCGGCGAGCAGCAGCAACTTGAAATAAAGGCCATTGTGGCGGCCTTTTGCGCTTTTGAGCTGACGCTCCAAGTCTTCAAACTTGCCGGTCGCCTGCAATTTGGGCACGATGATCTTGGTGACGATGAGGTCATCAAAGTCGCCACCGCCGAGGAAGTTGTCGCCCTCGTGGTCGAGCACGCGCATCTCCCCGTCCTTGATGCGCACGAGCGCGACGTCAAATGTGCCGCCGCCGAGGTCGTAGACGAGCCATTGGCCACGGCCGAGCGCGCGGCCATATTCCTCTTGGCGGTTGGCGAAGGCGAGGCTCGCCGCGATGGGCTCTTGGAGCAAAACGACCTCGTCGAAGCCGGCGGCGCGACCTGCCTCATGGGTGGCATTGCTTTGGATCGTGTCAAACGACGCCGGAATCGTGATCACGACGGCCTCGGGCACGATGCCGCCATGCACAAAGGAGCGCAGTTCCTTGAGCACCTGCGCGCTCAAGTCCACGGGCGAGACCTGCTGATCGAGCGAGCGAATGAAATAGCGGTCTGCGGTGCCCATTTTGCGCTTGAAGCCGCCCACGACATTTTCGGGGTCGCGCTCCATGAATTCGCGGGCCTTCTCGCCGACAAGGATGCGGCTCTTGCGGTAGGCGACCACCGAGGGCAGGGTCTCCTTGAGGCTGAGCGGATTGCGCAAAATCTCCACCTTGCCGTCGTGTGCGTGGGCGATCACCGAGTTGGTGGTGCCGAGGTCTATGCCAAAATCTATCGTCTGGGACATGGGACTTTCTATCTTGTCTTGGGGCTGCACTGGGCGCGGCCAATGATTATTCTTGAAGCAATTTCGCTAGTATTGAGAGCCTTACGCATAATTCAGCTGCCTTCGACGACGACCACAGCCTTTTGCACGATCATGAGCGTCGCGCCTGAGCGCTGCGCGATGATGGGCTTGATCACGTCGGTGATGCGCAGGTTGTCGAGGCTGTCGCCCGCGATGCTCGCCTCACAATCGGTGCGGGTATCGCTGTAGGCTTCGCCGAGCGGGTCAAACAATTCGTAGCCCAGCTCGGTAAACTTGTCGCGCAAGCGCTGCGTGTTGCGGGCGATGGAGTTTTTCTCAGCAAGGCGCACCGCCTTTTTCTCAATCTCAAACACCTGGTTGATGATGAAGAGCATGTCTTGGAGTGTGGTCATAGTCAATTGCTAAAGGGAAGCTTTTTATAAAGATCGAAGATAGGCAGCGCGAGCAATGCTGCCAAATGGAATGGAAATTTTATGTGGAGCAATCGCATGAAAATTGCGGCCCGCGACCTTAGTCCGCCGCGGCCTTTTCATTACCCACAATTTTATTATGGTTTATAAGTGGACAAATAGTCCTTGAACCTTCTCCAGTCCTTTGCCTTCTCGACGAGCATGAGGTAGCCTTGCCAGAAGGTCTTCATGCCAGGAGGTCCATCGTTGTTT
>JANPHP010000073.1:0-9162 GCA_031424495.1 Bacteroidota bacterium | reverse complement strand
TCATCAGAAGGATTGCACTCAACATGATCAAAAGAGAAAATGCAACCAAAGGCAGCACAAACACCAAGCGCCAAATCGCGGCACTCAACGACAACTACAGGGAGATACTTTTGCAGGTATGATTTTCATGCGATTGCCCTGGGGGCTTGCAGCATTCGCTTGACAAGTTGAAAAACGATTTGAACGGGGAGAATGAGCAGAAAGTTCAGTTGGTTCCATTTTGGAACCCACTGTGTGTGCCGGAACAAATTCGCCTGCGAACTTTTGCCAATTGAATTTTCATCCGGATCATCTCACCTCAACCCCACTTGAATATCCTCAAAAAAGTCCTATTTTGGGCCAAATGATCGATTGTCATGTGGGATAGCATCATATCATATTTTGGCACGCTGGAGCAGCGGCCGCTGGAGCGAATGGCCTTTATCGTGGGCGGATTGCTCCTTTTTGGGATTTTTGAGGGCGCAATTCCCTTGCTGCCCATGCATTACAAAAAGAGCCGGAGCCGCCATGCTGGGGTAAATCTGCTCTTTACGCTCATTCACCTGATCATTCACACCGGTTTCGGCATTGTCATTGTCTTGCTTTCAGATTGGTGTGAAAAGCATCAGTTTGGGCTCGTGCATTGGATCGGTGCAGGTACTGTGCTCACGGTGCTGCTATCGGCTTTGTTTTTGGATCTTTTTGGCGGATGGATGTCCCACATCGTCGAACACAAGGTTTCGCTCTTTTGGCGATGGCATATCATTCACCACGCCGACAACAATGTCGACGTCACAACCGGCCTCAGGCACCACCCGCTGGAGAGCGTGTGGCGCGGCGTCTTTTTCCTCATCGGCTTGATGGTCTGCGGCGCACCCATCTACGGTGTGATGATTTACCAAACGTTTTTGACGATTTTCACATCCTTTACCCACGCCAACATTTCCCTGCCGCCAACCCTCGACCGCATCATCAGCTACGTCTTGGTGTCACCCAATATGCACAAGGTGCACCACCACTGGAAACAGCCCTACACCGACAGCAACTATGGAGCGGTATTTTCCATCTGGGATCGCCTGTTTGGTACCTATATGACGCTGGATCCCAAAGAGATTCGTTATGGACTGGATCGGTATTATCCCAATGAGCAGGACGAAAACATAGGAGCGCTGATGAAGCGGCCCTTTGAGCCGATGTAAGCCCAAATGTTTGGCGAAGTCTGCAATTTTCCATAATTCGTCCCCTTATGCCAGTTATGGGATTGCACATCTGCCATCTTTCCTTACTGAATCCCGCGATTCACAGCCGCATTTTTTTCAAAATGGCGCGCTCGCAAGTGCGCGCGGGCTACCGCGTCACGATCGTGGCGCAGGATTCCGCGCGGGTGCCCTACATGCGAGAGGGCGTGCAAATCATCCCGATCGGCGTGTTTGGCAGAATGAGCTGGCGGCGCATCTGGGCTGTGTTTAAGATTGCGCGTATCGCTGAGCGCCTTGCGGCTGATATTTACCAAGTCCATACCGTCGAACTGCTGTCCACAGTCCAGAAGATCAAGCAGAAGCTGTCGCGCACCAAGGTCATTTTTGACATGCACGAAGACTATGTCGCCAACATCTTGCATGCAGATTATTATGGCGAGTACAGCCGCAAGCCACTCGCGCAGCGCGTGCAGCGCGCGCAACTCGACTTTGCGCAATGGGGCGATGGACTCTTCCTCGCCGAGGATTGTTTCCAAAGCCTGATCCCTTTTGACGCCGAGCGCACCGCCGTGGTGCGCAACAAGTATCAGGCGCCGGAGGCCACATCTATTGAATACAAAACCGGACCGGCCGGTCTGCCGTTTTTGCTTGTCACGGGAACAATCGCTGAGAATTGGGGCATTTTCAAAGCCGTGGATCTATGGGCTGCACTGAATCTGGCGCGGCCCCTAGGGCTGGTCATCGCTGGGCATGGGCAAGACAAAGCTGTCTTGCAGGAATTGGAGCGGCGCGTGCTTGCTTCGGGCTATGGCAATCGCTTCTTGTTGGTCGGCGGTGAGCGTTACCTGCCGTATGAGGAGGTGGTAAAGTACATCGAAGCTTGTACCTTTGGCCTCGCATTGTACACACTCAAGGAAAATATCAAGGACCGCATCCCCACCAAGTTTTACGAATTCATGGCGCACCAAAAGCCCCTTTTATTTACTGCCAATCCTGCCTGGGATGCGATGAATGAACGCTATGATTTTGGGATGCACATGGAATGGCCACTCACGCCCAATGCTTTGGAGCGGATCGATGCTGCATTTTGGGCAGGATCAGGCAGCTTTTACCGCAAACCGATGACCCAAGCCGATTGGAGCTGGGATAGCGAGGCCACGACCATGTTGGCATTGATCCAACGAATTACCAACTAAGCCCGCACATGCTACAAGGCCGCTCCATCACACTCGTCATTCCCTGCTTCAATGAGGCTTTGGGATTGCCGCATGTGTTTGCCAAGGTGCCTGCCTGCGTGGACGAAGTACTCGTGGTAGACAACAACAGCACCGATGAAACGGTGGCCATCGCCCGCAGCCACGGTGCGCGCGTGATGACCGCCCATGTGCAAGGCTATGGCGCCGCCTACAAAGTCGGATTTGCAGCCTGCAACACCGACATCGTCGTCACGCTCGATGGCGACGGCACCTACCCGGTCGAGGACATCGAGCGATTGGTCGCTACGCTCATTTCCGACGAATTGGACTTCATTTCAGCTTGTCGATTTCCGCTCATGCATCCCGAAAACATGGATGTAATGAGCAAAATCGGCAACTGGGGGCTCACATTGGCCACGACCGTCCTATTCGGCAACAAGCTGAAAGACAGCCAAAGTGGGATGTGGATTTTAAGGCGAGTATGCTTGGCAAAAATGCGCATCGAGAGCGATGGCATGCCGCTGAGCGAGGAAATCAAGATCGAGGCCATCAAGCGCAAGTTCAAATTCCGCGAAATTCACATCCCCTACAACCTGCGTTATGGGGAAAAGAAGATCAGAAAACTGCGCGATGGCATTCACAACCTGTGGTTTCTCATTTACCTCAGATTCAGGAAGTGAAATGTTTGAGGGCAGCAAGGATGCGAATTCCTACCGCAATCCCTACTGCCCACAGTTGAGCTAGCTCAAATCGTCCTCATTCTCCGGCTGCCCGAAAAATCGAGCCCAAAGGCCCGTCAAAACTGGTGCGGCAAATGCCAAAGCAAGCAAAGCAAGGAGGCTAAATTCTGCAAAATTTCCCATCACAACCTCCGGTTTTAAACCGCTGAGCGGCATTCTGAATTTTTGTGGATACTAGATCGTCTCATTGGCGCGCCATACGATTGCTACGCCTTTCTTGGATAGATACGAGTTTCGAAATATTCGTTGCATGGATAAAATATTTTTTTTGCAGAATGTGAGACAGAACCTGACTTGCGTCGCGCAGCCGACGAAATCCGCGGGCTTTAGTCCCCAAAATCCTCCAAAAGTGCACCGACGGCACGGTTGCGAAGTGATTCCTTTGCTGTGAGATGCTCTTCTTTATAACCCCTAAAATCGCAGGCCTTGCAAAACTTGTTGCCACTGCGGTCATTGCGCAGTAGATCGGCACGCAGTTTTTGAAATCCGGGGCCATGCCAAATGTCTTGCAGCCGCTCGGCATTAAAATTGCCGACCGCTGCCTCAAAATAATGGTCTTGGCAGCAAATCGTCACGCGCCCGTCTGCTGTGACGACCACCTCGTCAAACGGCAGCACGCAAGGCAGCGGCAATGGTTCCGCCAATTGATGGCCATTGGGAGCTGTGCCGCCGCGATTGAGCAGTTGCTCGTCGAGCAAGCGCATGTGCAACACGATCTCCACCTGCGGAAATAATGGTGCGACCTCGTCGAGAAATGCCTGCACGCCACGATGCACCTTGCCATCGCTGCTGTAGTTGTTGATGTACAAGTGATCGAGACCCGCCTCCAGCAGCTCCCGCCCTGAATTTGGATTCAATTTCAGGCCATTGGTATGCACCTCGGTATGAACCTTGGGCAGCGCCTGCTTGGCTTGCCGAATGAAACTCGCGGTGCGCTTGTCGAGCAGTGGCTCATTGTTTACAAAAAATTTGATCGCGCCATCGTAATCGAGCGCCTGCAACTCAGCAATGAGTTTGTCATACAAGGCGTCGGGCATCAAGATGTCGGGGCGCTTGTCTGTGAGGATGGATGCTGCACAGAAGCTACAGGTCGAGTTGCAGCGCGTGCGTGTCTCGAGTTCGATCGATCTGAAAAGGGGAACCTGCGTCGCATAGCCTCTACGGTCAAATACACGCTTGGCGGTGCGCTGCCACACGCGCAAGCGCAAACTAGCAGGCAGGCCCCGCCGCAGCTTGTAAAGCAACTTTTGCGCCGCCGACCGGCGGCCCATCTTGTAGAGGATGGCCATGGTTGCAAACATAAGGATATTGGGCGACTACCCGCAGGGGGCCAGTGTAGTTTCTCGCAAGGGTTGCCCGGCAATTCATCCGCCCATTCCCCAAAAAAGACAGCCCCACCGTCTGGCAGGGCTGTCTCAAGGTCTCTGAATATAATCTGAAGAGGATTAGCGAGCGATCATCACCTTGTGGGTGCTGAAGCGATCGCCAGCTTGCACGCGGGCCAGGTACAGGCCTGCGGCCAGTTCTTGGGTCGACACCCGCAGGCTTTGGTTGCCAGCGTTCAATTCGCCTGCCTGCTGCACGGCGATGACCTTGCCAGTCATGTCCATGAGCGTGATGGCGACGTCTGCAGCTTGCTCCAGGCCGAGATTGACTTGGAAGTAATCACGGGCTGGATTCGGAGCGATGGTGACCTCCAAGTCGGTAGGCACCTGTGGGGCGACGGCTGTGGCGCCGTTTGCGATGACATTGACGGTGAAGGGTGCATTCACCTTGTTCACGACCACGAGTGAGTCGCAGTAGGTGTCGGTGCAGGTAGGATTCACCGAGCTGATGGTCACGCAGACCGTGTAGGTGCCGGGGCCATTGTATTGGTGGCTAGGGTAGGCACCGCTAGAAGTCGAGCCATCACCCCAGGTCCAGGTATAGGTGGCTGGGCTAGCGCTCACGCTGTTGTTCACCACGATGATGCTGTACTGACCGCTGCTGTCTGGGTACCAGCCATAGCCAGCTTGGCAGTTGAGGGCACCGCTGATCGTGAAAGTGGCACATGCAGAGGCGCTGCAAGAATCGTTGAAGAGGATGTAGACACAGGCGGTATAAGTGCCAGAAACGAGGTAGGTATGGTTCACAGTTGCGGAGGAACCGCTGGCAACGGCGCCATCACCAAAGTCAAAGAAATAGTTCACGGGAGCACCAGTGCCTGAGCCTGCGGCTGTGAAGGTCACGACGCCACCGGGATTGATCGAAGGCGTGAGTGTTGCGCTGCATGTGGGTGCATTGCCGAGATAGATCGTCTGGCAGCTCGTGCTGGTGCAACCTTGGCTGGTCGTGATCGTGAGGCAAACGGTGTAGCTGCCCATGCCAGGGAAAACATGGCTGGGATTCTGCTGTGTTGATATGGCAGAGCTGTCTCCAAAGTTCCAAGACCAGCCTATGACCGTGTCGTTGGCTGCAAAAGAGCTGTCGGTAAACTGCACATTCGTCGTGCCAGGCGTCCAGTAGAAGCTGAAACCGCTTTGGCAGCCGCCGCTAGGCGAGGTGCAGATGGCGAAGTTGAGATTTGTGATTGGGGCGGAGCCAGCAGTGAAGGAAAAAGCGTTGGTGGGGTAGCCTGAAGGGGTGCAATCACGCAAGCCCGTGTAGCCTGTGCCGCCGCTCACGTTGCCGGGCACGCTTACGACATCGGTATAGTTGCCATTGATGTCGGTGATCACTGTATTATAGTGTGAGAATCCGAAGAAGTTGGAGTCGATCACGACGTCTACAGGATAGTTCGGGATCGGCGCACCGCCATTGAGGTCGGTCACTTGACCTCCCAATGTGAGTGTGTAGGTCTGGGCTTGAAGGAAGCCCATGCAAAGCGCAAGCAAGAAAGTAAACAAACTAAGCTTTTTCATATAATTAACTGTTCTCTGAATTGGATATCAATGTGATTGGATGACCAGCTTGCGACGCAAGACACGTTCCTCGGCTCGTATTTCCAAGAAATAGCAGCCTGCGGGCAGTTGGTCGGTATTTACAATTGCAATTGTCGGATTGGGGTGTGCGTCCTCGATGAGGAGGCGACCTTGTGCATCGTAGATGCGCAAGCTGCTGAGCTCGTGGACCGTACTACGCACTTGCAGCCGGTCTGTGGCAGGGTTAGGATAAATCTCCAATCCCCCTAATTCAGGATTCGGCCGGGCTGTGATCACCATGCTATCTCCTTGTGGGTAGGCGTTCACAAAGCCACCACTTGCACTCAGGCCGAGGAAATAACTGGGTGTAAAGAGCAGGTTCCACATTCCCGCAATGCGAATGTCGTCGTCCATCACGATGCCAATCGTGCCAATCTGGCCAGCTCCAGAGCGATTTTGGTGGTCTATATTCGTCGCCGATACATAAATTTTACCGAGCAGGGTGTCGATGCGCACAAATTGAAGCGAGCTTGCACTGTCGATCGCAAAACTGCTAGGGGAAAAGGCAAAGCTGATCTGGTCCACGATCAGAGGGTCGAAATCGATCGTGAAGGCGAAACCATAGATGCTGTCAACCGGGATATTGCTACTGCCGAGATTCACAGCAAGGTTCAGCGCTACTGTGCCGATGACCGTGAGGCTGTCTGGCACGAGATTGATCTGTAAATGAGGCGCGTTGGCGTTCCCAATCGAGGTGGTGTCTGGCAGGAAACTGCCGCCATGGACCAACCCAAAGTTCTGGACAATCGCCGCGCGGTCTGCTACATCAATTCGGCCATCGCCGTCACAATCAGAGTAGCCTTGGTCCAAAAATGCAGGACCATTCCAAGCTTGCGCCGAGTCTGGTGCCCATGTGATATCTGGCAGGAAATTTCTCACTGGGCCAGTGTCGCCATAGTTCAGGCCGATGTAGAGCAAGTCCACATGGTTGCACAAGCGAGTATTGTTGGCGTCGCCCGGATATACCGTCAGCGGCTGGCCTGGCTGGCCTAGCAGTGGGCCAAAAGCGATCAAGACAAGGCAAAACAGTATCGGTATCTTACGCATAACAGGCATTTTCAATAGGTGGCCTTTGATTTCAATGTAAACTTAAGAACGACTTATTCCGTGGCGAAATACATTTTGGAGGTTTTTTTGAATTTTGTGACGAGTGTATCTTTCAGGTTGTTTAGGATAGTGTGTTGTTTAAAGTATTGATTGATAGTGTTTTGTTAGGATATGTAAATTTTAAATAGTTAACATAGTCGTGAATTAATTTTATTACTGTCTTGGAAGCGACAGCCAACTTCCTTGAAAATTTACCACCTTTAGGCATGCAAAACAGCAAATTGGTGGCCCTGCTCCGCACATTTGACACCGCAGACTTGCGGCGCTTTGACGATTATCTCGCTTCACCGTATTTCAACAAAAATGCCCAGCTCCTTGCGCTCTTTCGCACTTTGCGTGCCTTAGCGCCTGATTTTCCGCCGGATAAGTGCGATCGATTCTTGATTTGGGAGACAACCCACCCCGGCAAATTGGGGAGCGATCAAGACATTGCTGGCGAAATGAATGCCCTTTTGAGGCATTTGGAATCGTTTTTGGGTTATGAACGCTATCAAGAGGAAAGCTCGCTCCGTGAGTTGCACATGTTGGAGGCATTTGAAAGGCGACACCTGGAAAAAAACTTCAAGCTGCAACTCAAGCGCATTCACCAAGGACTTGACCGCCAACCGGCACAAAATGAACGGCATTTTTTGTTGCGCTATCAGGTCGCAGGCATAGAGGTGCGCGAGATGCTCCACAATCAGGTGCGTACCTACGATACCAACTTGCAGCAGATGGTCGACTACCTCGATGATTTTTACCTCATTGCGCGATTGCGCCTCACCTGCGAGCTCATCAACCGTCAATCCATTCTCTCTGAAACATACGATTCCCGTCTCGCAGCCGAGTTAATGGCTTATTTGCGCAATTATGACCACGAAAAGGTGCCAACCATGGCGGCTTATTACCTCGTTTTGAGGCTGCTTGTGGGTGAAGCGACGGCCGACGACTATCCGCGGCTTGCGCAATTGCTCATCCAAAAGACCTCGGCTTTTGGGGCGGAGTCTTGGCGAGAGCTATTTTCTTATGCACAGAATTATTGCATTCGGCAGGTCAAGGCCGGTGAATCGAGCTATCTACACGAACTACTTGTGCTCTACCGAGCCGCTTTGGAAACTGGCAATCTGCTTGAAGACGGCGTCTTGTCGGCTTGGAAGTATAAAAACATCGCAAGCGTGGGCTTGCAGCTGCGGGAGTTTGAGTGGGTGGAGCGTTTCATCCACGATTACAAATCCAAGCTGCCCGATGATTTTCAGGAGAATGCATTTGCCTACAACCTTGCCGATTTGCTTTACCACCGTGGCGAGCATGAGCAAGCGCTCAAAAACCTCCTCAGGGTCGAGTTTACCGACATTTTCTATTCGCTGGGTACGCGCAAGATGATGCTGATGATCTATTTTGAGCAGGGGGCTACCGAGGCCATGCTGTCTTTGATTTCCTCCTTCAAGCTCTTTTTGAAGCGGAATCAATTGATTTCGGAGGGTAATCGGCAGGCTTACAGCAACTTTGCCAATCTGGTACAAGCCATTTACCGCGCTAGTGGGACGGGCGCCCAGCGCGACAAATTGGTTGCGCAGATCGCGGCGACACAGCCATTGGTAGAGGAGGCTTGGCTACTGGAGAATGCACGCAGAGGGTATGATGCCTGATACTGTGGAAAATGGCGCTTTGTGATTGGGTAGGCAATCGCTTTCTTTGCATTCAATAGAGACATGGATTTCTTTGAATGTATAGTTGATTGCTGTATTCCAATACCCTTCGCACGCCGAAAGTGGCTGATCGACAATGGTCTACTGGCAATTTGGATTTATTTTGCTAAACTTTGAGGAAGCCAAGGCTCTTAAAAAGTAGCGGTGATGGGTTGCCAATCAATCTCAGCCCCGGATAATAGGTAGGTATTAATCGATTTCTGGTCAGTAGGTTATGAATAAAAAAATAGTATTTGTTCTCAGCTCAATTCTTGTTGCCTTTTTTTCTGCCTACGCACAGCCCACAATCTCCT
>JANPHP010000072.1:0-27988 GCA_031424495.1 Bacteroidota bacterium | reverse complement strand
ATTCGCAACCTCGCGCAGCGCATTGCGATCATGCATCAATTGCTCCTCTGCGGTCCAATAGGGACAATTGCCCGTGACGCCCCTCGTTTCGTTTGGCTCACTCATTTCGTGTCCCCGTTTCGGCGATCATATTCCTCGATGATGGATTGAACCTGCAAAATGTCGATATCAAGCGTTTCTGAAATCTCCTCAGCGGATTTTCCTCGTTTGTGGAATCTGATGACAAGTTGAGTGTCCCTCTCAATGATCCCAGCAATCTTTCCTTCAATGATCCCTTCAATCTTCCCCTCAATCTT
This sequence comes from Bacteroidota bacterium, assembly GCA_031424495.1. Taxonomy (GTDB): domain Bacteria; phylum Bacteroidota; class Bacteroidia; order J057; family JADKCL01; genus JADKCL01. Next base: position 27,692 of record JANPHP010000072.1, on the reverse strand, counting down.
CCCCTCAATCTTTCCCTCTTCCTTGGCCGTCACCGCAACCTCCCTGATCCCGATGTAATCCATGATGCTTTGCTCATAAGCATCGCGCTGCGCGGGTGTGAAGTTGGCGACACGTGCGGTTTGAAAGGCTTTTTCAAAGATGGGTTCACGCAAGATGTTGGGGATCTCGGCGAAGGACTCCAAGTTTTTCAGAAAGTAGCACCACTTGTCGAAATGGGTCACGAGTTCGTTTTCCTTCAATTTGAAGGCTGGCATTTGCAGGAACCTGAAATGCAGCTTGTCAAAAAAGTCTTCGCAATCTTGGTCCTTGAGGCTAATGTCCCGCCTGAATTTGGCCAATTCCTCTTTTTCATCATACAGAAAGTCGAGGATCGCGATGAAATAGACGGGCTCCAATTGAAAGTTCCATTCGCCTCCGCGATGGGCCTGATCGCGAATCGGAATCATGGAATAAAACAAGGCGCGGTCTTTGAAATACTTGACCTTGGCCTTTTGCATCTCGACAATAAACGTCTCGCCGCCCACGGATTTGCAATGGATGTCAAAAAAGGCTTTGCGTTCCTCCGGCAAACCCGGCAGCGCCTCGACATTTTTGAATTCCAAGGAAGAGATTTGATGCCGCTCGGGAAGCAATTGATTCAAAAAATCAATCAATAGATCCTTGTTGCCCTCCTCTCCAAAGAGCTTTTTGAACCCGAAATCCGTGTACGGATTGATGTAGACCGGCATCACTGCATCCATAGGAACAAAGATAATGATTTGGAGGCCATCACTGCAACCCTACCACACAATCACAAACGGCAAATACCCAGCCTTCAAGCCATACTCATACAGCAAAACCTCCCGCAAGACGGGATTGTCGCGCATGAGGAAGTACATGGCGCCTTGGGCGCGCATTTGCCGCTCCTTTTCGTCGATGCCCATGTTCACTTTGTAGAGTTCCTTGCCGGCGTCATTAGATGCTTTCCGCAGGTTGAATTGAGAGCTCTGGTAGTGCTTGAAGATGGCGGCAAAACAAAAGGCCTCTAGTTGCAAATTGCGCACGGCCTCTGTCGCCTTGATGCCATTGATGCCCACGCAAACTTTGATGGCATAGTAGCCCTCGGGCGTGATCTTTTGGATGTTGAAGAATTTGACAGCGATGTTCAGGACTTTGTCCATTTTCAGGCTGTCTTTGGGGGCGATCGCGGGATCGAAATAACGCGCAGAGAAGGTCTGCATGAGGCCGTTAAATTCCGCATTTGCCTTAAGGTCCTTGATGAAATGCTTTTGGAGCTTGATGCTGTCATCTGCCAGCTGCATCAGCGCCTCCCGATCGATGTTGCCGTAGTGGGTGAGGAAGTAGTTTACATAGGTCACATTGGGATTGATCAAGGGCGCAAGGCAATGGTCCTCAGGAAGCGAATCTGTAAATGTGGACACTGCTTTGTAATCGCCATCTGCATAGTATTCCGCCTTGAAAATATCTCCATAATGGTCGATCAGGTCACATTTGGGATGCTTTTTGGCAATGACGGAGCTGGCTAGGAGCAGGAGCGCGGCAAGAAGGATGTGTTTCATTTGAGTTTTGGGGTATTGGTATGAATGAGCAAATGTAGTGTGCAGTGCGATTCCTGCCGGGGAGCTGCACTGCGCGCACAGGAGCAAGGTCCAAAAGGCAAGGTGCCCAATAGATCAAATATAACGACCAAAAGGGGAGAAGGCAAATCCTATTCTCTCGAATCTCTGCGTTCAGATTTTGCCAATCGAGACAGCTGAACCGTGAATCTCATGGCTCAAATACAAAGTCATCCTTGACATCTTCCCAGTTCAAAAATTCCTGGCCTTCAGGAACTGTGTCCCTTCGTCTAATCTCCGCGATGTGGCTTGCAGGGATTTCTGTTTGAGACCGTTTGTAAGCATCAAGACCTAGCTTCTGCATGAGTTCCAAGAAGAACTGCAGATTTTGTTCAGGAATCATTACCATTACTTCTTCCATGACGGGCACTCTTTGCATTGAATGTTCAATTGTACGGAATTTGGAGAAAAATCCAGAAAGGTAAATTTTGATTCATCGCCAAAGGCTTGCCCCGCATTTCCCATCCCCAGCATTCCAAAAAACTCCCTACCTTCGTCCCATGCATCCACTGCAATCCGGAAATCTAAGTTCAAAACCCTGGGTATTCATTCCTGGGCTCTAGCGCCATCATTAAATGGAGAATTAGGAATTAGGATAATCTATCTCTCCACTCCCCACTTCACAGCTCAGCTGTTCTCCATTCTCAATTGTCAATTCTCAATTATGAAATCAATCATAGTCCTAGGTGCAGGCATGGTCGGCAGTGCGATGGCCATCGACCTCAGCCCAAGTTTCAAAGTCACTGTTGCCGACGTGAGCGCTGATGCGCTTGCGCGTCTCCACGCACGTGTGCCCGCCATCGCGGTCGTCGAGGCCGACTTGCGCGACGAGGCGCTGCTGCGCAAGCTCATCGCCCCGCATGACTACGTCTTGTCGGCTGTGCCCGGCGGCATGGGCTACGCGACCTTGCAGACCATCATCACCGCCAAGAAAAATGTCGTCGACATTTCATTTTTCCCCGAAAATTCGCTGGACCTGCAGGCGCTTGCCCTGGAACATGGCGTGACAGCCATCGTCGATTGCGGTGTGGCTCCCGGCATGGACAATATCATTTTGGGTTATTACGACACGCAAATGAAGCTCGACCGCTTCGATTGCCTGGTCGGCGGACTGCCCAAGGCACGCACTTGGCCTTGGGCCTACAAGGCGCCCTTTTCGCCTGCAGACGTGATCGAGGAGTACGTACGCCCCGCACGCTACGTCGAGAACGGCCACATCATCACCAAAACCGCCCTCTCTGACCCCGAACTTGTGGAGTTTCAGGGAATAGGATCGCTCGAGTCCTTCAACACCGACGGTCTGCGCTCCATCATGTTCACGATGAGCCACATCCCCAACATGAAGGAAAAGACCTTGCGCTATCCGGGGCATATCGAGTATGTGCGCGTGTTGCGCGAGTCGGGCTTTTTCAGCCAAGAGCCGGTGCTCGTGGCAGGGCAAATGGTGCGTCCGCTGGACCTCACGAGCAAATTGCTCTTCAAGGAGTGGAAGCTCGGCGAGACCGAAGCTGAATTTACGGTGATGCGGGTGCAGGTTTCTGGCATCGCCGAAGGGCATCGTCGCACGGTTACTTATGATCTGTATGACGAGTACGATCCCAAGACGCAGACGAGCTCGATGGCGCGCACGACCGGCTATACCGCAACAGCGGCGGTGCACCTCATCGACAAGGGCATATTCAACGAAATCGGCGTTTTCCCGCCAGAATTGATCGGGAAATACCAAGTATGCTTCCAATTTTTCTTGGGCTACTTGGCAGAACGTGGCATCAACTACCGCCGCTCAGAAGAGTCGGTGCGGATTGCCTAAATCAGGTTCCTGACAAAAACACAAGGGCTGAGAATGCAGATTCTCAGCCCTTGTTTAATTTCTATAAGCCACTCAAACGGGCTTCAAGTGGAATACAATGCGTTTTTCTTCCCCATTGATCGCTTGAAATTTGATCACGCAACGAATGGTGGAGCGCGCCTTGGGGAAAAAGAGGATGTCTTTCATCGCGCCTTTTTCATTGGTCTGGTACACTTTTTTGGTGCTGCCGCCGCTCGATTGTGAAGTGCTGAGCTCGACCGATGAATTGGGAAGTAGGTCGTAGGTCTCCAAGCTCAGCAACTGATCCCGCTGAAGATTGAATTGCGCGTTTTCAATGACATTGCGGCCATCGAGGTAGACGAGCGAGGCGAGGTTTTGACCGATTTGTGGAGTTTGGGAATAGAGCGTAGCGGCGAGGCAAGTAAAAATTGCCACGACAAAAATGGACGTCCATGTTTGTACACTTCGCATAGTTCCGATACGCAAAGATTGTGGATAAAGTTGAAATATCTGTGGAAAATGATTTCCATCAGCATGAAATTTGGGGCAAATATCGTTTGTGTCACATAAAACAGACTCCCAAGGTGTTTTACCTCCTCAGAAAATTTGAAATATTTCTATCAGAGGACTGCTGCAATTTGCCCCCATATCCATTTAAGGGCAATTCATTTTTGCCCTTGGACCGATTTGAAATCGCTGATCAGCCGAGGATCGGGTTTTTATTGCGTTTGTCTTCTGGGCGCTCAAACTCTTTGAAGCTGAAGACAAACATCGGCAGCATCAATTCTGCAAGGGGCACGACGACGGTCCCACCATTGGGTTGGTGGAGGAGCAAGCCGTCTGCATGTTTTTCCATTTTGAAGCCTTCGACGACAGAAAACAAAGATTCGACGGCCTCCGACTCGTCAAAGTTCTTCCAGACGATGCGGGTCACATTGGGCTTTTCTTCATATTCCGTCTCAAAATCCCCAAATGCATTCACCAAGTCTGTGAGATTCAGCGGGTGGTTTGGGCAGGAAAATGAGACTGTTTTCAGGATGTTGTGGTTCCTCACGACCATGGACAATGCGATGAGCGTGAAGCGCTTGTCAAAAGGTGTGACCCTAAATGCCCCAAATATCGGCGCCGACCTAGGCTTGCCGAGCAGGTAACCGATGTGAAGCGTAGGGGTTTCTCTTCTATTCAGAAAGACCCTCGTCTCTTGGATGGTCTCAATCATTGACTTTTGCATGGCACAAAATAAGGTTTTTTTGAAAGCGAATGTGTTGAGAATTTCAGGAATTGAATCTGTGAATTGATCCGGCAACAGCCTGCTGTGCTAGATTTCGTTGTTGCACAGCGACCTATGCCCGCGCAACCTTGCCCACGCCCACGCCTGCAATGCGGGAATCAAGCCAAGCAAACAGGTCAAAAAGCTCCAGAACCCGCAGGTCGCCGTCGCCTTCCAACATGACTTTGAGCTCATTGCGCGTCTTTTCCAGTAGTGTTACCTCTTCGGTGCGGTTGCGCGCCGAGACGACTTTTTTGAAAAAAGTCAGCAGCAGGCGCATAAAAGGCGTGAGGGTCTTGTATTCACGCAGGTAGTGCTGCGTGCCGGGCAGCTGCTGCTCGACGACATCGAGGTGACCAAGGTTGTAGTGCGCGATCAAGAACATGATCCATGAAAAATAGTGCAGGTCGGGCCGACTCGACTCCAATTTGTCTTCACGCAGCGTCAGGATCCATTGCAAAGCCTCAGAGGCCTTGCCGATCGTGAGCAAAAAAGAACTCGCGATGTGGCGCAGCTCCATCGTCTCTGTCTTGCTGAGTTTGCCGCGAAAGCGCTTGAGCAAATCCCGGATGTTTTCCACGGCGATGAGGCCATTTTTTTCGTCGAGGCGCTTGCGGCAATAGACGAGTTGCAGTTTCCAATAGCGGCTCAGCATGAGTGCCTCTCCATCGCCCGTTTTGAGGTCCTTGCGGATGGTTTTGAGCGTCTCGGCCGCCTCCATGGCGGCCGCAAACTCGTTGGCGGCGATCGAGTGGAGGCCATAGTCGGTGATGGCGTTGATGTACACGAGCAGCTTGCCGGGGTCGGCAAGCAGGAAGTCGTTGCCTTGCAAGAGGGAGATGATGCGCTGATTGAAAAATTTCCAGCCTGTCTCCATGCCTTGGATGCTGTAGAGGTGGTTCCAAGTCCTGAAAAAGTACAACTGTGCGCTCACCGACCGGCACTCCGACTCATCTTGCATGAGTTGGTGGGTGAGGATGGAGTTGATCATCGTCATGCGGATGTTGCTAGGCACTTTTTGGGCGATGGATGCGGTGTCAAAGAGCTCACGGTAGCGTTGCAGGTTTTGCTCGATTTCTTTGAGCCAAGCCTCGCGGCTGCGCAAGGAGCGCAGCATGTCGAGGTATTCCTGTGGCTGGTAAAAGTTGCGGGCGATCTCGCGCAAGATGTCGTTGAGGTCAAAGACTTTGCGGTAGGCCTCCAACTTCTCTGCAATCCGCATCGCTTTTTGCACGCGGGCGATGGCCTGCTTGTGGAGGCTCTTTTTGACCAAAATCGTGATCTGTTGCCTGAATTGGTCAAACTGATACTCGATGTTTTGGTTGTGGGGCATGATGCAGAGCACCTCTAGCACGCGCTCATAGAGGTTGCTCTTGGCGATGGAGAAGTTGTTGAGCGTCTTGGTGCCCGTGAACTGTGCCTTCACGCTTTCTTCATCAAATGACTCCAAGGCTAGCAAGGTATCAAACACCTTCAAGTACACGTGGTCGCCCTGTCGTTTCATGATTTCCGACCGAAAAGTCTTGACCTCTTTTTCGGTGAGCGAGTGTACCAAATCATACAAATCAGACTTTGGCGTCATAGTCGTAGAATATTAGATCAACAGGCGATTTCTGCTCGAAAGTAGCAATTAATTTTGGGTTTTCAAAGTGAAGAATATAAGAATGAGGCACTATTTGCTTTGTGTTCGCCCCAAATCCCCCCTACCTTTAATCTATCAATTCATCGAAACTTGGCCGCGTGCCACTGTCTAGAAACCGTTCTTTCGAAATTGATCCAATCTAATAAGAATAAAGTGATTACAGTTGTCTGATTTCAGGCAAGTGCCCGGAAACGGGATAGGGGACTCCCACGGCAGACACCGTGGGAGTTTTATTTTGTGGTTGTCCTCCTGAAAGGCAAATTTTCATCTAGCAGTTTGAGCTAGCCTTGTTGCATCGCATCAATCCCAAACCAAGCGCATTCAATCCCAATCGTAAACCTCATCAGTCGGCACGCCGCTCAGGCGGCGGTAGAGCGGTGATCGCCTGAGATAGTGTTGCATTTCTGCTTTGGGCATCGGAGTCTTCCAAAATTGGCCAAAATGCTCATTCGTGTCCAAGGATCGATAGGCTAGCATCGCATATCCACACAATTGAATCTTACAATCCAAGTAGCCCCCCTGCGGAGCGTGTGCATTCGGAATCGCTTGCCGGCCATCCATCAATTCGATTGCCCTGTCGAGTTGCGTCAGGAGCGGTGTGCTGTCGAGGCGCTGCAGCAGCGCGATAAGCGTGTCGATGGCCAGTGTTGGATTGGATTTGCTGTAAGGATAATCGTCAAATGCAATCGGCAGCAGATACTTGATGGCGCTGTCGCGCAGTCCCAAGCCCGCATAGGCGACACCCATGCAGCGCTCGCGCCTCCGAAAATCCCAATTGACATGGCCGCATACCATTTGTGGACGCAACTCGGTTTTGGTGAGTTGGGCATAATGGATCGCTGAGTCATATTCCGCCGTAGCCAACAACAGGTCGACGAGTTGCAGGCAGGCGAAGTTCCCGATATGGTCTCGCGTTTTGGATTGGCGTTCTTCTGCGACGACCGATTTTAAGATCGCGACGGCACGCGTGGTGTCGCCATTCAGCGCGAGGAGGGTGGCTTGGCGCTCCCGCACTTGGTTGTAGATCAGCAAAAAACGATAGTTTTCCAGCAAATCAAGCAGCCTCGGGTCAGTGGGGGAGAGGGTCTCGTTGTGCAGCGGCTCGCGCAGCGCCAGCCAGAGCGCATTGCCCCTGCGGTCGCCATCGGTCATGTCGTCATCGCATCCATAACGCATGCGCACTGCTAGCTCGGTGCGGGTCTTTTCTGGATACAAGACCATGCACCGCTGCAATTCGGCGCAAGCTTGCTCCGTCTGACCGGCCTCGTAAAAAGTGCGTGCACGCTGAAAAAGGCTGTCGCCGGGCGTCTGCGCCGTGAGGCAGCCCGCAAGGAGCAACAATGCAACGATAAATCCGCCAGCCTTCATGCCATGAAATTGCTGAAAAAAACAGAGGATCGCAACCGTGCTTAATGCCAGCGATATACCTCTTCGGCCGGCACGCCGCTCAGGCGGCGGTAGAGCGGTGATCGCCTGCAAAAGCCTTGGCAGGCTTCGCGGGTCATCGGCATCTGCCACCGCTGACCAAAATGAACAGGCGAGTTGTCCCATGTCTGAAAAGCCCTCAACCGATAACCTCCGAGTTGGATTGCGCAGATAAACAATTGCTCCCTGGGAATGCGTGGATCAGGCATTTCAACCTTGTATTCAAGATTGGCGATGGCCTCATCCAGTTGCATCAATAGCGGTGTGCTGTCGATGCGCTGTAAAAGCGCAATGAGCGTGTCGATGGCCAGTGTAGGGTGGGATTTGCTGTAAGGGTAATCGTCAAATGCCATTGGCAGGAGAAATTTCAAGGCACTGTCACGCATGCCCAAGCCTGCGTAGGCGACACCGCGATAACGATCCGCCGCCCGAAAATCCCATTTGGCATTGCCGCAAAATATCCATGCAGACAATTCCGTTTCCGTGAGTGCAACCACCTCGATCGCCGCCTGATAATCCTGCGTAGCGATCAGGATCTCAGCCAGATGCATACAAGCGAAGTAGCCAGTCTCTTCCTTGCTAGGGGTTTTCCGCTCTTCGGCCACCACCGATTTCAAGATTTTTACCCCTTCCTCATGCGCCCCGTCGCGCGCTAGCAGGTAGCCTGACATAGCACGCACAAGATTGTATTCCAGCATCAAAGGATGATGCTCCAACAAATTCAGGATGCGCGGATCAGCAGCTGAAAGGGAGTCGTCGTGAAAAAAATAATCCATCCGTACATGGTACCAGATCATATGGCCAGAACTGTCTTGGATGGACAGGGCGACCCTATACTGGATGGGCAATGATTGGGCGATTGCGTGTAGCGGCAATTCGGGATGTTGCGCGCTGAGTTTTCCCAATTCGGCCTTAGCCTGGGACAGCGCTTCTTTGCGGGTCTGTGGATCGTCATCCGCGAGGAAATTCCGGGCAGTTGGTTGTGCCAAACAGGTATTCGCAAGCCAAAACAATACAAGCATCACGCAACATGCCTTCATGTTGCAAAGACCAGCGCCGATCGGCAGGGTTGCACCCCGCCGTACAACAAAAACCCCTGCAAATCCGAGCTCGGTTTTGCAGGGGCAGATGCAGCCGCGTGATCGCAGCGCTTATTTCATCAGCAGATTCACCAAGACATTTTCAATCTCGGGATCGCTCGGGCGGCGGGCGTTGCGCTCGATGATCTCGCCTGTCTTGTCCATGATCATGTAGCGGGGAATGCTATTGACCTGGAAGAAATTGCCGACGCCATCTTGCCAATCAGCTGAGCTGAAGCCTTGCACACCCGTGATGCCGAGTTGGGTGATAGCGTTTTTCCAAGGGTCCTCGGTTTTGTCGATCGATATGTAAAGGAAGACCAAATCTTTCATATGCTTCTCGTCGATGCGCTTGGAGAGGCGATCGTGCAATTCTTTGGAGAATGGCATTTCCTTGCGGCAAGGGCCGCACCAGCTGGCCCAGAAGTCGATGTAGACGATTTTGCCTTTGAAGTCAGACAACTTGAGCGGATTGCCGTTCATGTCGGTGATCTTGGTGGCATATTTCTCGCCAGCCATTGCCTTGTCGCCTTCTTTTTTCTTGGCATCGATCGCTTTTTGTGCATTCACTTTTGCGATCTGCTTGTCGAGGTATTTGCCATAGACATCACCCATCGTGCCTTTTTTCACGATGTCTTTCATGCGGTCGACCGAGCCGGGCGCGAGGCCGGGCAGCAAGTCGACAGTCATGCGAGTCGTGTACCAGTTCAGGGCTTGGCCAGACAGGTACTTGACCGCCACAGGGTGCTTCTTGTTCAGAGCGATGTTTTGGTCCGTGAACTTCTTGAAACCGTTGTCTTTGGAGACAATGTAGGTGATGTAGTAATAGGCAAATTCGCGGTAGGCTTCAGAGGCCAATGCGGCAGGGGTGCTGAGGCTTTTGGGATTCAAGCCTTTCTCGACGGCGCGTGGCAGGGGCTTCACGGTCAGATCGGCAGGGCTTGCATTGGCGCGCACGATCGGGTAGGCGGCCAGCCAGCGGTCATAGTTGAATTGGATCTGCGCAGCCATGTAGGCGGCAAATGTCGGGGAGAAGGTATTGGCCTTGCTCTCGGCATCCCAAAAAGCCTGCTCGGCCTTGCGGTAGTCATACAAACGCAACTCCAGCACGTCGATGCTGCTGTCGAGCAACATCTTGTTCATGGAGTCGGCCAGGTAGTGCTTTCCAAAGAGTGCATTGAAGCGGTATAGAAAGCCGCTCTCGGGGCCTGTCTTACCAGCGCACACCAGCTCGGTTTTGTTTTCCTTACCTGTTTTGATGGTGATGCTCAGATCGTTGCCCGGCTCGATCCAGATCGGATAGTTGCCGCCATTGACCGAAAAAGTAACAGCCATTGCAGACTCGACTTTGACATCCGAAGTAAACTTGAGATCCTTGACGGGGATCGAAGTCACTTGATCATCACCGAGAAAGAGGTGATTTACACGAATGGCAGGCGTGGCAGATGGCGCACGGTCCAAAGCACCCTCAATGTGAGCGGTCTTTTGAGCCAACAAAAGCGAAGGAAGGACAAACAAACAAGCGAGCAGAATCTTCCGCATATTTCTTCTATTGATAAAAAATGAGATGCAATATAAGCAAGCCTAGCAAATCATAGGCCACAGCAACAAAATTGGCAATTGCAATCGAGATACGGAAGGCTAGCCGATAAAAATGTGAGAATCAATGCAAATTCCTTTTGAATCCTCAGCATTCCACCTAAATTCGGTTTTAAATTTAAAGACGTCCAATGGAAAATCGACCATCCTCTGACACCACTCGGCTTCGTGGGAAGCAGATTTATGACTACCGCATCGTTGATGCGAGCGATATCAGTGGCTACGAAAACGCTATCAACGACATACAGACGCGGAAATATGACGGCATTTTGGTGCGGGGCGCAATCCCTGCGGAAGTCTGTGACCAAATGATCGCTGCTGCTGCCAATCTCTCCTCAGAGGGCAAGGTCATGATGCCCGTCGGGTGGTCATTTCCGCCCATCTTTGCTGCCTTGATCGGCAAGGCCTTCAAGGATGGCGAGGAAGAGGGCATGCGTCGGATGAAGGAGTATTTCAACTTCGCTGAAAAATTCTACCACCACTCTGCAGATTACCTCGGCGTGGACACCACTGCGCTCGTCGAGAAATGGTTGGGCGCTTTTTCAGGTGGTCTGCCGCTTACGCCCGCAAAAGGCTACGACGGCGAGGGCCAATATGCCAACTGCACCTACCGTGCCTATTATGGCAACGGCGAGGGCAATATCAGCATCCACTGCGCCAACTATTTTCAATCCACTTGGCAGAAGTTTTTTGACCATTTGGAGACCCAAACCGATGTCTACGATCAGCTCAGCTTCTTTTTCATGCTGCAAGAACCCGAGAGTGGGGGCGAATTGAGTCTTTATGACTTTGAGTGGGAAAAGGGGCAGACCAAGAAAAGCAACCATGAAAACAAGGAAGTGATCATGGCCGATGGCAGTATTCGCTACATCGACGGCGAGGAAGTGCAATACATTGACCCCAAAAAAGGCGACATGATCCTTTTTGCCGGAGGCCAGATTTGGCACCGCGTCGAGGAGGTCCTCGGCACCCGTGAGCGTATCACCCTCGGCGGATTTTTGGACTACGGTTACGACAAGGACAAAATCTTCTATTGGTCCTGAGGCCAGGCGCTGCCGATGGACATGAACCCCGTTCTCATATTGGTTTCCTGCGCGTTGAGCACAGCGCTGATTTGGGCTGCTTTCTACCTCCTGCGCGGGCACAAGCTCGCGACGGTTCCCAGCATTCCCCCGAAAAAAGACAGCTCAGACTCGCCCAAGAAGCCAGAAACCGCCTTGCAAGCCAAGGAAGTTGGTGACTTTTATGATGCCACCACCGATGCATTCCTCAAAGTCTATGGGGATGTGATCCAAGCATTTCGCACGCATGACCTGAGCAATCTGCTGCATTACCAGGGAAATATCATGCAACTCAAGCCCGGCATGCGCGTCTTGGATGCCGGCTGCGGCGTGTGTGGACCGGCTCGCTTTTTTGCCACGCATTATGGCGTCACCGTTGATGCCATCACAGCCTCGGCGGTGCAGCAAAAAGAAGGCTCTGAGCGCAACCGCGCCGATGGCTTGCAAGACAAGATCCACGTTGTGCAAGGCGATTACCACCATTTGAGCCAGCGTTTTCAGGCAGGTGAATATGACGTCGTTTATTTCCTAGAGTCCTTTGGCCACTCACCCGACAAGGCGCAAGCGATTGCTTCAGCTTGGGAAATGCTCAAACCCGGCGGATTGCTCTACATTAAAGATCTCTTTATCAAGGAGCCTGCCATCGCGGCGCACGCCGCTGAGATCCAGCAAAATGTCGAACGCATCAACGAAGCCTACCGCTACAACGTCGGCGATCTCAACGATGTGCTCACCGCAATCCGGCAGCAAGGCTTCATCCTGTCTGCCTTGAAGACCATCGACATTCCCCTTGAGGACTTCGAAAACCTCACCATCAGCAATGATTTCCAAGAATTGACGGGCATCCACCGCATCGACAACTTGCAGGAATACCTCTTCCCCGTCGATTTTTTTGAGCTCGTCTGCCTCAAGCCCTGGTACGACCTCAGCGTAGGCAACAGCCGCTATTTTTTGCAGAATTTGTATTATTTGAAGGTGGTGGGGAAAGGACTTTAGGTACTGCGGCCCGCGGCCTCTGGCCGCAGGGCTACCCGACACGAGCCTCTGGCGAGCGATGGCAATTGAAACGATCCAGCCTACCTGAATCAGGCTACAAAGCTTGATGCTGATAATTTCGTAACCGGATATTCTACTCCAACCTCATCACCTTCAATGGTCCATCAGGGCAGGCGCTTGAGCAAAACCAATCCTCTGCACGTGCCACAAACCCGGCTTCAACTGGATTTAGATGAATGTATTTCTCCTTCACACGATAAAAATTCTCGGTCAAAATAGCCTCTGGATAATTATCCCGCTCCCAGAATTGCCGATCAGTATCCCTTCCGCGCAGATTGGCCAGAAAACGAAAACGGCTATCCAACCATTCTTTGCGACTTTCCTGAGGATTCTCGTCCATCGCACGCAACAACGCTTTGGCTGTGAAGCTTTTAAATCCTTTTAAAATTTCATTGACATTCGTCTCTTTTCCTGATGCGATCATGTGTAGGTGGCTAGTCATCAGGCAATAGCAATGAATTTCTAATCCTTTGTTTTGCTGGCAATATTGTAAATTTTCGATGAGCAATTGCCTGTATTCGCTTCGGACAAAAAAGTCTGTCCAACCAACGACAGTTAAGGTGACGAAATACGGGAATTCAAGAAATGTCTGACTGTCCTTAGGCATGTATCGCGTAGAATTGGAGCATCAAAATATGCTTATTCTGAAGTTGATGCAAGCATTGAATGCAAAAATTTCATGACATCCTTCGCCAGAGGCTCGCGTCGGATGAGCGTGCGGCCAGAGGCCGCCGCTCGCATCTACGTTGCCCGCCGCTCGCCTCACCCCGTCTTCCGACCAAACAACCGCTCCCAAAAGCCCAACTTTGGCTTGCCAGCGTAATAGCGGTTAAACCATTCCTCTGTAAACACAATCTGCTGAAACGGGGAGCCGATCGAAACCGGCGCGCCCGATGGCGGATGAAAAGCCGTTTGATCCCGCACGTTTTCAAATTCATAGATGAATTCGTCATGCGGGTGGTAGCACTCGAGTTGGCTCTCGGCGTCTTTTTGGAAATAGATGTGTAGCGGCACGGACTTGGGCAATACCGACATTGCCACGACCACGCGGGGGCTGTCGGTTTGGTTGGGCGGCGAGCCGTGCAACACGCGGTGGTAAAAGATCAAGGCCTGACCAGCTTGCATGGCCATCGGCTCCATCATCGGCTTGATGTGGTGTTCCAGATGGTACAATCTTGGGAACAGGTACCCGGGGCCACGCACGTGGTTGGGAAACTTGTGGCTGCCTTTCACGATCCACAACGCGCCATTCGACTCGTCGACATCGTGCAGGGGAATCCACATATTGAAGGCGCGGTGCTCAGTTTCATCGACCACATTCCAATCTTGGTGGATCGGAAACGTTGTGTCAGCGCCCTTGCGCTTCACAATAAAAACGGGTGCGAGCAGCCTGAAATCTTGGTAGAGGCGGTCACTTGCAGCGCGCAAAATGCTTTGCAGGCCTTCCCGAATGGCATCCTTGTAGCCGCGATCACTGCACCAAATCGTCATGTGGATGCCGTCACGCATTTGCGGCGCCAAGCCATCGGGATGCTGCGAATAATAGAATTCACGCAAGACGGCAAGCTCATCCGCAGTCAAAAAAGGGACGATAACGCAGCCATCTTGGTCCAATTGCTGCTGCAAGCTAGGGTCTTGGAACAATTGCTCCATGCTCATTTTCCAAAAAGGCGCTGAAACCAGTTGCCGGATCCTTTATTTTCAATGGGTGCGGTGGCCGCGACGGCTGTCGAGGCTGCGATTTCTGCCTCGGTGCGCACTTTCACGAGTGGTGCAAGCGGTGCGCGCTCCACGCCATCGGGCTCGGGCATGGGATTGCAACCTAATTTGTCTTCGCGGGCGATGAGGTCGAGCGGCTGCAAACCTGCGGCTGCGGCCTTTGCCTCAAATTCCTCGGCGGTCATCATCGGGATCGGGAAATCGAATTCGGCGATTTTCTCGCCTGCGATGGGCCTGCTGCGGCAGTCGTGCATGAAGCGCGGATATTTCAAGATGAAATCATCCGCCTGCCGATAAATCTCGACGGGGGCGTCCTCGCTTTCGCGGTAGCACATCCTGAACTCGGCTTCTTTTGGGAAGAGGCCAGAGACGACTACGACGCGGTTTTTATCGGTTTTGTTGGGCAGGGAAGCGTGGAGGGTGCGCTGATCAAAGATCAAGGCCTCGCCAGCTTTCATGTAGACGGGCTCCAAGTACCGCTTGACGGTGCCGTGGATTTTGTCAAAAGGGAATGCAAATGAGATGCCCCGGTAGGGGTAAAACATCTTGTGTGAGCGGCGCACCATGCACATCGCGCCATCCTCAGGGCCGATGTCCCAGAGCGGCACCCAGACGCTGAGCGTCGAGTATTTGGATTCGTCCAGCCCCGTCGTGTCTTGGTGAATCAGAAATCCACTTTTGGGGCCGGGGACCTTGATGATGAAGCCATTGAGCACCGTTTTGTAGGAATGGAAAAATTCCTGCAAGCGAGGTTCCATCACGGCACCCACCTCGGCATTTACGCGCTCCCGGTATTCGAGATTTTGCGAATAGAGGCTGTAAAAGATGCCACCCGTTTCAGACGAAATGCTGTGCTCTTTTGCATAAACAGCGCGCAAAATCTCGAGATCTGCGGCATTCAAAAAAGGCACGACAGCAAAGCCTTCGTTGTACAGCGTGTCGGTGAGCGCGGCATCGCGCACGATCGACTGCCTTTGGATCGGCCAATCAGAGACCGGAGAAACGGAGTTGAGGACTTGTGGCATCATAGGGCTAAAGTTAGGGAAACAATTGATAATGGACAATGGACAATTGGATAGGTCACCGCGCATCTGCGGGTGGAAAGGTGTTGCCTGCATCCAGTACCCTGGACGCAAATCTACCTCTTGCCAGTTTTTCCAGCCCTTGCAGGCTTCCATTTCACGCACATTTTGATCATCCAACTTGATCATCCCCAGGCATGTCAGTCGGCGGATGTCGGGACAAAGGTGGTTAGTGATTTTGTGGTCCTGCAAGTAAAAGTGTGTCCACATGGAAAAGTCGCTCCGCCCTGCTCCGCGACTTTCCCACATGGACAACTTTTCCTTGCCAACCCCAAAATCCCAAACCGTGAAAGGCCCCGTCATCCACCGACCAACATACCTGGGGATGGCGGAGAATATGGAAAATCAAAATGAGCGCAAAAATTGGAACTCCCGCTGGTTGCGGCAGATCGAAATCTGGCAGGAGGAGTGCAACCTCCTGTTGGATCAAGCCGAAGCGCTTATGGCGCTTATGAAGCTGGCGAAGTCCCAGATCAAGAAAAATCCTCCCGAATGATCGGGGGGTTTGCGCTGAAATGCTTGTTGCCATGACGAATCGATCTTGGAGGAATTGCAATTGCATTCAATTTTTCTGCGCAAATTGGCTGATTGTGAAAATGCTCAGGGCCATATTTGATCTGTTTACCCGACGGTTGCGCTTGAGCAATCCCTGGAATTACAAGGCGCCCGTGCTCATTGCGCTTACTTACTTGGTCATGCTTTCGGGTAGATTTGAATGGGTGGATGCCCTCATCGGTTTTGCATTCTCCCTCATGACCATCATCGGCATCGCTGGCTTTGGTTACCTGAGCAATGACCTGGGCGACCGCGAGGCTGATCGCAAGGCGGGCAAACCCAACCTTCTTTTGGAAATTTCTACCTTCCAAATTCTTGGCATCCTGATCACTTTTTTGGTCGTGGCCATCTTGCCCTGGATCGTCTATTTTCCTTTGGATCGATTGGGAATCAGTTGTTTGATCGCAGAATTTTCACTGTTTATCCTCTACGTGCTGCCGCCCTTCCGGCTAAAGGAGCGGGGGCTGCTCGGCATGGTGACGGATGCGCTTTATGCCCACGCCCTGCCTGCGTTTTTGGCGGTCATCACCTTTCTGGCGCTCGCTCCAAAATCAGAGCTTCACACCATTAAAACCCTGAATTCAACGCTATTGCTCGGTTCTCTCATATTCTGGCAATTCTGCTTGGGTCTACGCAACATCCTGCTCCATCAACTCAAGGATGCCGCAAACGACCGCCGCTCGGGCTTGCGCACTTACGTGACGCAGGCTGGCGAGCCACGCGCAAACCGCTTGCTCGCGCAAGTATTCGCACCCATGGAGCTGCTCTCCTGGCTCTTGTTTTTGGGCGTTTTGACGAGCGTGACTTGGTTGCCCATTGTCGCTTGGCCCGTCTATCTTGTGTGGCGGTTTCCCAAGCAACCCCACGCGCTCGACTTGCGCGCTTGGCTCTATTGTTATCTCGACGACTTTTACATCGGTTGGCTGCCCTTGGTGGTCTTGCTGGCCTTGGGCCTCCAAGATTGGCACATGTTCGGGCTGATGCTGTTGCATATTTTGCTCTTCAAAAGCGCATTTTCACAGACGCGCAACCGCTTGATCGCATTGGTTTTCAAAATTTCATGAAGTCCCCGATCCAGCATATCGCCGTGGTCTCGATCAACCGCGACAAGTATTCGGAGACGTTTATCCACGACTCCTTTGACTTTTTTCCTGGCCGGAAAACGCTGCTCTACGGTGGCTACCTGCCGACACATGCCACGCAGGATTGGCGGCAGGAGGGAAGCCCGATCCCGAAGGCCAATCCCCCATTTTGGAAAAAGAGACCCAAAGATCAGCAAGCCCAATCCGCCTACAACCTCCAGCGATGGCTCAAAAAAAATCGCCCCGACGTCGTTTTGGCCCAATATGGACCTTCGGGAGTGATGCTTGCTGAGATTTGTAAGGCGCTGAAAATTCCACTGGTGGTGCATTTTCATGGCTACGATGCCTATCGCCGCGATACTTTGGAGACCTATGGCCTACAGTATCCGGCGCTTTTTCGCATGGCGGAATGCATTGCGGTTTCATTCGACATGCGGCAGCAATTGATCAAGCTTGGGGCGTCTGAAAAACGAATTGCCATCTGCCGATACGGGGTAGACTTGGAGCGATTTGGCCAAGTGCCCATGCCCGATGGGCCATTCACATTTCTATTTGTGGGCCGATTTGTTCCCAAAAAAGCTCCCGATCAGCTCCTGCGGGTATTTGCAAGCCTGCGCCTGAGGCTGCCCGAGGTGCGCTTGCAGATGGTGGGTGATGGAGAATTGCTGGAAGAATGTCAAAGGTTGGCAACCGAATTGAATTTGGGCGCATCCGTCGACTTTCTGGGTGTGCTTTCGCCTCAAGAAGTCGCTGGGAAATTGGCCGAATGTCATGCCTTGGTACTGCCATCTCGCCGCACGGAATTGGGCGATTCTGAGGGTACTCCCTTGGTCATCTTGGAGGCATGTGCAGCAATGCGGCCGGTGATCGCGACACGGCATGGTGGTATTCCAGAGGTGATTAGCGATGGGGAAAATGGGCTTTTGATGAATGAAAATGACCTTGAGGGTTTGCAGGCAGCGATGGATCACCTCGCCAACAATCCCTATAAGGCAAGACAGCTTGGTTTTGCAGCTTTGCAATATGCAAAGGCTCATCTGACACAGGCAGGCTACCACCAAAATCTCTGGGGCGTGCTCGAAGATGCAGTGCGCTACCGCCAAAAGTCCTAAATTGTGGGCCAGAAGAAGCGATGAAAAAGGCAATTGTATTTGGTGCAGGTGGATTTATCGGATCCCATTTGGTAAGGCGACTCAAGGCCCACGGGTATTGGGTGCGGGGCGTGGATTTGAAGCGCCCTGAATTCTCAGTGAGTGCAGCAGACGACTTTATCGTCGGAGACTTGCGTGACCGCGCCGTCGTGGACGCGGCCATCGACACGGGGATCGACGAGTTGTACCAACTCGCCGCCGACATGGGTGGCGCCGGCTACCTCTTTTCCGGCGACAACGACGCCGCCGTCATGCACAATTCGGCCCTCATCAACCTGCACACCTCCGAGATCGCCCTCGCCCGCAAGGTCGGCAAGGTGTTTTTCTCCTCATCGGCTTGCATCTACCCCAAATACAACCAACTCGATCCCGACAACCCCAAATGCGCCGAAGACAGCGCCTATCCTGCCGAGCCCGACAGTGAGTATGGCTGGGAAAAGCTCTTTTCGGAGCGCCTCTACATTGCATTCCATAAAAACCACGGTCTCGACATCCGTCTCGCCCGCTTTCACAATGTCTTCGGGCCCGAGGGCCCCTGGCAAGGCGGCAAGGAAAAGGCACCCGCGGCCCTCTGCCGTAAAGTCGCAACCTCCGACGACACCATCGAAATCTGGGGCGACGGCCTGCAGACCCGCTCGTTTCTGTACATCGACGATTGTCTTGATGGCATTCAGGCTCTCATGAAAAGCGATTTCATCGGCCCCGTCAACATCGGCTCCGAGGAAATGATTTCCATCAACGACTACGCCCAGCTCATCGCACAGATCGCAGGCAAGACCCTGAAGATCAAAAACATTCCCGGCCCGGTAGGCGTGCGTGGCCGCAACAGCGACAACGCACTCGCCATGGAAAAAATCGGCTGGTCGCCTCAACTCACCCTCGCCGAGGGCACCGAGCGGCTGTTTCGGTGGATTATTGGGGAAATCGGGTAATCGCGCGTCGTTGGGGCAGGGCATGCCCTGCCCCAACGAGATGCGATCAAAACGGCTTCCCCTGCCCCAACAGCGCGCGATCAAAACGGCAATCACCCTCACAAAATGCGGTGGCGTGGGATATAGCAATTCGGTTTCTGCGAGTGGCCACCTCGCAACCGCCCCCTCATCCCAAACCCCACAATTGCATATCCCCCAAAAATCCACGATTTTAACCGCAGAATGCATCCGCAGCCCTATTATTCCATTGTCGTCACTTCTCGCAACGACAGCCATGGTGGCAACATCATGAAACGCATGCGCCTGTTTGTCAGTGGATTGATCCATCAGGCCAACCGCTTCCAACTGCCCATCGAGCTCATTTTTGTCGAGTGGAATCCGCCCGCAGACAAGCCGCGGCTCCACGAAGTGTTGCCCAAGCCTGGCCCCGACGATTATTTGGCCCTGCGCTTCATCACAGTGCCCGAGCGCATCCACGCCCGCTACAAGCGCGCCCAGGAGATCCCGCTGTTCCAGATGACCGCCAAAAATGTCGGCATCCGCCGCGCACGGGGCGAATTCATCATCTGCAGCAACATCGACCTGCTGTTTGCGGATGATTTGGTTGAAGTGCTCGTGCAGAAAGCGCTGGATCCCAAGAGTTTTTACCGCGCCAACCGTGTCGACATCCCCGATGGCATCGACGAGACCATGAGCTTCGATGCGCAAATGGTCTATTGCAAAAGCAACGTCATCCGCGTGAATGGCTGGGACTCCCGCTTCAAATATGTCGATGTGCGGGCGCATGGCATCAAGGAACTCGGCCCGATCTCGCGATGGATCACCGATCAGATGGGCAAACGCCACCGCAGCAAACAGCCGCTCGGCGAGGCCGAATATTACCTGCTCGACCGCAATGCCTGCGGCGACTTCACGATGATGCACCGCGACGCTTGGCTGCATATTCAAGGATATGCCGAGTTGGACCTGTACTCCATCCACATCGACACCCTCGGCATCGTCGCCGCGCGTGCGCTTGGGTATGCCCAGGTGGTATTCCCCAGCGCAGCTTGCACCTACCACATCGATCACCCCACAGGTTGGAGTTCCATGGGGCCGATCGAGAAATTGAAGTTTTTGGAGGAGCGGCCCGGCATCGATTTTGGCGTCTTGCAGGAGGTCACCTACCACTTGCTGGAAACCCACAAACAGCTCAATATCAATCCGCAAAACTGGGGTTTTGCAGATGAGGAATTGGAAGAAATAGCATTTTGAGACATGTCAACGACTGAAAAAGAACATATTGCAGTTATCGGAATCGGGAAATTGGGCCTCTGTTTTGCGCTCAATTTGGACTTGGTGGGCTATCGGGTGACGGGTTTGGATGTGAATGCGGATTATGTCGCGCAGGTCAATGCCAAGCATCTGCGCTCCCACGAGCCGCAGGTCGAATCCTTGCTTGCTGAATCCCAAGATTTCCGGGCGACCACCGATTGGAGCGAGATCATGTCTCCCGACATTCAGCTCTACTTCATCGTCGTGGCGACACCATCCCTGCCCGATGGCGGCTACGACCACTACCAAGTCGACGCGCTCTTGGCGCGATTTGAGGCCATGGGCCCATCCGCCACGCCCAAGCACTTGGTGATCATGTGCACGACCATGCCGGGCTATTGCGACACCGTCGCCCCCAAAATGGCGGCCCTCAATTACCACATCACCTACAATCCCGAATTCATCGCTCAGGGCACGATCGTCCACGATCAGCAATTTCCCGATCAGGTCCTGATCGGGGAGGCCAATGTCGAGGCCGGCGATGCCATCGAGGCCGTCTACCGCCGCATGTGTGTGGAGACGCCCACATTTTGCCGCATGTCGCGCATCAGTGCCGAGATTGCCAAGCTCGCCACCAATTGTTTCCTCACCACCAAAATCTCCTTTGCCAACTCCATCGGCGACTTGGCGACCCAAGTGGGCGCCGAGCCCGACAAGATCTTGGCGGCCATCGGGGCCGACCGCCGCATCGGCAATAAATATTTGCGCTACGGCTTTGGTTACGGCGGGCCCTGTTTTCCCCGCGACAACCGCGCCTTGGGCAAGTTTGGGCAGGTGAGCGGCATGCAAGTGCTGCTCAGTGAGGCGACCGACGAGGTCAACCGTCGCCACCTCGATTTCCAATTTGCGCAGTACACTGCGCAACATGCCATCGACGCAGTCATCGTCTTTGAGACGGTGACCTATAAGCCGGGCACGACGATCTTGGAGGAGAGTCAGCAGCTCGCTCTCGCCTTGCGGCTCGCCCAAGCCGGCCGCAAAGTGCTGGTGCGCGACCTCGAACCCGTAGTCTCCGCCCTCAAAACCCTCTACGGCGACCTCTTTTCCTACGAAATCATCACCACATGAGCCCATCTGCGCAACGACCACACCCTGCGATTGTGGTGGCTGCGTGGAATCGGCCGCTGGCCCTGCGGCGCCTGCTGGACTGCCTGCTGCGCGGGCATTATCCTGCCCAGACGACTTTGCATATTTCCATCGACCACTTTGAGGTCTATGACGATGTGGGCCAATTGGCAGATGCATTGGTGTGGCCCTTTGGGGAGAAGGTTGTCGAGCACCATCCCGAGCGGCTGGGTTTGCGCCAGCACATGTTGCATTGCGGGAGCTTGAGCGCGCGCTATGGTGCGATCATTTTGCTCGAAGATGACCTTGCCGTCTCGCCTTGTATGATGGATTATGCCGAGCAGGCACTCGCCTTTTTTGCGGCGGATGAGACGATTGCGGGCATTTCGCTCTACAATTATGCCGTTACCGAGAGCTGCCATCAACCATTTGAGGCTTGGCAGGATGGCCTGGACAATTGGTTTCTGCAAATGCCGTCGAGTTGGGGAGCGGCTTTCACTGCCGCGCAGTGGCAAGGCTTTTCAGATTGGTTGGCCTTGAATTTTCAGCAATTGCCCATCCTGCCCGATTATATGCAGCGATGGTCGCAGCAAAGTTGGAAGAAACTCTTTGCAGCATACATGCAGCAAACGGGCAAATACTTTGCTTATCCGCGCTATTCCCTCAGCACCAATTTTGAGGATTTCGGGGCGCATGCCACGACGCGTGGCCTGTTTCAGGTGCCGCTGCTCATGGGGCAGCGCACTTGGCATTTTGGCCGATTGGCCGACTCGCTTGCGGTTTATGATTTGCATTTTGAGCCGCTGGCCGCGAATGTGAAGCGTATTTGCCCAGCATTGGCCCAATATGATTTTGCCGTCGATTATTATGGGCAAAAGAGTCGGCATTATTTGGATCAGCCTTGGGTGCTCACGAGCCGCCTCGGCGGCAAGGCTGAGATGGGTTTTGCCACTTCGGCCATTCCCTTGGAACTGAATCTGTACCTGAATTGCGCTGGAGATAGCCTGCGCTTGGTGCCCTCGGCGACCGACTTGCTGCCGCCCGATCCGCTGCAGTTGGAATTCAACTACTACACTGGCCCCGCAAAATCGCCTGTTTTGCACCTCGCCGATCGCCGCATGCCGTCGATTTCGGTCGTTGCGCCTTGCGGCTTCTACAATGACGACCACGATTACATCATCAACAATTTGCGCGAGCAGCCCTATCCCGGCAAGGAATTGATTCTCGTGGCGGACGAAAATTTGGTGCCGCCGGGTGCCTATCGGGCTTATGCCGATGGGCTCGCACGCTTGGTCCTGCGCAAGGGCACGCTCATGGACTGCGTGCAAGCAGGTGTGGAGGCTGCTTCTGGTCAATTGATTTTGGTATTGGAGGATGGGCCATTTTTGCATCCTGACATCCTGCATAGGGTGGCGAAGATTTTTCACCAATTTCCGGGCTTGGATTGGTTGTCGGGTATCCCGGTCAACCATGGCAAGGACATACAGCCGCGTTCAAGGGAGATGGCCTTGTACCGCTGGGACTCAGATCGTTTTGCCGAGGCAAATGAAGCGCAATTGCGTGGCTACCTACCGACGGGCGCCCAGGTTTTCAGACGTGAATTGTGGATGAAAGCAGCGAAGGGAGCGACCACGATCGCCGAGCAGTTTCGCGCCATGTCCAAGATTGCATTGCCCCAAATGGCTGATCTTCAATTGGCACAAAGCCTGCCTTGGCGAACGGAGGGCATCGACAGTTGCTGGGGGACCGGGCCGGTGAACCGCAGCCGCCGTTATTACCATCGCCACACGCCTTTGCTTTGGAAGTGGCATCGGCGGCTGAGCAACTACCGCCCGGTCTTGCGCTACGATGCCTCCAACGATACTTGGTTTGAATTCGATTATTGAGCTTTTTGGCGCTTTTGGAATAAGGCTTTAGATTCAAAGCATGAAGGAGAAATTGCAGCAATGGTTGAGCAAGCGCCCCGAGACGATCTGGGCAGCCATCCTTTTTGTGCTCGCATTCCTCCTCTATGCCAATACCCTGAACCACGCCTATGTCTGGGACGATGACATCGTGATTGTGTACAATACGCGTGTCCAGCAAGGATTCGCAGGCATTCCCTCACATTTCGTTTACCGCACGCGCCAAAATTTTGAGGACTTCACGGGCTATCGCCCCATCACGATGACGAGTTTCTCCATCGATGTGGGGCTGTTTGGAATGAATCCCAGGGCAGGGCATTTCATGAATGTCTTGCTGTTTGCGCTATTGGTTGTGGTCTTGTTCCGCACCTTGCGGCGCTTGTTTCCCAATTACCATGCGGCATTCGCCTTTTTCATTGCGCTCCTGTTCACCGTGCATCCCATCCATGTGGAGGCTGTGGCGAATATCAAGAGCCGCGACGAGATTTTGGCCATGCTCTTTGCATTGCTGGCATTGAACCAATTCATCCAGCATTATCAGAATGGGAAATGGGGAAATTTGGCCCTCTCGGCCGTCTGCCTCACCTTGGGCGCATTGAGCAAGGAGGGTGCATTGACCTACTTGGCGGTGATTCCAATCGCCGTGGTCTTCTTGATGGAGGGTGATGTCAAACGAAAAGCCATTGCCCTGCTCAAATATCCATTGCTGCTGGTTTCCATCATCGCGATTTTTTTGCTCTTCACGGGCAAGATGCCCGGTTCACCCTCTCCGGTGGCTCCCAAAGGCTATTTGGAGAGCCTCACCCTCGGTAACTGCATGGCGACCGACCAAGTAAAGCAAGGCGACTGGACCCGCATCGGCAACAGCGGCTTTTTGTTCTGGAAGAATCTGGAGAAGTTTTTCTATCCCGTGGACTTGGTCTATTTCTCTGGCTACAACATGTATGGGATCAAGGATTGGAATGTCGACCGCTTGCACCTCGGCACCTTGTTCACGATCCACAATCTGGCGATCATCCTCAGTCTCGTCTTTTGGCGACGCATCCGCGCGCTCACCTTCGGCTTTTGGTACTACATTTTCACCATCAGCATTTACCTGCAATTGCCCGGATTCTTGCTCGCAGACACGATTGCCGATCGTTTCCTCTTCATGCCTTCGCTCGGACTCTGCATCATGGTGGTGGCTGCGGCTTACAAACTCCTGCGCATTCGAGAGGAGGAGGATCCGTTGGCTTGGCTACGGCGCACGGTGGGCAAGGTCACAAGCTTGCCGAGGGGCAAGAATATTGCCTTGACTGCCGTTTTTGTTGGGTTGGCTGTGGTACTGTCGGGCATGACCGTGAGTCGCAACCGCGTCTGGAAAAGCAATCTGCGCCTCTTTTCGCATGACCTTCCCTTGCTGGAAAACTGCGCCCGAGCACATTATTACTACGCCAGCGAACTCGCCAAGGGCTTGCCGACTGCCAAAGATCCCACCAAGGATCGTGCGGAAATGATCAAACATTATCAACGAGCGATTGCGATCACGCCGCAATCCTACTATGCCTACGTGCGTTTGGGCCAGCAATACCTCAATTTCAAGGAATACCGCGCCGTCGTGGACCTCATGGACGATGCCCTACGCTACTATCCGGGGCAGGCCGACATCTGGCATTGCAAAGGAATGGGTCATTATTACCTCGGCCAATACGAAGAAGCCGCACCCGCCATGCTGCAAGCACGCATGCTCGCCCCCGAACTCGACGACAATTGGGAGTTTCTCGCCCGCGCCTACGAACGCGGCGGCCACTATGAGGAGGCGCTCGCAACGCTCAATGAAGCACTTTCCCGCAATGCATCCCATGTTTACTATTACGACGTGCTCAGCGACACCTATTTCGACATGGGCGACACGGTCAATTCCTTTGCCCCCATCCTCCAGCTCCTCGACCTAGACGGCAATAATCCCATGTGGTGGCGCAAGCTCATCGGCCGCTACCAAATCATCGGCGACGCAGACAAAGCCGCCTATTATTACCAAATGGCGATCAGCAAAGGCATCGCACTCTAAGGCCTGCGGCCTCCGCTGCATTGCCTGGTGTTCTTGATTACATTGCTGAATATTAGCTGTTTGCGTTGTTTGGGGTCTGCCGAATGGATTTGGTCTGGTAGGCACGCCATGCATGGCGCTCCTGCCAGACCAAATATTTGCATCGTTTGGGCCTGTGAAATTGTTTTGATTTCGTAGCCATGCATGGCGTGCCTACGAAATCAAAAACCATCATAAACACACCAAAATTTCGATTGTCAAGGAACGGCATCCCCACCAACATTGCATCCCCCTCAACAAAACGCACCCATCCTCGCGAAATCCATCATCCGACCCCAATCACCTCATACCCCAAAACGCGACAATGGACAATGCGCTCACACGCATTGTCCATTGTCAATTGTCCATTATCAATTATTTAAGGCTTACCGGATCATAATGCGCTTGGTCAAGTTCGATTCGCCGATTTTCATCTTGGCAAAATAGATGCCCGATGCCACGCCTTTGATATCGATCACCTCGTCGCATGCACCACCGCATCCTGCGATGTTGCGGGCATAGACCTGCTGCCCCAAATCATTGAAAATGAGCAATTCGCAGGTTTCCTCCAAACCATCAAAATGGATGCGGAACAAGCCATCGTTGGGGTTGGGATAGACGGTCACAGAGAGCTCGTCTGCCACCTCGACAGCGATGAGGCAATCGATCATGACCAATTGCTGCGAGGTATCGGCCCCGCATTGGCTCGAAGCGATGAGCGTTACGGTGTAATTGCCATTGGTGGCATAGGTGAGGGTCGGGTTTTGGGCACTGCTGCTGAATCCATTGCCAAAACTCCATGACCATACGTCAGTGGCCGCAGATTGGTCGGTAAAGACCACCGTCGGACAACCTACATCGTTGACAGCAAATGCTGCGGATGGTACGCCTTGTTGGGTGACTACCAAGGTGTCGCTGCTTGAGCAATTGTTGAAATCGGTAACGGTGATGGCATAGGTGCCACCAGTATTCACGAGGATATTATTCGTCGTAGCACCTGTGTTCCACAAATAGCTGTTGCCGTTTATTGGGGTCACGCCGATTGTATTTTGGTTGCCCGAGCATTGCGTGAAATTGGGTCCCAAATTGGAGACCGGTGGAATGTTGGCGATCACGTTAATCGTGTCATACCCATGGCAACCATTGCCATCGGCAATCTCGACCCAATATGTGCCCGAGACATTGATGCAGAGGACCCTCGACGTTGCACCAGTATTCCATTGGTAGGAACTCATGCCTGGGCCGGCATCGAGGCAGACGCTTTGCGACGCACAGAAAGTCGTATCAGGACCGAGCTGAACGGTCGGCACTGCCACGACGTTGACTGGGTGTGCAGTGCGGGTGCTGGAGCAAAAGGTATTGCCATCGGTCACTTCGGCATACACGACAATATTCGACGTGAGGGGAGGGCTGCTGTAAGTCTGACCTGCGGCCAAGACATTGCCACCTGTGATCGAGTCCCACCAGATAATTGTTGGGCTTGATGCACCTGTGCTGGCTGTGAGGGAAATGATGGAGCCAAAGCAGGCCGTGCTGGGTCCTGTGACGGTCGGTGCTGTGGGCAATGCATTGCGCGTCACGAGCATCGTGTCGGTCTTGGTCGGGCAGGTGCCATTGGAAACAGCCCATGTGAGCACGGTGGTGCCTACGTTCACGGCGGTGATCGTGGAATTGGGGGATGAAGGAGTGGTTACCAGACCTGACCCGCTGATCCGTGTCCATAAACCCGTTCCCACAGCTGGAATGTTGCCAGTAAGCGAAGCGTCTGGTCCGCAGATCATTTTGTCAGGCCCAGCAGATGGCTGAGATGGACGTTGATCTCTGAAGACGACCACTGTATCGCGGCGCGTAGCACAAACTCCATTGCTGATGGACCACACAGCTGTGTTGGTGCCGATTCCCAAGTTCACGATCATACTGTTGGGATTGTTGGGGTTCAAGGTCATGCCCCCGCCGCCGATGACGGACCAGGTGCCAGTGCCGACACTCGGTGTATTCGCAGAGAGGAAAATCGAGTCTGTACAAACAGCTTGGTTGGTTCCTGCATTGGGTACCGTAGGCACTTGATCCACGGTGATGATCACGGTGTCTGATGAAGCAGAACAGGGGCCGTTGGTCGTCGTCCACACCAAGGCTGCACTGCTGCCAGGCGATAGGCCGTTTACCGCAGAGGTCGGTGATGAAGGCGATACGATCGTGATCCCTGAGCTGGAGGTGGTCCATTGTCCAATCCCAAACGTAGCAGCGGTAGCCGACAGGTT
>JANPHP010000071.1:0-11584 GCA_031424495.1 Bacteroidota bacterium | reverse complement strand
TATAGATGCCGCCCGACCCAAATCGATTGCTGTCTCCAAGCCGCCGCTGGACACCCCAAAGCGCTATCCGATCATCCATATCGGTGACAAGGATTTTGATCCCAATCGGTACTTGGGGCCTGACGCTACCGAATCCCAGCGGAAATATGCTAGGAAAATGATTGCGCAAGACTCGCTCAAACGGGTGCGGGCACTGAACTCAGAAGTCGATAGCGTGGACGAAGGCAGCATCAAGGAATAGCATGCGAGCGAAGACATGATTTTGGACTCCTTGAAGCTAGGTAAGAAGTAGGCGTATCGCAAGCAAGGTGTGAAGGCTGTAAAATAGACGAGTGCAGGGTGTTTGTTGAATGCAACTCGTGGACGGTCGGCCATGCTAGGTGATCGAACGTAGTCGGTGACCTTGTAAGATAAGCATGGTTCAAACGCGCATGATGCAAAAAAAGCTTGCTATGAGCTAGCTTGGCCCGCATGATCGCTTTAGCAAAATCCCTATCTTGCAGCATGCCTATTCCTTTCTCAACCAATTGTGGCATGCTTATCAAAACATGCTTGCCTCGGCTTGCCGTTATCTTGCTCTCAATGTTCAGGGCATAAGGCAACCTCTGGAGACACAGGTGGTCAAGGAATGGCCTCGGGCAATGCTCTGAGCAAAGATGTAGCTTCTTGGCGGCGAGTGGTCGTTGCACAACGCATTCAGTTACTACGAAATGCTATTTTAGGCAAAATAGTGCTTGCATAGTTCTAAATATAATGCTAGATTGTAATGAAACTTGATTCTATTTGCAAAACCGCTTGCGATGAGACAAAAACTGGATGATAGGATACTCCAATTTCGTGGGGAGGCTTCAAATGCATTGGAAATAGCAGGATCGGCTGCAAAAGTCAAAGTAGATTTGGCTGGTTTGATGGTTGCAGAGACCTCGGTTGCTGCACTTTTTGTAGCGCCGGGAGTACTTGATGCAACTGTAGGCGATTCACTTACACTGGCATTTGGCTATTTCCGATCCAAAACTAGGAAATTCAAAGCAGGTTTCTACTCGATACGGATGAGAATGGGTAGTGAACGACCGCTTGAAGAAGTGGAGTGGATCGATCACAGCGGTAAAATAAGTCGCCGAACGAAAATATGGTGGGTGGATCAGCCGCCAACTGGCAATACCAATAAGATTACGATCTGCTCATCAGAAACCCGGCCATTTCCAAACGGATCAACATGCCAGTACTTCGATGGGACTATTGACATTCGGGGGATTGAATATCATTTCTACTGTTACGTTTTCTAATTTCGCGAGCTATGAATATGTCAATTTTTGAACCAAAGAAGGCGCTGGAAGAATTACGGAACTCGATCCATCGGGAGTTGCTTGGAATAGCTGGCGAATCCAAAGAGTCACTAGATAAATCATTGTTTTTGGTATCGCTTGCAACAGGAACATTGGCGATTGCACTCACCACTAAAGCAAATGAGGAAGTCACCGGTCGCGTCGCTATCGGACACTCTACACTCAAAGGGGGCCTGGTTGAGGGATATTTCTGGCTTGCAATTCCAGAAACGTCGAGCAATGCACCAGATGTGCTTCATGTACTGGCACAGGATGGCTCACTGGTCAAGGTCGTGAAGATCGAATATGAGACAAAGAACCCGAATGGGATTGCTAGAAAAATCTTGATTCAAAGTGTGCGACAAGTAAGCTCCCATGCTTGTGAAATCGATGGTTCCATCAAACTTGATGATGGTTGGCATCATTTTAAATTTTTGTATTACTGAGAAACAGGATCTTTTTCAATCCGAATGTTCCAACCACGATCCTTGGGTTCAAATCGGTATAGTGCGAAGGGAAGAAAATATCGGGCACTGTCACGAACTGCGGAATCGCCTTCGGCAATAGCTTCGTTGAAGTACCTGATTGCCAAGCGGAAACAAACAGTATCTTCTCCAATTCCTGGGCCGCCGCCGTGTGTAAATACCACGCCTGCATGATATTTGTCGGCCGGTGTTTGTACAAGGTTGCGGGTATGGAGCTCCCACAGTAAAATGTACCGCAAAGAATCTCGCACCGAAATACTGTCCATCTTGCGGCTGCGGTGTTGCATCATTTCCACCACATCTCGCTCATCCAGCGACAGGCGGTCTATTTGATCCGTGTTTGCAATGTACAACAATGCATTAGAAGGAGTTGTAATTGTCGTTGGAACCGCAGGGTACGAAAATATCGGCTTGCTATCAGTCGTCTCTGTTGTAGCAGTTGAATAGTTGCATCCAAAGAATGCAAGTATCGCGAAGAACATGTAGGATGCTAACAAAATGTAAGACGTGGTCACCTTGAATTTCATATCGGCAGGAGTTTTGGGTATTTCCTTTGGTACGAATGTTAGCATTAATTTGGGGGAAATGCAATAGAGAGAGGCGTGAATTGTTTCAAGCGAGGGGCAAACTGCAGCGAAGGATTTGGTTGCATGCCTCGATAGCCTGTATTGGGCATAGTACTTCTCTTGGAGACACCTGCTGCCAAATCGGATGTAGCCTTGGCGGAACGTGTAAGAATCCAGGCATTTGTTCTCGCATTTTACCCACTTCCTTCAAATGCCACCCGAATTCACTTTCCAAAATGCCTCCGAATTCACTATCTTGCCTAGGTCTTCATCAGTCTTCCAACCAATAAAGTATTTGTCTATGAAAAAGATACTCGCACTCCTCTTGTTTTTGCTTGTATCCCTGACCGTCGTACATGCCCAAGGAAACTGGGGCGGCAATGGCAATAATCAGGGAAATGGTCAAAGCAATGGCAATAACAACGGCTGGGCCTGGGGGAATTGTGGCGGGTTGAATGCCCTCGTGACCTATCTGGAGAATGGCGGGCAAGTACCACAAGTGATCTCGCTGGCTGCGATCTACAATGCCCGCGATTGGGGATGGCAAGAATTTCGCCTGAACTATGGGCAAATGGTTGCCAAGTATGCTCAAGGGCAGCTGACGGTGACCTACATCTCAACGACACCGCCTTCGCTGGTGTTTAGAGTGAGTTATGGGGGGCAGGTAGTGGTTGTGATTTTGGACAATATCTAGGCGATCTTGCCTCGTAGCCAGTTTAGGCATGGCACATAGAAAAGACCATTGGCTTCGGGGTCAGCCATCTGGAATTCTTGTAGCCTTTCAATCATGCCTTGCAAGTCCTCAATGTATGCCTTTTGCACCCTGTCGGTAGGTTTTGGCGTGGCAAATCGCTTGGCATTTATTTGAAGAAACCCCAAGAAAGAAATTGCAGGTAGGGCAATCTCGCCCTTTTTTACCATGAATTCCCGATAGTTTTTGGCGGTTCTCTTCAGGTCGGTAACTTCCTTGAGATCGAATAGAATCATCAGGTGGCAGATCATCCCAATGATCCTATATGCCAGCGGCGGATTTTGCTCCTTTTCCCGATACAAATCGTCGAAGAGGGCTTTTGCCTTGGTGGCAGCATGCCGACCAAGGTAAATAGCCATCATGGCAATCAAGATTCGAGATCGGTTGCCGCTAACGGGAGAGTCAATCACAAAAGCTGCATTGCGCTCAAAGATTTCAAGTGCATTGTCAAAAGACACGAAATTGTTGCCCTCTCTGGCCCAATCCAGTAGTACCACTAGAAACCTAATGAGGTAGATAGCCCTGTTTTGAGGTGCTTCAGGATCAAATTTTGTAAATTGGGTTATCAATTGTTCACCTTTGACGCGATTTCCCAAAGCAATATAGTAATCATTCATTCTCACCATGAGCATGGCGCGTCTTACAGGACTCAGAAAAGGGGATCGCTGATCCAATTGCCAGACGGTCTCTGCCATTGCACATGCAGTCGGTAGATCGCCAGACAATGATTTAAAGCCCTCGTCAATTGTTGTCTTTTCACTCATCAACAGTGGTGGGTAGGCAGAGACATCGAGATTGGCAAAATCGGAGTCTAGGTAGCCTGTGATGCGGTCGTGGTCGAGCGCCCCCGACTTGGTTCGCGTGGCGATCACCTTGTCTAGATACTCGGCACGATAGTAGGCGATCTGCGGCGCAAGCACGAGGTTTGCACGTGCTTGCTTTATCTCAGCCTCGCAGGCATTGAGGGCAGCAGCACGCTCCTCCCCGGCGAGAGCGAGTGAAAGAATGGCGGATTCCAAGCCAAGCAGCTTCAGGAGCCGATCTAGGTAACAACGTTTGGTGGCATGGGCCTTGGCGGCATGGATGTCGCTCAAGGCCTTCAAAAGTGTCGCGTGGGGTAGGCTATCCAATTTGTCGGCTATCCCTGCGATTTCCGGTGGCAATCCAGACCGCAACTCGGCCACTACTGCGTCGAGCCGTTTCATTGCCAGCTCACGCATTGATCTAAGGTCATACCCCTCGAATGCAGCCTTTTCCGCTACGGTTTCGTAGGGCTGCTTGCCCCTGTGCCATACAATCAGCTCAAGCCATTTGCGCTTTTTCCTGCTCACTGATAGGATGGCCACGACGTCCTCAAATTCACCATCCGACAACTGATTTACAGTGTCGGTTAGGCGAGTCGCGGGCGACCTTTTACCTTTTGGTGGCTTACGGGACATAGAGCTGACTGATTCCTGCCTTGTACAGCGAAGTGAATACCAATATTGCACGAATTTTTAATTCTTGCAACCAAGTGAGGGACAAGACGACATCTCCCCCAAGGCTTTGCGCATCTTGCCTAGGAGCAAGCAGGATGAAAAACGATAAAAACTTTCTTCTTACGCGAGTTCGGAATTGCAGCAATACCGTACTTGGCATCAGAATGTAAAGCTAGGCGGGGTTGGATAGATTTTTGAGAATAGAAAAGGCAGAAGGTGGCAGGTTGGTGACGATGAAGACGATCAACATTTACCGCGACTCAATGCCCTAAGAAAAGATAACCCAGCCCCGTTGGTTTCCCAACACAGGCTGGGCCTTTTCAAGTCTTCTTTCAAGGTGGCCAAGAATTCGAAGCCAAAGCCACCAAGAAAGCGCGATCTTTGACGTAAAACTATGCTTTTTGGAGATACTGTCACAAAAAATATGGGATAGAGGGATTGCTATGCCTTTCCTGATCTGTCCGGAGACGTTGGTTAAGTTGGTATGATAGGCATCTGCAAGGGTGATTATGCACCTCGGCGCACGCGGTCCGTTCGGGCGCCATAAGCTCCTGAACGTCAAGCACTTTTCTAGGCAATTTCCTCCTTCCAAAGCTTGTCCTGAGCGGAGCCGAATGGATGGTTCCAAACGGAAACATGAGCGGGAAAGTGCCCATGATCATGCTAGTGGGTGAATTTTGAGTCTTTGAAGGCGGCGGTATGGTGGGTTTGGCTGATTCAGTCAATGTGAGATCGAAGGGTGGAATTTGACCTGACCGAGATTCACTCCCGCTATTTCCTAGCGGGACCATTTATTGTTGATTGATTCCTATGATCCACCTGCCGCCGCTATTTCCGGCTCAAAGCCACTGCACACCAAAGTCCTAAACTGTGATTTTTTCATACTTGATAGCTTGGCTGGCGCGGATGGGTATTGCGGCGATGTCGCCGTTATTCTGACTTCGACCACATGGTTAGCATTGCGCTTTGTTGCTTGCCGTTCGCGCTGCCGTGTTTTTTAATGGGAGGTGCGGTTTCCGCAGACATTTGTGACGGCTGATCGTGGATCTGGGCATGCCCTAATCTCCTCTTGGGCAGGGCATAATCTCCTCTTGGGCAGGGCATGCCCTGCCCCTACGAATCGCTGTTTGGGCAGGGCATAATCTCCTTTTGGGCAGGGCATGCCCTGCCCCTACGAATCGCAATCTGGGCAGGGCATACCCTAATCTCCTCTTGGGCAGGGCATGCCCTGCCCCTACGAATCTCCTTTTTTATCCAAAGCCCCCTGATCTGGGGGCTGTTTTCTCTGTTGATTGGTGCGTGGGGCTGCCGGCAGGCCGCCCCCGCATTATTTTCCTTCATTGCCGCCTGAGACCACCACAATATTTTGAATACATGATTTGAAAATAGGATGCGCTATGAAAGAAACCCATTCAAGAACGCAAGTTGCGGCGACTAGGTCGCCGGGGCTGCACAATGATTTCTCTGATCAAGAGGAATCCATGACACGCTCGGCTATGCCGCCGAAGTTTGCGCTGACTGCTGGTGCTGCGGCGGATGCCGACCTCGGCAAAGCGGAGGACAAACCCCAGCTCAATATCACTGGCGTGCCGCCGGAGCTGGTCGTGATGCTGGAACATTTTGAAGGCATACGCTGGAATGTCTATGAAGACCAATTGGGCAACCTGACGGGCGGCATGGGACACCTGATCAAGGCCGATGAAAAGGCGGCCTTTCCAGACGGTGCTGTGATCTCGCATGAACAGGTGCAAGCTTGGGCGCAGGAAGACGTGACGGCTGCTTGGCAGCGTGCCCAGGAGCAGTCGGCTGAGCTGGGGGTGGCCGATCATGACTTTTATGTGGCAATGGCAAGCATGTGTTTTCAAAATGGGCTATATTGGAACACGAAACACGTTAAGACCTGGGCGCTGATGAAGGAACATAAATGGGAAGAGGCGGCGCTGGAATGCGCAGACAGCGACTGGGCGCGTGAGACTCCTACGCGTGTGCCAGGTTTTCAGGCGGCTTTGCGGTCACAGATAGCTGGTGGGGCTAGCCCTGCGGGCACATCGAATGTTGAGACGCATATTGCGGAGCCTTTTCGCAAACGGGCGGATGCTGCTAAGGCAGGTGGAAAATCAAAGGAATCCAAGGCTGATGCACCTCAATCGAAGACAGAGAAATCCACGGCAGCCACGACCCTACCCGAGGGGAAAGAGGGCATGAAACAGGTGCAAACGAAGTTGCAAGCACTTGGCCTTTACAGCGGCAAGATTGATGGCATCGCGACGAGCAGCAAGGGCGAGAGCAATACGACCAAGGGCATCAAGCAGTTTCAGCAGTCACAGGGCTTGCCTGTGACGGGCGAGGTGGATGCGGCGACTTGGGCCGTGCTGGGCGGAGGGCGCAAGCCGTCGGCTTGGACGCGGTTTATGGCGGGGATGGATGGGCCGCAAAAGGCGGGGAAGGGCAAGGATGATGGCGGAATGGCTGCGCCGTTTCGGAAGCTGGCGGATGAGGGGAACAAGATGGCAGAAGCGGAGGCGAGTAGTGATTGTTTTGCGCAAGTCGGAAACTTTGTAGACAAACAATACTTCGTGACACAATCGCCTAATGGTGTTGGCTCAGCTCGTGCGTCGGAACCGGGATGGGAGAACTGCCGGCAGGCGGCGACAGATATAGCTATACGCTACCTCCGTGGCGAAAAACCAGAGGTTGCAGCCGAACTGGGCATCAATGTTGTCGGGGACTTGGTCAGGGATTCGGGTTATTTGCGCATCATTGCTGAAGACAAGACCCATAAATCTGAAGTTCGCGGAGAAAAGAATGAATCGCACCCCGAATGGTTGGATGCTCATGATCAAATGGCGATTGCACTGTCATATATCAATGAAAAATTGAGCCAGAGAATTCCTGTCGTAATCGGTGTCGATCACACTTTTAACCGTGACCTGAATGCCGTAAATAAACCAGCATCAAAAACTGGCATGGGCTACAACGAGGGAACTACTGACCACTATATTACGCTGACGGGGGCTGACAAGGATGAGGCTGGCAGGAGGTACTATTCCTACTTTGATGTCGCAACCGCGCATTCAACAATTGGAACATCGGCAGAAAATAGGCTGGTGGAAACCTCTCCGGGCATATTCAATCGGGCGAAAGGTGCAGGGGCCGCTGGTGATCAAGCGTATTATTTGAGCATGGTATTGATTTACAAGAATGATCGCAATCGGTATGGAAAAGAAATTGAAAAAAATCTGGATGACAAGAAAGCCATGGGCCTCTAGTTGCATGTCCCTGTGGGCGACGATTGCGCTGGTGCTAATCGGTTGTAGCGGCAGCCCCGGTCAGGGGGCAGGGTCTGGAATCGGGGTGACTACAACGGCTGACGATGGATTCATAGAGGGTGTGTGGGTCGATCAATGGTTGCTGAACAAGGCGGAAGATATGGAGCCGGATTCTGCGTGGCGATCTTTGAGGAATTTTACCCATTTTGGAACCTATCGCAATGAAAAGGGTGAACCCAGCTGGTCAGCAAGCGTTCCAGATAGGAGCGGTACCCTTACCTTCAAAAACGGAAGCTGGTATGATGGGCAGCAGGAGTTGATTACTTTTCAATTTGACAAGGGCGACACGCTTGCAAAATATCATTTTACCGAAGGTGGATATCAAGAAGCTGGCGTAGGGCCTATTAGGACCTATCAGTTGATCCCAAGGCAAAGACCTGAAGATACTTGGATTTCTGATGATTGGATTTACAAGCTTTACTATTTCCCCGGCTCCTATCTGGTGATGACTGAAACGGAATCGTTTGAAATGGGTCTTAGTGTTGATGGCGATGTGCTGGATATGAAGGGCTACTCTCACTATGGGTTGAATATCGGCAATTCGCTGCCGCTTTTCGGTCTGGAATCGGCGAATGGTTGGAAGCAGTACGTGATTGAGGGCACAAAAGGTGGTTTTTTACTCTTTGAGGTACTGAACGAAAAGGAACTTGATGGCTATGACAATGATATTGTAAAAGGGCCACAGGTGTACCGTTTTATTTCAAGATCGTTCCACGGCAAGGGCCATCGAGGGTTGAACATCTCTCAATTTGCGCCCTGCACAGTCTGCAATGGTGAGGGGAAGTTGGTAAATCCATTACCTGCTGACTGGACGCCAATAGAAAAGGAACTGTATGGGGTTGCCATTGATTTTTGGGAGCAGACTACGGATTTCATTTTCTCTGAGGAGATGCTGACGCAATATGTTATCAATGGACCCGAGGCTTGCCGTCAAAGGCTGGTGGACGCGATTTCAGGTGAAGCGGAAAAGGCAGGAAATGGTGTTGCCTCAGAGGATGCGATACGCGCATTTGGTTGGCGCAATCGGTTTGAGGAGTCGGCGGTGGAACAGGTGAAGGTTAGTGCCGCCTGCCCTGATCGCTATCCGGAACCGAGTATGAAGGAACTTGAGGAACATGCTGCTTGGGAAAGAAAGGTTTTCAAGTGTTTGGACGTGGTGTTTGATGCGGGGGTGCCTGCTTGTATTTATGTGGATCGGCCGATTGTTCATGATCCCTCCACCGCGATTGTTAAGTTTAGGCTCTATGATGTGGTTGATGCTGAGGGGGTGCCTCATCCGGTGTCTGCATATTGCTTGTATTTCTCGAAGGTGGATGGTAGGTGGTTGTTTACGATGCATAGGGATCGGTGAACGAAAACGGTTTGGGTACGAGTTGACGGTGCGGGTGGACGGTACGGGGACGATGGGGCTTGTGATGGGTTCTTGACAATTTATGGAATGAATGCGTGATTCATTTGGCGTCTTGCCGCCTGGGGCGGGTAATGGGCAGTTATTGCAACGAGCCAGGTAGCCGCTTGGTTATTTTATCCCTGTATGGGGCGGCGCCTACGGCGCGCGGGGTTTTGTGGGGACGTTTACAGGGGGCTGCCGCCCCCTGCTACCGAGAGACGGCCCCGCTGGGGCGAGGAAGACGGTATGGGTACGGGTGGACGGTACGGTTGGCAATTCAATTATCATTGCGACGAGAGGTTGCTTGCAGTTTTCATTGCTGGGCGGGGTAGCTCACCATTTCGGAAAATAGGTAGTATCAATTCAATCTGTTAAGGATATGGAAAATCATTCCCCTTTGTTCCGCTTGGGCGGAGCGGGTACTTTATGGCTTGTTGTTTGGATGGTGTGGGGGACTGTGGCGTATGCGCAATCTAGCCCTAGTCCTTTGATCCTGGACTATGACAATACTAGCTTGCCTGTACAGCTGCAAATCGGGGACACGACTTTTTGCAATATGCAGACTGTCACGATACATGGACAGAATTTCAAGAAAGCTACGGGCGGAGAGATTTGGGACACTACTTGGGTGGTGTTTGGGTTTGTTGCGCCGACTGCGGTGAGTATTGTCTCTCAGGGGAATGGGAACAATGACCGCATTGTGTTTCAAATACCGCAGACTGCATTTATTGGGGGGCGTGATACTTGCATGGACTTGCAGCTGATCAAGAAGACGCATCTGGGGGCCAATGTCTATTTTTATTATGCCAACGATACTGTCTGCCTGACGGGTGATATCGCTACTGTGAGCTATGGTGCTGGGGTGTTTTGTTTGGGGGATCCTAATCCGCTGCCCTCAGTGACACTCACGCCACCGACTGCTACGGGGGCGTTTTGTTGCCGGAGTGGTGCGTCTGGGTTTTGGGTGAATCCGGTTACTGGGGAGATTCCTTTGCATTTGGGCGCGGTGGGTCCTAATAATCAGTTTTTGTTTTGTACAGATCATCCGCGATGTGCGGATACTGTGGCTTTTGCGGTGGCTATTGAGCCGAGGCTGGCTAGCGTGGCTACAATACAAGGGGGGACATTTTTTACGGTCTGTCAGGGAAGTGGGGCTGTGCGGCCGGATAGTTTGAGTTTGTCGCCTGCTGGCGGTGTGTTTCGGTCTTGGTCTGGGCTTGCGGTGCAAAATGCTTTGACTGGGGAGTTTGCGCCTTCCTTGTCTGCGGTAGGGTTGCACTCGCTTTGGTATGTGCCGAACATGCCCTGCTATGATAGCACTGAGCTACAGGTGGTCGTGATGCCCACGGCGACTGCCGTGGTGGGATATCCTAATATCGGGCTGAATGCGGGCGTGCCGACGCTGTGCCAGGGCTCTGCGTCGGTGTGGCCCACTTTTTTCAGCGGCAACGCTGGGGGGAGTTTCCTGTCCGCTCCGAGCGGTCTGGATATGGGGGGCGGGGGGAATATCGCTGCTGCCAGCAGTCTTGCTGGTGTCTATACGGTTACTTATGCGACCTCAGGGCTTTGCCCTGATACGGTGGTGGCGATTGCCAACCTTCATGTGGACACGGCGGTCGCGGCTGCGTTTACGCTGCCGCAGACACAATATTGCGCTGCGGGGCTGCTGGCACCTGTGGCGGCTGCCGCCTCTGGTGTCTGGCAGGTGGTGGCTGCGGGTGGGCTGGTGGTTTGGGGGCAGTCTGCGCTGCCGATTTCGGTGGCGGGGGCTGGGTTGGGGCTTTGTGCGGGACCGGGACAGGTCTCGACCTGTCCGTACGAGTTGCGGCATGTTGTTGGGGGATATTGCGCTGATACGTTTGAAGTTGGGTTTGTGGTGGTGGCTACTGATGATCCTGCATTTAGCTACCCGCCTACTGGGAATTTTTGTATCGGTGATCCTGATCCTTGGCCTTTGATTCAGGGCAATGGCGGGACGTTTCTGGCGTTCACGCCCGCGACTGTTGTGGATTTGGATGGGCGGTTGCATTTGACTGCTAGTGGGGCTGGGACGCATGTTATTCGGCATATTACGGGTGGTGCTTGCAAGGATAGCTTGGATGTGGTTGTGAATGTTTTTGGGTCTGCTTCGGCTAATTTTGTTTATGCTGGGTCTTTGTTTTGTAGTGGGGATACTAATCCTCTGCCTTTGATTTTGGGGACGCCTGGTGGGGTGTTTTCTTCTGATTCGGGTTTGGTGGTGGACTCGGTTAGTGGCGGG
>JANPHP010000070.1:0-14243 GCA_031424495.1 Bacteroidota bacterium | reverse complement strand
TTTGGTTAGGGTTGGCAAACGGCTTCGGGGGGCTTTCATTGATGTCTTTCATTTGCCAGCTCCATTGCCTTCAATCTGGCTTGTAGCTGACGCCCATCGATGATGTCTTGCAAAGCTCGCTCCGCTTCTGGGTAGTCGGGGGTGATTGCCAATGCTTGCTCGAAGGCTGCTTGTGCTTCTTGCAAGCGCATCTGTGCGCGGCGGATCAGGCCGATGTTGTACCAGGCTTCGTCTACATCGCCCTCGCAAGTGGTGGCTGCGTAGTGACTGGCTAGCGCCTCTTCATAACGGCCCATTTTTGCAAGGATACCACCTTTGAGGATGCGTGAAATCGTGGAGTTTGGTTGTAATTTGATCAAGATATCGTAGTGGACGATGGCTTCGGCGTATTCGTTGCGTGCCTTGTGCAAACGGGCCATCTCGAAATGGTATTGGACGATGATATTTTCAGGAGTGTTGGGTTTCTCTGTGTAGATTTTGAGGGCGGCGAAGCCCTCATCGATATTGCCGAGTTGGCGCAGCACCCTTGCCCTGAGCAAGGGTGCGCCTATGCTCCTGGGTCTTTGCAGGGCAAACTGATCGAGGCATACCAGGGCCTGCACGCATTCCTCCCGCTCCTCGTGGTCATAAGCAAGGCCGAAGGCGTCTACAGTCGCAGGGCTAGAAACATCCGCATCGGATGTTTGTATCACTTCTTGGATTTCATTGGCCTGAAACATTGCCTGTAATTGCAGCGCATGCGTTACATCCGCCAAGGCCTTCAGCGCGTCGGCGTATTCGGGTACGAGGGCAATAGCCTGCTCTAAGGATTCTTTTGCCTCGGCGAGGCGCGATAGGGCGCAATACATTTTCCCTAGTTTCAGCCAAGCTTCTTCTGACTGCTCAGCTTGTGCAATTGCCAGTTGGTAGGTTTTGATGGCCTCATCATCTTGGCTCAACATTCGTAGTACTTTTGCCTTGTCGATGTAGTTTTCAGCATTATTTGGAGCTGATTTTATGCAAAGGTCATAGTGCTCGATCGCTTGCTGTCGCTCATTGCGCATCAGGTGCAGGGTGGCCCACTGCCAGTGGTAGAGTTTTAGAAACCTCTTGCTGGTTTTTTTTGTGAGGCGTATCGACCGAAGAGACTGCTCCGAGAGTTCATACAGCGCCATTTGGGAATAAAACATCGCCCGTAAGATCTTGCTTCGGTCATTGCGGGGGTAGAGAAGGTAGTAATATTCGATGCAAAGGCGTGCTTGCAGGGTCTCGTCGCGGTGATCGTGGCTCAGCGCGAGCTTAAACCAATCGACTTCGTCTTCATCGTCTGAGTAATTCATTGGGCTTGTTGGGTGGTTGGTTTTGCTGCACAATTCATGGGCTGGGTCACTGATTGTATTTGGTGCTAGATGTTGTTTGAGGGCAATGCATGGATGAAGCTAGGCTGTTTTGGGTAGGAATGCAAGCATAATACGGGGACAAATTCATTGCTTCCGCACCGCATTCCCCAACAATCTTGCAACTTTATCGGCTTAGCTGAGTTTTCCTTGGGAATGCCGTAATTGCAGGGCGTTTGAAAAAAGCTTATGATTTCTGCTGAACAAGTGTTGGCTGCGTTGCGGCATGTACAGGATCCCGATTTGCACAAGGATCTGGTGACTTTGGGCATGATCAAGGACATTGCCGTCAATGGTCTCAAGATCGGGTTCACGGTGGTGCTTACGACGCCTGCCTGCCCGATGAAGGAAAAGATCAAGGCCGATTGCATCGCTGCCATCCACAAACATGTGCATCCCGGCGCGGTTGTGGAGCCCCTGATGAGCTCTAATGTGACGACGGTCTCGCGGCATGACCGCCTGCCCAATGTGCGCAACATCATCGCGGTGGTGTCGGGCAAGGGCGGTGTGGGCAAGTCTACGGTGGCTGCCAACCTCGCAGTGGCCCTCGCGCAGTCTGGTGCTCGCGTGGCGCTCTGCGACGCCGATATCTACGGGCCGAGCGTGCCGATCATGTTTGGCTTGGAGGGCCAAGTGCCCTTTGTGCGCAAGGTCGGTGAGCGCGAACTCATGGTTCCGCTCGAAAAGCATGGCGTCAAGCTGAATTCGATCGGTTTTTTGGTGCCTGCCGAGCAGGCGATCGTGTGGCGCGGCCCGATGGCGAGCAAGGCACTGCAGCAGATCATTTTTGATACGGATTGGGAAGAGACCGATTACCTCGTGATCGACATGCCGCCGGGCACGGGCGACCTGCACCTCACCCTGGTGCAGCAGCTACCTGTGACAGGCGTGGTGCTCGTGACGACGCCGCAAAAGGTGGCCCTCGCCGATGCCCGCAAGGGCGCGGAGATGTTTCGTGCACCGCAGGTGAATGTGCCCTTGTTGGGAATTGTGGAGAATATGGCGTTCTTTGTTCCAGAGGATATGCCTGACCGCAAATACTTTATTTTTGGGCAGGATGGAGGCGCACGACTGGCCGAAACGTTGGGAATTCCGCTCTTGGGCCAAATTCCGTTGGTGGAGGATGTGCGCACTCGGGGCGATGAGGGCAATCCCGCAGCGCTCGATCAAGACTCTGCAACAGGTCAGGCATTTGCCGGGCTCGCGGCAGAGGTCGCAAGGCAGGTGGCGATCCGCAATTCACAGACGCCGCCGACGGCAAGGGTACAGATGCAGCATCAATAAGATGATTTTGGACGAAAATAGCAGTTTGTGGCAACGCGTCGATCAGGCGCTCGAATCGGTGAGACCCTATTTGCAGAGCGATGGAGGCGATGTGCGCATCCATGCGATCCACGAGGATTTCTCGGTGGAGCTGGAGCTGCTGGGTAGTTGCGAATCGTGCTCGATGAGCCACATGACCATGAAAGCCGGCTTGGAAGAGGCGATCAAACGGGCAGCACCCGAGGTGCCGAGGGTGAGCGCGGTTTAGGGGGGAGATGTGCCGTGGTGAAAAGCAACGCCGCATATCGTGCGGATATGTCGTTGAAATCAAGAATTAATTTGCTTATTTGGGAGTAGGTCGGTTTGAATCGCGGCCATTAGCTACTCATCATAAAATGCGGATTTCTGAATTGTATCTTAAGAATTTTCGGAATGTCGCGGAGAACAAATTTCGGTTCCCGGCAGACTTCACGGTCGTGATCGGTATCAATGGCCGAGGAAAATCGACCTTGCTGCATGCACTCAGGATAGCTTGCGGGACATATTTTTTGGGCATTCCAGATGTGAGAAGTCGTCATATCGTTGAAGATGAAATTAGGGTCGTCGACAATCAGCGTTTTCTCACACCTCAAACCCCCGTGATTGTCGAGGCCCGTGGTACTTTTGATGAATCTGGAGACGCTGAAGTGGTTTGGAGGCGTAGGAGAGAATCTGTATCAGGAGGAAATAGTTCCACCCAAGCTGATGTAGGGCTGGTAAGGAGTCTCGGCAAGCAAAAATATGAGCGCATGAACAGTGGTGCTGCCGATGCAGACCACTTGAATCTGCCTGTGATCGCCTTTTTTGGCACTAAGCGCATGCATGGGGCTGCGAGAAACCGAGGGGAAAGACGCTATGCGCGCAGAATCTTTGTGGAAGGCTATCGTGATTGGTTTGAGATGCG
This sequence comes from Bacteroidota bacterium, assembly GCA_031424495.1. Taxonomy (GTDB): domain Bacteria; phylum Bacteroidota; class Bacteroidia; order J057; family JADKCL01; genus JADKCL01. The sequence continues at coordinate 10,661 of JANPHP010000070.1, read as the reverse complement.
GTCCACGACTTTTTTGTATGAATCTTGGCTAGCCACTTTTGACATCTATGCCCGGCAGGGCCGGGAATATCCTGAAACCAAGGAAGTATTTTTTCAAACCTTGCGCAATGCGAATCCACGCTACCTCAAGGAGGTGGATTTTATCGATGGAGAGTTGTGGTTGCGTGTGGAGCTTGAGGGCTACGATTCGCAGTTGCTCCCCATCAGCTTGCACAGCGATGGCGTCGTGACCTATATGGAAATGGTGGCTGAGATTGCCTGCCGATGCATCATCCTGAATGGCTACAAGCGCGTGCAAGCCGTGACCCATACCTATGGCGTCGTGATGATCGACGAGATCGACCTGCACTTGCATCCCACTTGGCAAAAACATGTGGTCGCTGATTTGAAAAACGCCTTCCCCAGCATGCAATTTGTCGCGACCACGCATTCGCCACTGATCGTGCAAAGCTTGGATCGATCAGAGCTGCTAAATCTGGACGCTGCGGTGGTCATGATGGATTCTCCCGATGAGATGCCGCTCAACCAAGTCGTGACCGAGGTGATGGGTGTGCAAGACATCAGGAGCGACAATTTTGAGCAGCGCTATCTTGAATCAAAAGCCCGATTGGCAGAGATTTCTTTGGAAAATGGGAACCTCACGATCAGTGACTATGAAGAGGTGAGCCGCTTGCTGGGTGAAATGCTGCGTGCCGAAACCAATGACCCGACAATGCGGGCATATCTGGATGAGTCTGAAAATCGCGCCTAAAGCATGCGACCGATTACAAAAGGAGACTGGCCGACAGATCCACACACTGGTGCAAGCCTGAATTTCAAGAATTGGAAGAAAGCTATTCAGATTCTCAAAATCCGCACAGGTGAGTACTGCCATTTGTGTGAAATGAAAGTCACTAATCCGATCGCGATCGAGCACATCAAGCACAAAGAAGCATACCCACGGCTTCAAGGAAGTTGGATCAATTTTCTACTCTCCTGTAACTATTGCAATAGCAGAAAAGGGCAAAACTTGTTGCTGAATCCATACCGGCGGCATTATTTCTGGCCGCATCTGCACAATACACTCTTGAAGTTTGAGTATGGTTTGGATGGACTTACGCATCCTCACAGGGCACTCAACCCACAGGACCAAGCACGCGCGCAAAGGACAATCGATCTATACAAGCTTGATGCTGCCAATACCTCGACTGGTGATGTAGATCAGCGCCATCGGTTACGTCTAGCGGCTTTGAGGATCGCTATTGATCGAAAAATAGAATTTGAAAAGGGCATTTGTACGGTCTCAGCCATCGTGGACTCGGCAGTTTTGTCTGGATTCTTTGCCGTTTGGTACACTGTCTTCCAGCATACGATAGCGGTGAGGGATGCGCTGATTGATAGCCCTGCATTTTGCCTGGCGGGGACGGGATGCTTCAATGCCCTCCATGAACCTATGGACCGATAACCACATTCAACCCGCCTGCAAGATCCCAACGATCCACTCCCTTTTGCAATTCATTGGGTTCATCAACCATTCGGAGCTCCTGCATTCCCCCAACAAGGCAAACCAAGGCTGCATAGTAGACCCCCAAGCCCGCCGAATCCATTATCTCAAATGAAATGTGTTGCCTATCTTTGTGGCTTAATTCAATTGGCTTCCACGATTCTGAATGGGAAATTCGATACTTGTGACTGGTTGTGCAGGATTCATCGGGAGCCATGTGGTGGAGGTACTCCTGCAACAAGGTCATGCTGTGGTGGGCATCGACAATTTTGATGCCTTTTACCCCCGCGCAACCAAGGAACGCAACCTTTCCAATTTTGTAGATCATCCTTCCTTTCGTCTGATCGAGGGTGATATTTGCGATCCCAACACGTTCACGAAGGTCGAAGGCGCAGTCGAAATGGTGATCCATTTGGCTGCCAAGGCAGGTGTGAGGCCCTCCATCGAGGATCCGCAGGCCTATATCCAAACGAATATCCAGGGCACGCAAAACATCCTGGAGTGGATGCGGAGCCACGGCATGCGCAAATTGCTATTTGCATCCTCCTCCTCGGTTTACGGCAACAATGCGCAGATTCCGTTTCGGGAAGACGATGGACTGGATTTGCCGATCTCGCCGTATGCATTCACCAAAAAGGCTTGTGAATTGCAAAACCATGTCTACCATCACTTGTACGGCATGGATATCATCAACCTGCGGTTTTTTACGGTCTATGGCGAACGGCAACGCCCTGACTTGGCAATCCACAAGTTTACAGAGCGCATCTTGGAGGGGCAGCCTATCCAATTGTATGGCGACGGTAGCAGCTCACGTGACTATACATACGTCGGCGACACGGTCGATGGCATTTTGAAGGCGATGCAGCGGTTGTCTGCAGCGACGACTCCGCTCTTTGAGACCTATAACCTGGGCAATAGCCACCCGATCAGCCTCTCGGATTTGGTAGCGATGATCGAGGCGAAGGCGGGGGTTGAGGCCGTGCTTGAGTGGCTACCCGCACAGCCGGGCGATGTGGAGACGACCTTTGCGGCGATCGACAAAGCCACGCGGGTGCTTGGCTATGCGCCCAAGACCACGCTCGGCGAGGGCATAGAGCGATTTGTCGCTTGGAAAAAACGGGAGCTTGGCAGATGAACAGAAATTATCTGGTGGCCATCTTGCTAGCGGTTGTGTTTGTGGGCTATTTCCATGAATACATCTTTTTGGGGCAAGATGCTTGCATCAGGGTGCACGACAACTTGGATTCAGATGTGGTCTATCGCTACCACCTCGTGCACGAGCATGCGATTTTTGCGGCTCCGATGACGCCCATCAGACCCATCATGGATGGTCTGCCGAGGGTATGCCTGCCGACGGGATTCAACATCATGATCGCCCTTTATTGGCTGTTTGGAACCTTTGGCGGATTTGTTGCCTCTGAATTTTTGGTGCACATCCTCGCTTATATCGGGATTTACATTCTCCTCAAAAATCATTTTCTCAAAGAAGAAAAGCATTTTTGGATGCGCCACCTTGCGGCGCTCTTCTTCGCGGCAATGCCATTTTTTCCAGTGACTGGCGGGGCTGTGGCCTTGCAGCCACTCTTACTCAATGGTTTTCTCAACATTCGCAAGGCGGGCAGGCTCAATTGGAAAGACCTCTTGTCGATTGGCATATTTCCGTTTTACAGCAGTTTCGTTTGGGCAGGCCTGTTTGTGGTCATTTTTATGGGCGGATTCTCATTGTACAATCTGTACACCTTGGGCATCAAAAAATCGCTGCCCTTCATTGCTGCAGTGGCCATTTTTGTGGGTTTGTCAGTGATTGCGGACTATCAACTGTTCCTCGTTTTCTTTGATCCGGGTGGATTTTTTGTGAGCCACCGCACCAAGTTCAAGGTTGAGCTCAACTATAACCTCAAAGGCGTCATGTCCATGGGGCTCTGGAATGCCACCTCAGGCATTTACCACTCGACGGTCTATGCAGGATTCGTATTTTTCATCGCCCCGCTGATCGTGATCGTGAACAAAGTGGTGCGGCGTGAGCCGATTTTTGGCGACAAGCTGATCTATGTATTGATGGGTATTTTTGCGTTTTTGGGCCTGATGACGACGCTGTGGTTTTGGAATCAGATGGGATTCCTCTATGGCGAAGGCTCGCTGCTGACCCAGATCAATTTCAGCAGGTTTCACTACCTGCTGCCGCTCACGGGCTTGGTCTTGGCGGTGTACGCCTACTCGCTGCTGCGCAACAAGGTGAGCCAATACATCGTGGCAGGATTGCTGCTGCTCGGTGTCGGGCAGCATTACCTTTACTACTATGACATGCACCACTTTGCGCCAGGCTCCAAGGAAGACAATTGGTTTGCGCGGATTTCTTACCGGGAGTATTTCAGCACAGATCTCTTTGCAGCGATCAAGGCCGACTGTGACGCGCATGTGGGGACCGATGACTACAACGTGATCGGCTTTGGCATACAGCCTGCTGTCTTGCAATACAATGGCTTCAATACCTGCGACAGCTATCAAAACTTCTATCCGCTGCAGTATGAGCAGGATTTTAATCAAATCACGGCACGCGAGCTGGACAAATGCCCAAGCTTGAAAACGGATTCAAGATTCAATATTCACAATACTTGCTATCTCTACAGTTGTGAAACCTACGAGGCACCCAACAAGGAAGAGATGGATTTGCCAGGGGCTGTGCATGAATTGTTGCTAGACCCTGATGCCATACAGCACCTCCATGGCCGCCTGATCGTCTCGCGGCATGAGGTTTTGAGCTTTGGTACCGACCGCATCAAGGAGATCAAGCGCTATGCGCATCCTGAAAACCGGCACTACACATACATCTACATTTACGAGGTTTTATGAAAGAGTTGATCTCCATCATCGCGCCGGTCTACAACGAGGAAAAGAACATTCCCCTGTTTGTGGAGAAGCTAGAGCAGACGCTAGCAGGCCACAACTATGAGATCATCTTGGTCAATGACGGCTCGCGTGACAAGAGTTGGGAGGTGATCAAGAGCTTTGCTGCCAAAAACGAGCGGTTGAAGGCGATCAATTTTAAGAAAAACTTCGGGCAAACCGCAGCGATCAATGCTGGCATACAGACCGCAAGCGGGGAGGTACTCATCCTCATCGATAGCGATCTGGAAAATGATCCCGCAGACATCTTTGCGTTGCTCGCCAAGCTCGACGAGGGGTACGATGTCGTGAGCGGATGGCGCAAAAACCGATGGAAAGGCAAGTGGCTCACGCGCAAGTTGCCTTCGATGACCGCCAATCGGCTGATTTCGGCTGTTTCGGGAGTGCGCTTGCACGACTATGGCTGCACGCTCAAGGCCTACCGCAGGCACGTGATCGAAGACGTGCGCCTCTATGGGGAAATGCACCGCTTCATCCCCGTGTATTGCTCGTGGTGGGGCGGCAGGGTCGGGGAGATCGAGGTGAACTATCAACCGAGGCAATTTGGCAAAAGCAACTATGGCCTTTTCAGGACCTACAAGGTGATTTTGGACCTGCTGTTGCTCAAGTTTCTGGAGAAATATATGCAGAAACCCATCCACTTTTTTGGCGGTGCTGGCATCCTGTCATTTCTCATGGGCTGCCTCAGCATGCTGCTTGCGGTGGGTTTCAAAATGATGCCGCACGGCCACTACCTGCACAAGGATTTCATCCAAACACCGTTGCCCATGGTGACGGCAATGTTTTTCATCGTGGGTACGCTCATGGTGTTGATCGGGGTGAATTCTGAAATCTTGATGCGCACCTATTTTGAGAGTCAAGGACGCTTTCCCTATACCATCAAGGAAAAAATCAATCTCGACACGGTTCAAGATGCCGACTGAATAGGGACAATGCAACAGCAGATGGGCCTTGCCTCAAGGTCATCAGATACATGAGTGGATCCTCCTATACCGCCGAAGACTTTGCCACCAACTACCCGGTCGGCATGGTCAATTATTATTGGACCTATGCGCGGAACAAGATTTTGCTGCGGGAGCTCAAGAAGCATGGTTTCGACGGCAAAAAAATCTTGGAGATTGGCTGCGCAACGGGTTTGGTGGTGAGTTATTTGCGGCAGCATGGGCTAGACATTTGGGGTGCCGAACTAGGGGATCCTACAGTATTGCCTGGCGCGGAGGGATTTGTCTTCAAAAAGCAGGATTGTTTGGACTTGCCGGCAGAATTCAGGGAATCGATCGAGGTGGTGATGCTGCTCGATGTGATCGAGCATATCGAGGATCCGATCCCCTTTTTGCAAGCGATTGCGGCGAGCTATCCCAATGCCAAGCACATTGTGATCTCCGTGCCCTCGCGCAGCGAGTTGTGGAGCTCCTACGATGTCGAGTACCGCCACTACCGGCGCTACGATTTTGGGCAGGTTCGCGACACCGTCGCTGCAATTCCCTACGAGATCCAACGCATGGACTACCTCTTCAAGTCGCTCTACCTGCCCGCTTGGATCGCTGCCAAGACCAGCGGCAAGCGCAACCATGTCGTGCGGCCCCCCCTCACGAAAATGATGATCTTCATCCACAGGTGCTTGTCCATGGTCTTGTACCTTGATTATTTGATACTGCCCGGGCGCTGGTATGGAAGCTCCATCCTCACCGTGTTTAAGAAAAAAGGAAATTCAGATCGTTGAATGAAAGACAAGAAGACAGCTGAAGCGTTTGCAACCTCGTGGAATAACCTCCCCGAGGGTTCTGTATATACTTGGGATCAGTTTGTAGACTGGTTTGAACCCCTCACCGAGCCCGACTTCAAAGGCAAGGACGTGTTGGAGCTAGGCTGTGGCAATGCCAGCCTGCTCGTGCATGGCACGCAATGGCAGCCGCGCACGATGACGGGCGTGGACCTCGGCGACAGCGTGCTCACCGCCCGCGCCAACATGGGCAAGACCGGCTATGGCGCCTTCACGATCGTGCAAGACGACATGACGACCTATCGCTCCGCGTCCAAATTTGACCTGGTGTACTCCATCGGCGTTTTGCACCACCTCAAGGAGCCTTATGCAGGGTTCACTTCCGTGATCGAGAATACCAAGCCCGGCGGTAGCTTTCACGGCTGGGTTTATGCCCGGGAGGGGAATGGCATCATTCGCTACGTCGTAGATCCCATCCGCAAGATCGCGTCCAAACTGCCCTGGTGGTATACCAAATATTTCATCGCGACGCCGCTCTCTTTCATGTATTTCATTTATGCCCACATCATCACGTTGCTGGGCATGAAATTCATGCCGCTGTATGATTACAGCCGCTGGATCAAAAAAAGGGGCTTCCTCTTTTTCAGGCACGTCGCATTCGACCAACTCGTAACGCCACAGACCACCTATATCCCAAAGTCCATGATCGAGGATTGGTTGCGCTCCAAGGATCAGATTGATCCGGCGAGCACCTACATCATCTTTCGGAATGGGAACTCTTGGAAATTTGGCGGCAAACTCAAGTAAGCCATGTGTGGGATAGCAGGATTTATCGGTGATGGGAATGCGGAGCAGCTGCAGGCGATGATACAGTCCATCGCCTACAGAGGGCCTGACTATCTGGGCACTTTCCTGCAAGATGGGGTCGGATTGGCACATGCCCGCCTGAGCATCATGGACTTATCGGCGGATGCGCATCAGCCTTTTTTCTCACATGACAAATCGGTTGCGATCACCTTCAACGGGGAGATCTACAATTTTGAGGCGCTCAAGGAGGGCTTGCAGCGCACGGGGAAATATACATTCCGTACCACCTCAGACACCGAGGTGCTCGTGTACCTGTACCAAGAGCACGGCCCGGCTATGCTTCCGATGCTCAATGGCATGTTTGCCTTTGCGCTTTGGGATTTTCGCAAGCAGCAACTGTTTGTCGCGCGCGACCGCATGGGCAAGAAGCCCTTGTTTTACAGCGTGGTCGGCTCGACCTTGCTCTTTGCCTCTGAGCTTAAGGCCATCCAAAAGCATCCGCTCTGCAAGGACGAGATCAACCTGCAGGCCGTGCAGCAATACCTCACTTTCGAGTATGTGCCCACGCCCAATACGATTTTGCAAGGCGTGCACAAGCTGGAGCCGGGCAGCTATTTTGTCTGGGAGAATGGGCGCATCGTCGCGCAGCAGCCCTATTATATCATCGATTTCCATCCGACGGAAAGCAATTTTGAGAAGGCAACGGCCCATTTGGACGATTTGCTGGAAGATGCGACCCGCATCCGCATGATGAGCGATGTGCCGCTCGGCGTCTTTCTGAGCGGCGGTTTGGACAGCTCGATCATCGCCTATTATGCGCAAAAAAATTCGGCGCGCAAGATCAAGACCTTCTCGATCGGCTTTAGCGAGAAGTCTTATGACGAGAGCGACTACGCGTCGGCGGTTGCGCGGCAGCTCGGCACCGAGCATTACAGCAAGATTTTGACGGCGAGCGACACGCTCGACCTCGTGAGCGGCATCTACCAAAAGCTCGACGAGCCATTTGCAGATGCCTCGCTCATTCCCACCCACCTGTTGAGCTGCTTTACCCGCGAGCAAGTGACCGTGGCCCTCGGCGGCGACGGCAGCGACGAATTGCTGGCGGGCTATCCGACTTTTCAGTCAGATCGGCTGGCGGGCATCATGAGCGCCATGCCCAAATTCATGATCGGAGCGATGGCCGGCATGGCCAATCTGCTGCCGACAAGCGACAAAAACATCAGCTTTGACTTCAAGGTCAAGCAATTCCTGCGCGGTTTTGAGCTGGAGAAAAAACATGTCTCCACTTTGTGGCTGGGTGCATTTTTGCCCTCTGAGAAAGAAAAGCTGCTCAGCGGCGACATGAAAAAGGCCCTGCAAGGCACCCACGGCTTGGAGATCATCGACCGTTGGCTCGATGAGTTGCCGATGGATGCGGGCTATTTTAATCGCCTGCTGTACACCTATTACCGCACCTACCTCGTCGACGACATTCTCATGAAAGTCGACCGTGCGAGCATGTACACCTCCTTGGAGGCGCGGTCGCCCTTTCTCGATTACCGCGTCGTCGATTACATCTCGGGGCTGCCGCAAAACTTCAAGCTGCGCGGCTGGAAAACCAAGCATATCCTCAAAAAAGTCGCTCGGGGCAAGATTCCGGACATGATCATCGACCGTCCTAAAAAGGGTTTCGGTATCCCCTTGTCGCATTGGCTCAAGCATGAATTGCGGGGGCTTTGTGAGGATTTGTTGTCCAAGACTTCCCTAGATGCCCATGGTTTTTTTGATGCACGGTACGTGCAGCAGCTCATGCAAGCACATTTCGCCGGCAAGGCCAACCACCGCAAACAGCTCTGGGTATTGATGGTGTTTCAGATGTGGTGGCGCAACCGGGGGTGAGAAAAATAGGGACAAAAATGAGTTACCTAAAACTACTTGAGGGCAAGCAAATTCAACATCTCTATGTAGGCGAGGGCTTTATTTATTGCCTTCAAACGGGGAGAGAACTAATTGTCCCCGAAATCGTGATTGTCATGGAGGACTATCATCTCTGTATTTCGAATCGGATCATGCTAGATCCGCCACAAACCAAGATCGAAGACCTTGTCGGGTGTTTTGTTCAAGAAGGTAGGGACGACGATTTGGAGGTTACCATCATCACCACCGATCATCGGACATTGGTCATCGATCTGCGCGAAGATGCATGGGTCGGGCCAGAAGCTTTGGTTTTGAATGGGCCTGAAAATTTAATTGTGGTTTGGAATTAAGCCACAGCTACTAAAAGCTTTCGACTCATTATCGACGGGGATTTTGGGCAAAATCGAGGTTTGAGACACATGGGAACGCTACACGGAGTCTATCAACTCAAGCCCAAGGTCATCCACGGGGCTGCCTTTCTCAAGGTGTGTCAGGCTGCCGAGCCCGCGTTTCCCACGATATACGAAAGGGCCATCGCCCAAATTTCAAATGGAGAACCATGGCCGCACAACACCCTGCTGCAAAGACCATCACCTCATTTGCTGAAGCATGGCCCCAATCAAAATGAACGCAGCATCACGGGATTTGTAGACGGCTTGTATGTCTTCGTGCAAGGCGGCAGCAAGCATGGTTTTGAGCGTGAATTCGTGCAGTTGATGGAGGTGTTGGCGGTTCATTTGGAGGATGCGCTGTTCTGCGTGGTGTGGGACCACTTCTTGCAGGAGTTTCATATAGCTGAAAGTAAGTTGTTGTATTGCAAGCGCACCGACTATGGCCACGATTGGGTGGCGTATTGTGAGGCACACTATGGCGATGACCAATCGTTGTTGCCGGCGGTCTATCTGGAAGAGGTCGGGGAATTGAAAAGGAGCTATGAAGGCTTGGTGGAAATGGGGGAGGAGGTTGATGAATGGTTTGATCGGGAGGATTGGTTGGCGGCAATTGCATGGTTGGACAAGACGGAGGAAATCGAGACTGCAGACGGTGAGCTCATGGCCTTGCGGAATTGGGTTGATGCACGGATTGCAGGAACGAAAACAAACACAACTGAGTAAGATTTTGTAATTGATCCACAGGAGAATGCAGCTTCTAAAGAATAGCTTTCCATTCAAGTATTGCATATAATAAGCATGCATATTATATTTGTACATACTTTAAATGCAGCTATCAATTATGTGGTCAAAATCGTATTCCGTCGTCACCAAGGATGTGACCAAGGAACAAATGTGGAGTCTCGTCACCGATGTGAACCATTGGCATACCTGGGACAAAGGCATTGAGTTTGCCAATTTGGAAGGCGAATTCCAGGAAGGCAGCCACTTCGTCTTGAAGCCCAAAGGCGGCCCCAAAGTGAGAATCCAACTAATCGAGGTTGTGCAAGACCGTAAATTCGTGGATTTCACCAAGTTCCCATTGGCCAAAATGTATGGCGAGCATACCTTTGAAGAGACCCAAGAGGGCCTCAAGATCACGGTGACGATGAAGGTCGAGGGCCTGCTGAGCGCACTATGGGTCAAGCTAGTCGCAGGCGATATTGTCAAAAATCTGCCCGAAGACACAGCGGCACAAATCGCCGCCGCAGCCCAGCGTTGAAAGGGACTCCCTGTACATGCGCGTTGGGTGTACGACAAATTCGGCAAGCTTTGGCTGAATAGGAATTAGGTCGCCGCCGGACCTTGGTGTGTGCATCGACGGTTTTGCTTGATTGGATATTTGTCGAATGTTTGGGCTTCATCCTAAATTCAGCAGAACATGGAAATGGAAGCATTGAAGGCTCTTTTCGCC
>JANPHP010000069.1:0-63845 GCA_031424495.1 Bacteroidota bacterium | reverse complement strand
AAACTCTCCGGCCAACGTTGGACCTTCGCTGGCTGGCAAGCGGTCGCAAACCTCAGGGCGCTAGAAAAAGGAAGCCAATGGCACAGGATGATCGCTTTTACACAAGATGAAATGGCCGCCTGACGAATTTGTCGTACACCCCTGTGGTCGGCTGGAATACAACTCTCAACCGAATCAACGAGGGCAAAACTAGGCCGCGAAGCCACTTGTGCCCATTCACAATTGCGACAGAAACGGGTACAAATGCGTCTAAAAGCTACCGCATCAGGCTGCCAGCATGGATTTTGGGGATACGCCATGGTATTTCTTGAATACCCGGCTGAAATAGGAGCTGTCTTGGTAACCGAGTTGCCAAGCGGCTTCGCTCACATTGCAGCGACCGCCGCGCAGCAGCTCGGCTGCGTGCTCCATCTTGAGCAGCACCACAAAATTGCCGGGGCTCATGTCTAGCTCCTCTTTGAAGATGCGCTGCAGCGAACGCAAACTCAGGGCACACTCCGAGGCCAAGTCCTCCATCTTGAGATCCTGATCGAGCTGGGCTAGCACAAAATCGCGGCACCGTGCAATCTGCGGATGCAATGGGCTCTCGGCAGTCCCCAAGTCGGGCCTACCGGGACGCTGCTGTTCGGTGGCGGCGTCTTGTGCCATCTCATTTGTCAATTGAGTCTCTTGCGCTTGCGTTGCAGGTAGCTCAGTGGCCATGCGCTCCAACGTGTGCATGAGGCCCGGCCGCACGGCATGTCGCGGCAACACGTCTTTGAGTTGCGCGATGCGATAGGCCTGCCATCCGATCACCAATCCTGCCACACAGACCAGCCCCAATACAATAAAAAGCCAATAAGGAAGCAAATCCCGGGAAATCCGTATGCTCATGGACGGCCCACCTGCCAAGGCAAAGGTGCGCCAATGGTCAGGAAAACTGAAATCACTATACCCATCCCAATTAGAGGCAAAAAAACCTGGCAGGTGGCCGCCCTCAGGAATGCCTGCGAGATCGACCAAGGAATCGAGGTCATCCACGCAAAAATCCAGCTTGAGCCTGGAACCCGCCCTCGGCATCACCCCCAATCCAGCAAAAGGCAATGCCAATTCGACAATATATCCAACAGTTACTCCTTGACTTTCCGGCATTCGTTGGGCAGCATACTGGTAGGCGACTGTAGAAATCCCTGCTTCCTTAGGAGCAAGCGACGTGGAGTCTAAAATGAGTGCCTTTTCGCCTTTGAGTACGGTCGCAGCGCCAGTGTGATCGACAATGAATTGATAATCATTGATATCCATACGATTTTCACTATCATCGAGCGGATCGATGAAGAGTTCGACGGCATCGTTGAGGTAGATGCGTGCAGGATCATGGGTGAGCTGCACAATTTGTTGGTCATAGACTTCAGCCAGCAGATAGAGGCTATGCTCGTCCCAAGCCAATCGCACCACCATGCGATTGGCATTGGTCGCTACGGGATTTTCCTGCACATATTCTACATTGGGGTCGCTTGCCCAATCGTCGCTGCTGCCGTCGATGCGCAGCGGACTGCTCACATAAGGTATTGTGGCGCGGGGCTGTTGCGCAAATGCAGAAAGGCCACTTCCACAACATAGCAGGAAAAATGCCGAAATGAGTGACCTCATTCCCAGCAAATTAAGTTTTACAATAGCCTTTTGCACACCCATCACGCAAATAGAAATACAGTTCGATCTCAGCAAGCGATCTCCTGCCAAAATACGATTCTGTTCTCCACGGTTGCAAGCACCATACCCAGGTCTCGAAATTTCAGAAAATCAGCCAATTGCTAGGCAACTCGATCTATTTCCAAACGATGGACTCGGCCATGTGTCGCAAATCCTCTTTCATAAAATCGATCACTGGGGCCAATGAATCGTTGCGCACGGCGGTATCAAAGTAGAATGATGCCAATACCAAGTGGGTCGAGTCGGTGTACAAGAGCTGCGCGGGCACACCCACCGTGCCAAAGAGTTCGAAGAGCGTCCCTGAGCCATTGGGACCGGCAATTGGATTTTCCTTGATTTGCGACACTTTTTGAATGTGTTTGAACACCAGCTTACGGTATTCTTCATAGTGGTCCATGGCCGTCTTGCCTGAACCGGGGATGTAGCGGTAGGTCACGTGCCAGCGGCATTCAAAAGGTTTGAAATACAAATCCATCCAACAACTATCGTTCTTTTGCTTCTCAATGATCCCGATTGCAGGGTATTCAAATGTGAAGGGGCAGACATTGTTGTCATACTTCTGATAGGTATGCGCAGGCAAATCGATGCGTGGCCAACCTTTGGGACGGGGAAATGGATCCTTGGGATGGCTGCAAGCGACCATGCAGCACAGGAGTACAGCGACCAAGCCCATCATGGGCACCCAAACACCTCTTCCCAACAATTTGTAATCAGACATCTTTTATTCTATTTCCTGTTCCTTGTCCTCTGATTCTTCGGGCAGCTGCAGCGTCAAACGCACCTTGCGAATGCGGTTTTGGGCTACAGTTTCGATCGTGAATTGAAACTGTTCGTGTACGATCATCTCGCCTTGCGACGGGATCTTGCGGTGCAATTCCAAAATCAAGCCGGCTAGCGTATCGGCCGTGCCCCTCACCTCGTCAAAAACGGTCGACGGCAACTCCAAGTTGGCGATCATGTCATCGAGCGGCATGCCGCCATCGACCAGGTATTCGCTTTCGCTCAGCTGTGTAAAGACCGACTCCTCCTCGTCAAACTCGTCGACAATCTCCCCAAAGATCTCCTCTATCATATCCTCCAAGGTAACAAGCCCTGCAGTGCCTCCAAATTCATCCACGACAATCGCGATGTGCAGGCGACGAGTTTTGAATTCCTCCAGCAGCGAATCGAGCTTTTTGGTCTCGGGTATGAAATAAGGTTCACGGATCAAGGTCTGCCATTCGGGCAAGCCATCGGCACCTTGCAGGTAAGGAATCAAATCTTTGGAATACAAGATCCCCGTGATATTGTCGAGATTCTCCTCAAATATCGGCATGCGGGAATAGCCTTGTTGGTTGATGAGCTCGATCAATTCCTCCAAAGTAAGATCCAACTCTGCACCGACGACGTCGACGCGAGAGCGCATCACCGACTTCACCATCGTACTACTGAAATCGACAATCCCCTTTAGAATGTCCTTTTCCTCTTCGGGCGACTCCTCGTCGCTCGTGAGGTCGATCGCATGCTTGATGTCTTCAAAGGAGGCGGCGATACTATCGGTCTTGATGCGCTTTTCCCAAAATACCGTGGTGGAGACCAGGACAAATGTGACGGGATACAGGGCATAATGCAATGCGGCAATGGGCACGGAGAGTAGCCGCACCATTTTCAAACGGTTTTGGCTCGCGTAGATTTTGGGCGTGATCTCACCAAAAAAGAGGATGAGTATGGCGGCCCCCAGTATGGCGATTGGATATTTCACCCATGGGAGCCATGGTTCGTGCGCCCAGGTGGTGATGCCAAATGCACGTTCTACCCCCATCATCATCAAAAAAATGATGGCGAGGTTCACAAAACTTCCAAATATCAGCACAGTTGCCAACAGCCTTTGCGGCTTTTGCAACAATCGCCACACCAAGCCCTGTTTTTGCTTGTAATCTTTGACTTCGGCAGGTGATAACGAGAAAAAAGCTACCTCAGTCGCAGCGGCAAGCCCCGAGCCGATCACCAAAACGATCAGCAGGAGCAGCATCGGCCATTCGGTACGCAGCAAGTCTCCAAAACTTTGCGTTATGGGCACGTAACTATTCGGGTCGGAATCCACGTGCAAGGTCTATTGATGGAGAGGGGATCTGCATTTTCGTTTCAGGGATGATCTGGCGCATGAAATCCCAAAACAGCAGCGCAAAGTGCCTTGCCTTGGAGCAATTCCGCATTGGACAGGGGCATAATGGTAATGCAACCACAGCCCCCCAACAAAGGCTCGTTGCCAGCATAGCCCAGCAAAACCACCTTGTGAATACCAGATTTGAACATAGTTGACTGAATCGATCCTTTCCGAAATGTATCGGAATGGGAAAATACTAATTCCCGCCCAAATATTGCTCAAAAATTTTTAATACGGCCCTTGAAAATGCAAACTCGTCGATCCGTGCCCGGTCGATCAAGCGTGGCGATTCGCCCAAAGGTGCGAGCGCTTTGCCCTCCAATGCCTGCAAATCTGTGCCCACATAAACCTTGATCATCATGTCGAGGTGGGTGAATACGTGTTTGAAGGCCCCCTGAAGCACGTATCCATCGAGATTGTTGCGCTGCCACCCCTCCTCGGTCTCCTCTACATTTGGGATCTCCCAGAGATTGGGCCAAAGGCCGGAAGCGGCTCGCCGTTGTATCCATACTTGGCCAGATGGCCCCGCCATGAAAAAATGGTACCAAACGGTCTTGCGTTGTAGCTTTTTGGATTTCACCGGCAGCTGCTCGACCGTCTGTTGCGCATAAGCCTTGCACGCGCTCGCGAGCGGGCAGCTGTGACACAAGGCATTGCGTGGTTTGCACACCATGGACCCGAGGTCCATGATGGCTTGATTGAATTTGCCCGAAAGCCGCTCGTCGCCAGTGTTGTCGGTTGCCTGCGCAATCCATGCGTCCAATTGGCTTTGAAACGCAACCTTCGTCTGCGGCATGTCGATGGGTGAGAAGTCGCCCAAGTAGCGACTCAAAACACGGAAGACGTTGCCATCGAGCACGCCGACGACATTGTCAAAGGCAAATGAGCCGACGGCCCTGGCAGTGTAAGGGCCGATGCCCTTGAGTTTGATCAAACTGAGGTAGTTAGACGGAAATACACCGCCGAGCTCCACGGAGATGACCTTGGCAGTGTGGTGCAGGTTGCGGGCGCGGCTGTAGTAGCCGAGCCCTTCCCAATATTTCATGAGTACATCGGTCTCGGCAGCGGCCAGATCATGCACGGTCGGGAAGCGCTCGATGAACCTTATATAGTAGTTCATTCCTTGGTCGACGCGGGTCTGTTGCAAGATCACCTCGCTCAACCAAATCTTATAAGGATCACGGGTGCGGCGCCAAGGCAAATCCCTGCCTTCGGAGGCATACCATTGTAATAAACTGAGCGTTGGGTTGAGCATCGTGCTGCAAATCTCTCCAAAATCCGCGTTTTTCAGCGTGATTTTCGGTCTTTTGAGGGAAAATTTGGCCCACAAAACAGGTATTTGCGGCTAGCTGAAATTGCCTATCTCTATGAATGGCAAGCGCTTAACCCGACCGTGAGGCCCAAATTGTGGAAATCTCAAAAAAATATTTTCTACTTTGTTTGAAACTCCTAACTTTGCAGTCCTATCTTTTTCCCTTGTCCTAGTGATTGGAAACGAGGGAGTTAGAGGGAATTTTGGTACAATTGGTTGTAAAATTAAATTTGGAGAGAAAGTGACGAAAGCCGAAGTAATCACCGAAATCGCGAATAAGACGGGTGTCGACAAAGCAGATGTGTCCACCACGATCGAGGCGTTTTTCAAAGTCGTAAAGGGCTCCCTTGCGGAAAATGAAAATGTTTATTTCAGAAATTTTGGCTCGTTTGTGGTGAAGAAGCGTGCACAAAAAGTGGCACGCATCATCTCCAAAAACAAGTCGATGATCATTCCGGAGCACAACATTCCGGCGTTCAAGCCAGCCAAGTCTTTTGTTTCTAAAGTGAAAGACTCCAGCGCTAAAAAGGCTGTTAAGGCCTAAGGGCTCAGTATTGAATGGCGCAGACCGGCAAATCGATCAATCACTTTTCCTGGCAACATGGCGCGGTGATACTGATGGGTTTGCTGGTCTTCGTTCTTTTACTTATTGCGGATAAGACCAATCTCGACGACGAGAAAGGTGCAGCCCTCGGGGGCAGAGCAGGCGATGGTGGCAAGACGGAAAATGCGACAGCGGGTGCAAGCACAGGCTTGATGACCGATCTGATTGCACTCTTGCCTGCTGACGAGGCTCCGACCGAGGTCGCGCAATTGCGCACCGCCTTGGAAGCCGAGCAAAATGCAGAGCGCCGGGTCGACCTCTATCACCAAATCGTGGAAGGATACTCAGCGGCAGGTCGTAGCGACCTCGCAGCGATCCAAGCCGCGGCATTGGCAGCAGAGGTGCCTCAGTCAGCCAATTTTGTGGTGGCAGGGGCATTGTTCAGAAATGCTAGTCAATTGCCACATGTCCAAGCCGATACCAACCTTTTCAGACGGTTTTCGAACGAGGCCATACGGCAAGATGAATCTGCCCTTGAGTTGGAGCCTGAAAATGAAAACGCCAAGCTGGAGCTGGGCCTCGCACTCGTAGAGTCGGGCATCCCCAACAACAGCATGAACGGTATTTTCAAGATCAGGGAGGTTGCTGAAAAGAACCCCAACAACACGGAGGCGCTCTTTCACCTTGGCAAGTTCTCATTGGACACAAACCAAGACGAGAAGGCAGCACAACGGTTCAAGCAAATACTTGCAGTCGCACCTGAAGATGTGCGCGCAAAGTATTACCTTGGCCTTTCGGAGCAAAGACTAGGTCATTCCGCCGAATATCAAAGATTAATGTCTGAGGTCGCCACCCAGACGCAGGATCCCAATCTTGCGGCATTGGCCAAGGAGACCTTGAGTAAAAACCCATAAATAGTTACCAAGATGCCCAGCGGTAAAAAACGTAAAAGACATAAGATTGCAACCCACAAGCGCAAAAAGCGCCTCAGGAAGAACCGTCACAAGAAGAAGAAGTAAGGCGGTTTCTCGTAGATTCCCATCGCCCCTGCGCGATCTTGCTTTCTCGTTCGATTGTAACACATGTAACATGTAACGCGTGAACGAATTAATAGTAAGTGCAAGTGAGGAGGGATTGAGAATTGGAATACTTGAGGATAAACGCATAGTAGAGCTCCATCATGAGAAGACCAATAAACTCTTCTCTGTTGGTGACATTCTATTAGGTAAAGTCACCAAGATAGTCCCAGGACTCAATGCGGCTTTCGTAGAGATTGGGCATCCCAAGGATGCCTTTCTGCATTATTTGGATCTAGGACCTCAAGTCATGAGCCTGCAACGGTATGTAAAATCGGTGCAGTCTTCTGGCAACAATATCCGTCCACTTGGTGAGATCACGCCGCTCCCCGACATCCTCAAGGATGGCCGCATGGCCCAAGTTTTCAAAAGTGGGCAACCCATCCTTGTACAAGTAGAGAAAGAGGCCATTTCAACAAAAGGCCCTCGTCTCACATGCGAAATATCCCTACCCGGCCAATACCTCATCTTGGTCCCGTTCAACAACGACATCTCGGTGTCGCGCAAGATCGGTACACAAGAGGAAAAACGCCGGCTCAAGACCGTTTGCGAGGGCGTGAAACCCCAAGGCTTCGGTCTCATCGTGCGCACTGCTGCCGAGGGCCGAGAGGCTGCAGCCATCCAAAAGGATCTTTTGGACCTGCTCGACAAGTGGAACAAAATGATCCAATCCATCGCGGATGCACGCCCTCCAAAGCGCGTGCTCGCAGAGGAGGATCGTGCTGCTAGCATCTTGCGCGACATGCTCTCCATCGGGTTTGACTCCATCGTCACAGATGATGAAACGGCATTTGAGGAAATCAGTGATTACCTCAAGCGCACGAGTCCAGAGCAACTCAAAAACCTAAAGATGCACAGCGGGAAAATCACGCTGTTTGAATCTAGAGGTGTCGAGAAGCAGATCAAGGCCGCCTTTGGCAAGACGGTCACCATGCGCAACGGTACCTACCTCGTGATCGAGCATACCGAAGCCATGCACGTGATCGACGTGAATAGCGGCAGTAAAAACCTGCGCGGCGACACGCTCGAAGACAATGCGCTCAAAACCAACATGGTCGCAGCCGAAGAGATTGCTCGTCAGCTGCGCTTGCGTGACATGGGCGGCATCATCGTCGTGGACTTCATCGACCTCAAAAAGGCCGAGCACAAAAAGAAACTGCACGAGCATCTGAAGCAAGCAATGGCTTCAGACCTCGCAAAGCACACCATCCTGCCGATGAGCCGATTTGGATTGATCCAAATCACGCGGCAGCGGGTGCGCCCACTCCTCGACATTGTGACCACCGAGACCTGCCCAAGCTGTGGCGGCACCGGCACGATACAATCGTCGATCCTCATCGCAGATGAGATCAAAAACAACGTGGACTTCCTCATGCGTCAAAACAAGGAGAAGTTGACCGTGACGGTACACCCGTATGTCGAAGCTTATTTCAAAAAAGGCTTCTGGAATCAGGTGCGGCAATGGCATTGGCAGTACAAAAAACCTGTCAAGGTGGTTGCAGACACGTCCCTGACCTTTACCGAGGTGAAATACTTCGATCAAAAGGGCGTAGAGATCAAATTCTGAGCGACAAGCCCAGCATTTAAAGGATCACCCCAAACAGTTGCACGCAACGGTTTGGGGTGATTTTCTTTTAGGGGAATTTTGGTTTCCAGCAGGCATCAGCTCGCACGCTGGAAATCAAGGCATTGCTAATTTCTAATCCCTCATTCCCCACCCTGCCGACCAATCCGCACATTGACACTCGTGCCATTGCCCGGCTTGTCCTTGTCTTTGGGCTCCAAGATGCCACTCACGATGCTGATGATGATCGATCCCCAAAAGGCTGGCCAGAATCCTTCGACCACAAAATGGTCTCCCGGCACGATTTCACTGGCAAGGATCAGCATGACAGCATTGATCACCACCAAAAAAAGGCCAAATGAAATCAAAATGAAGGGGATCGAAATCAGCTGCAACAGCGGCTTGATGAAGGTATTGAGCAAACCCAAGATAAAGGCGACCAACAATGACCAAGCAATGCTGTCGACCTTGATGCCTTCAAGCCACCAAGCAGCGATCGATACGGCAATAGCCGTGCAAAAAATCTTGATGAAGTAACGGGCAATACTTTTGGATTCCATAGTTTGCAAAGATAAGGCAACGCTGCGGTATGGGGAAGAATTGATCAAAGTCATCTGCCAATGCATCTCACCTGATCAAAAATCACAGTTCATCCGGAAGAAATCTCCCAGCATTGCCGCTCGACACGCGACATGGCTGGAAAGCTCAGCGACGCACGCCGGTTACGGCATAGCGCACCTTTTGTGTCGTGTAGGATTGAAACTCCGAGATAAATGTCACGTGATCGGCATCGGAAAAACGGCCTTCGAAGTTGCCGCCGGCAGCAACGAAGCCCGGCACGGTGAGGCTGCCATCTTTTGCGATGATCGGCGCGATGGAGTCATCTGCTTTGAATTTGATCAACAATTCGTCCTTGTTCCAATACCCTACCGTACCTGCAAATACGGTGGTCGTCGAGTCGTGATCAATGGAGTCGGGCAAGGTGCGAATCGTCGTGAAGTCAAAGTCACCAAAGTATTGCTCGCGGTAGTGAAATCGGTCACAGCCCAGCAGCAAGCACAACAACAGCAAACTGATAATCAGCTTTTTCATGCCTCTAAACTACAGGAATTTCTCTGAAAACGCTTCGCGTCAGCGATTCCTCTCTTGGGTTTTTGGCTGTATTTCCAGCAAAGCCATTTGATGCAAGCCGAGCTGCGATGGTTGGAATATTTTTGAAACTGCCTACCTTTGCGCACTCATTGGATTCACCTTCAATCATTGAACATGGTTATTCATTTTAGAAACTGCAGGTCGATGCTGCTTGCAATCGCACTTGTGCTACCGCTGCTTGGACTCATCAGCTGCGGTGGCGGCAATGGCAATAATGCCACGACAGGGGTGGACACGACGGCTGCCCCCGAGGTTTATCACAACGGCGACTTGCTCGTTGCAGGTACCAAAGGTGAAATGTATTTCAAGGCCATGGACGGCAAAAAAGCCTTTGATGGCGCGACGTTTTACTTCGCCAGGGACTTTTACATGGGTTATGCTCCGGTGACCAAAATGGTCGATGGCAAGGAACTCAATGGCATGCTCAATCTCAAAGGAGAGGAAGCAATCAAAGTTACGCACGAGGAGTCGTTGGGGATTTATGAGGACGGTTATTTCGAAATCAATGCAAAGGTGAATGATGCCTATCAGCACGGTTACCTTGACAGCACCGGCAATGTGGCCGTTCCGATGATCTACAACGGCGCCAAAGGAGTTTACAAAGGTCTTTTTGTGATGCAAAAAGGCCAAAAATATGGTGTCGTCAACAACAAAGGTGAGGTCGTCGCGGATTTTGTTTATGACGATCAACTGGGCTTTGCGGCTAATGGTCTCATGGCTGTCGCGAAAAATCGCAAATGGGGATACATCGACCGCAGCGGCAAAGAAGTGATCCCTTGCATGTATGCGTCGGCTTCCAGTTTTGAAGGCGATGTAACCATCGCCCGCAAAGACAAATTGTATGGGCTCATCGGCCCAAACAATGAGGCCATCACGCCGATGGAGTTTGACGAATTCGAATTTGAGACAACTGCCTATCAAGATGCTGGCAGCCAAACGGGCTACTCTACTGCCGGCAAGCGGCTCATCACCGAAGGTGGCTACATCGTTGTCCGCAAGGGCAAAATGTGGGGCGCGATCGACCCCAAGGGGCAAGTGGTCATCCCGTTTGAGTTTGACTACCTTGGCAACAAGAGTTCACTAGGCATCAACGTGGGCCTCGGCAAAAAGCGCGGCGTGTGGAATCTCGAAACAAAAACCGTCAAATGGTTTGAGGAATGATGGCTTTAAACCCTCAATTGATGGATGCTTCTGTATGGCTACACTGCAAATGCGTTTGCGGTGTAGCCATTTCTACTTCCGCGTACCGTGCAGCACATAGGCAAATTGGTCATCACCTGTGACCGGGCGACCGCTCCGCATGCTCATGTCAAAGTGATCCTTGTCTGTAAATTCCCCCAAAAAATCGCCCATCAACCCTACTGATAGGACTCCATGCCTGTCTGCTTTTGCATCAAACATTATGGTTAAAGCTTCGATCGTGAAGCGCACTGAATCTCGTCCTGCTGCAAAATCCACGGTGCAGGTCGTGCTCACGGGAAAGGTATCGTTGGGTGTACCTATGCCGGTCCATGCTTCGGTGCCTGTGACCTCGTATTCGCCCACATACTTGTGTCGATAGTCAAATTTGCTTTCACTGCAGGCTTGAGACAGCAGGAGCAGCAGCATTGCAACACAAATAATTCTAATCATGGGAGCCTTCATCATTCAGGTAGTTTTCGTGAGTCAATTTCGTGGAAGTAGAATGTGTCATCGCAATCAATCCCGGACTGCCAAAACATCCATTCTATAGCTGGAAAATGTAGGCGTGTTGATCATGAGTGAAAATTGCAAACTATCCTTGGTCAAGAAACGACCCGAAAATTCCGGTTCGGAACCTAGCTTCAAGGCACCATGTTTATTGACATCCAAGTCCAAGTCTAGCACGGGGAAATCGGCAGGTGCGCATGAGATCGTCAGCTGTCCCTTGGTGGGACCAAAATCTACAGTTCCTGGCGCATTGCGTCTTATTGTATCTTGGGATGAGATGCCATCGAGACCACTGTAGGCGATTTGAAAATCAAACTCGCCCACATACTTGTGGCGATAGTCAAATTTGCTTTCGCTACAGGCTTGAACGGCAACGCAGACTAGCAAAATGATGAGCATTGATTTGAGTCTTTTCATGGTATGTTTCTTTTTCGAATTGGTATTTCACTCAATATTGGGAAACTGCCCGCGCAAAGTCAAGCGACGAACACAACCAAAACCAAGCCTTGATTACACAGTTACACGGGCCCACTCATACATCCGTCGCCCGACCGCCGCGCGCTTGCGGCAGCGTCGCGTCGCACTCGCCTGTTGCGTGCAACCACGCGAGTGCCTGCTGAAACATCTTGCGCGGCCCTTTGTCTAGTGCATTCGTCCACTCGGGTGCCTTTTGTCCTTGCAAAAAAGCTTGCACTGCGAGCGCATGGGTGCGCAATTCCAAAGGCAAATAACCCGATTTCCCGATCGACCAGCCGCTGTAGCCCTTGTTGTCGATCCAGGTTTCGCGCGTATGCACGGTATTGGCCATGACGATGCCGAATCCAAAATAAATCGCCGTGAGGTCGGTCACATACTCATGCATCTCATCATTTGCCGTCGTGCGGTACTCGCCGAGAAGCTTCACATGCCCGATCTCATGGGCCATGGTAGCGATCACAGCCTGGATATTGTCCGTGATTTTTTGGTTGATGTGAATGTCGTATTTCCCGGTGAGGTTGTTGCGGTGGTGGTATTCGCCCATGCTGTATCCGCCTTCAAAATTGATCCGCACCGGCCCGTCCAATTCTCCCTGATCCCCAGCCGAATAGAGATGCAATGCGACCTCATCGGGATCGACATCCATGTGCACACAGACCTCTTCCATATAATATTGCAGCGACTCGGCGATGCGGTTGTGGTAGCGTGAAAACGGCCCTTTAGTTGTCGTGATGGGCGCAAGCAGCAATGGCTTCACGCCGTATTGATGCATCATCCATTCAAAATTGGACTCGATCCAAGTCTTGTCTTCGGGCGTGACGAGCAGCTTGGGTTTGGGTGTGCTGTTGAAGAAGCTAAACATGCAGATTTGGTTCAAATTGCGGACAAAAAAGCGGAATTCAATGCCGCTTACCACTCACGTAGTATCCATACGTATGTGGCTGTACATCCATATGCAGGTGCAGGAAAAAACTATCGACACCGATGTAATGCCCGTCGGCTGTGACATAAGTATTTGAATGCTGATAATCTGTGCTGAGCTCGCCGAGGCTGTCGACCTTGGTCATATAACGGGATCCAAATCGATGCGGGATAGCCAATGAGCCCGGCTCTCCCAAGCGTACCGAGTCCGTATAATACGACCATTGGTTGGCCGCTCCTGCCTCATAATATTCGGAATAAATGTCAAATAAGCCTGTGAAAACCAAGCGGTAATCGGGTGCAACGGTATCGGGTAGCAGGGTATCCAATTGTTCCGCATCGATCGGTTGCAGCAACGCCGAATCGTCGAGTTGGCAACTGGTTACGACCAAGCCAAGCAAAAACCACAATAAGAAGTGAGTCTTTTTCAAATTCGTACTTTGCGAATCCAATCTACACAGATTACAACGAAAATAAAACAACAGCATCATATTCCCACGACCACCATTCCGCGCATAATCGACTCACCTACAATGGTGTCAAAAAAATTGCACCCCTTGATCCTGAGCCGATCGGCACGCGACTTGCAGCAATGCTTCCAAATCAATTCTCAAAATGAAACAATTGCAGTCTATCACGAAACCCGCACTTCTAGCTTGCTTTTTGCTCTCTACACTTTCATTCCTCAGCGGCTGTGAACGCATAGCCTACCCACCGAGCCCCCAAGCGGTAATTTTTGAAGATACCACGGGACGCACAACAGACATATTGCTCGAAAATGACATCCAAGGAACATCAAGGTTCATCAATCCAAAAGGCGAGGTCCTTTTTGGCGGACAGACCTTTTACCAAGCTCGGAATTTTTACCATGGCTATGCCGTTGTCGCACAAATGGTCGGAACCAAACTCTATTATGGTGCGATTGATCGCAAAGGAAATACGGCCATTCCAATCACCCAGCCCGAGCCCATCAGAAGTTACAACGGAGGGCTCTTCCAATTTGGATTCACCGAGATTGGGTATCTCGACAGCACAGGACGAGTAGTGATCCCCAATGTTTATGCCGCCACGCACGGTATTGACGACGGACTTATTTCGCTGCAAGATCAGGCAGGAAATTGGGGAATATTGAACCGGCAAGGAGCAATTGTTGCCGATTTTAATTACAAGGAAATAGGCCAATGGGCAGATGGATTAGTCCCTGTTTCATTGCCTCAGGCCACCTCCACAAAGTGGGGCTACCTCGATCGGCAAGGGAAATGGGCCATCCCCTGCCAATATGCTTTTGCATCCAACTTTGAGCACGGCCTCGCAATGGTTCAACTTGGCAAAAAATACCATTTGATCGACCCGCAAGGCAATGCAGTCACCCCACTTGAATTCGATGATTACAAAATGAGCGCCGCGTTTTGCAAGCCACTACCGAATGAATTGAGCCAAACGAGGACAGAACTGCACCTGATCTCGCCCCAAGGCGAAATCACGGTACAACATTCAGGAGCCTGGGGTACCATGAGCGTGGAATCCAGCCAAGGAAAACCCTCCCTTTACACGTTTAGACCATCTTCGATTCCACAACGCCCATGATCTCGCGCAGCGTCATCGCGCTGTCGTTCACAAGCCGTGCGACCTTGCCGCCAAATTCGATCTTGAGTTCTTCATTTTTGAGGCTCCCGAGATTGATACGCACATTGAGTCCCGCGCCTTGGATGCAAGTATGGATGCACAATGCACCCACACCCGCGTCAGTGATCGAGGCGGGATTGCCCGACTCGGCCATTTGCCGGATGAGTGCATAGGCCTCAAATGATTTTTGCATGACCTGCAGGGGGATCCGAGCTGCGTATTCATTGGCGGCTTGGATGGCGGCGCTGCGCGCCGCCTTCTCGGCGTCGGTGTCTTTGGGCAGGCGGTAGGCATCCATCACCTTGTTGAATGCCGCCGTATCCTCATCCACATAATAAAGGAGCTGATCCTTGATCGCCTGTGCCTGCCGCGCAACCGCGCTAAATTCCGGAATGCGTGCATCCCAGCCCTGCTTGCTTGCGCTCAGGTTGGCGACCATGCCACCCAGCGAGACGCCGAGCGCACCCACAAGCGCCGAAACCGAGCCGCCTCCCGGCGCTGGCGAATCTGCCAGGGTCTCATTGCAAAACTGGCGCAGGTTCATCTTCACCAGCTTGCGTGCGTTTTCGTCAGCGATGCGGTATTCGATGATTTTGTCTTTGGGGACGAATGGATACAACTCATCGAGGCCCATCGATTTGACCGCGATGCGGATCAGCTCCTCCTCGCTCACGCCGTCGCTCACATTTTGCTTTTGCAAATAGTGGCGGCCCGCGTCGAGCATCGCATTGAGTGGCAACAGGCCTACGATCTCGCTGCCCGTCACGCGCAGGCCGCGGGCGGTCGCGCTCACGCAACACGCGTCAAAGGCCGCGTGCAGAGGCGTCACGCTCACATTCGTGAGGTTCATGCTCACCTGCGCGACGCCATACTCCTCCACCATCCAGCCGATCGCCTTCACAGATTTGAGCATGCCGGGTTCACGGATTTCCTCGCCGTTTGCATCGAGGACCTTTTTGCCCCAAGGCGTGCCGTCTTCCGTCTTGGTCCGACCATTTTCGCGCACGTCGAAAGCGACAGAATTGGCGCGGCGCACGCTTGTGGTGTTCAGATTTGCGTTGTAGGCGATGAGGAAATCGCGCACCCCGATGACGGATTGGCCAGCCTTGGCATTGAATTCCTGCGGCCCAAAGTCGGGTTTCCATTCGGGCAGGTAGATTTTGGTCGCAAATGCCTCATACTCCCCGGCGCGGATGACCGCAAGGTTGCGGCGCTCTGGCGTCGAGGCTGCCATCTCATAGAGGTAGACAGGAATGTCGAGCTCCCCAACCCTTTTGCCCAGCTCCTTGGCCCAGGCCACACATTCCTCAAAGGTGATCCCGGAGATCGGAATCAGCGGCGTCACGTCCGTCGCGCCCATGCGTGGGTGGGCGCCCTTGTGGGAGCGCATGTCGATCAATTCGGCAGCCTTGGCGATGCCACGGTAGGCTGCCTCGACCACAGCTGCTGGCTCACCGACAAAAGTTACGACGGTGCGATTGGTCGATGCGCCCATGTCCACGTCGAGCAGGGAGATGCCCTCGACCGACTCGATTGCGTCGGTGATGAGCTTGATTTTATCCTTGTCGTGGCCTTCGCTGAAGTTGGGCACACATTCTATGAGTTGTTTCATCGGGTATTTCTATTGGAAGGGCTAAGATAGGGGGTTTTGGGGGAATGTTTGAGGATGACTGTCGGGCAAGGACGCGATCAATTGAGGAGAGCATCTCAAATTTAACAAAAAATGGATCAATATCCCATCTTTTATAGCAAATCGGTTGTAAACTTTCTGAAACTGTGCGTACTTTGCTAAATCAGAATGTCCCGAAATCATGAATTCCACAGAAAAAAACATCATCATCTACAATACCGCCGACGGCAGGGCTGCAGTGTCCCTGTATGCCCGTGACGGTAGTGCATGGATGAGTCAGAAGCAACTTGCGGAACTTTTTGACACCTCAATTCCCAATATCAGCATTCACATATCTAACATACTGAATGACAAAGAATTAAATCAAGATTCAGTTGTTAAGGATTATTTAATAACTGCCGTCGATGGCAAGGAATACAACGTGACCTTTTACTCCTTGGAGATGATCTTGGCGATCGGATTCAGGGTGCGCAGCAAGCGCGGCACACAGTTTCGCATCTGGGCCAATTCCCATTTGAGAGAATACCTGATCAAGGGTTTTGTCATGGACGATGAGCGGCTCAAGAACCCCAACGGTCGTTTTGATTATTTTGATG
This sequence comes from Bacteroidota bacterium, assembly GCA_031424495.1. Lineage (GTDB taxonomy): Bacteria > Bacteroidota > Bacteroidia > J057 > JADKCL01 > JADKCL01. The sequence goes on along the minus strand of JANPHP010000069.1, from coordinate 47,423 downwards.
AGTTGCTGGAGCGCATCAGGGAGATCAGGGCCTCAGAGAAACGATTTTACCAAAAGGTGCGCGACCTTTTGGCCTTGAGCAGCGACTACGATCCTAGCGATAAGGCTACGCAGATGTTTTTTGCGGAGACTCAAAACAAGCTGCTATTTGCCGTCACGGGACAGACGGCCGCCGAGATCATCGTCTCACGCGCAGATGCACGCCTCCCCAACATGGGCCTCACAGCTTGGAAAGGTAATGTCGTGCGCAAACAAGACATCATCATCGCCAAAAACTACCTCATCGCAGATGAACTGGATACGCTCAATCGTCTGGTGGTGCTCTTTTTGGAAAGCGCAGAGCTACGTGTAAAGAATCGTCAAGATATCACAATGCGTTTTTGGCGGGAAAATGTGGACCGTTTGCTGGAGTTTCAGGACAAAGTAGTGTTGCATGGCGTCGGGCAAATCAGTCATGCATTGATGGAGGAGCAAGTCCATGAAATCTATGCTAGGTTTGATCAGCAACGCAAATCTGTGGATGCGGCGGCGGCGGATTTGTTTGATATGGAGGAGATGCGGGCGTTGGAGGAAGAAGTTGGGAAGCGGGGGTGAATGCAGGATCGTCGATTTGGGATGCGAATCGAGCCGCTTTATGCAATGAAAACAACATTACCCCCTACTCCTTGAAGGTGATCTTGGCCTTTGCATCCAAAGTGCGCTGCAAATGCGCCACACCGTTTCGCTTCCAGCCCGATGCCAATGCCACGACAATGCGCAAATGACCAAACTCAAAAGACTAGCGAGGATTTGGAAGGTTGGAAATTGAGGTAAAAAGTCATGTAAACCGTGTGGAAAGTTTGACATTTTATGAAAAATGAATACCTTTGTTGAAAGAGGAAAAAGGAATGAAGGTCGCGGAGAAAGTCGTGCGCAAAATCATCACCATGAAGGAAGGCACAACCTTCAAATACCAAGACCTAGGGCTAGACCGCACAGAATACGTCAACGCCGCCAAGGCCATCGAGCGCCTGATCGTCAAGGGCCTGATCAAGCGGGCCTCGATGGGCATTTTTTACAAGCCTGTTCAATCCGTCTTTGGCGAGCTACAGCCCCGTGAGGAGGAACTGCTCAAGCCCTACCTTTTTGAAAATGGCAACCGCGTGGCCTACATCACCGGTGCATCACTTTACAACCGAATGGGATTGACCACCCAAGTCCCAAAAATCTTGAAAGTTGCAAGCAGACAAAAGCGGATCGATACAAAGATCAACAACCTCGAAGTGAAGGCTGCTAAGAGCTATGTCGATGTCACAAACGACAACTATATGCTCTTGGAGCTTTTGGATGCCATCAAGGACTTCAAGACGATTTCTGACTTGGATCAGCCGGAAGCCCTCAAGCTACTGAGCGCCAAGATCATGGGACTATCTGAAAAGGATCGCTCCAAGCTATTGAAGTATGCCCTGAAGTACCCTCCTCGCGTCAGAGCGCTACTTGGCGCGCTGCTTGACACTAACAAACAAGACAATGTGCTATTTTTTTTACGAAATAGCCTAAATCCATTGACATTTTACAATTTCGGTAGTATTTTTGATTTTTTGCCAGAGGCATCAAATTGGAACATACGCTGACATGAATCTACATAGCAACCCCAAGCTTTTTAAGGAGGCGATTTTGGCGACTTCGCAGTCGCTTGCTTTGCGCGAAATCTACATGGAAAAGGATTATTGGGTCACCGTGGCCCTTTATGAGATATTCCATTCCGATGTTGCCGATCAGGCAGTTTTCAAAGGAGGGACTGCACTCTCAAAATGCTTCAAATTGATCGAGCGATTTTCGGAAGACATCGATGTCGTAGCGCTCAGAAATGATGGAGAGACTGACAATCAAATGAAACGAAAAATCCAACGCATCGGGGAGGTCGTTTCCAATGCTTTGCCCGAAATCGAAATCGATGGTCTCACGCGCAAGCGAGGCAACATCCGTAAGACCGTCCACTCCTACAATAAGAACTACACTGGCTCATATGGCCAAGTGCGTGAGCATGTGGTCTTGGAGGCGACTTGGCTTGGCAACCATGAGCCCTTTTCCAAAATGCCGATATCCTCCTACATCACCGAATTGATGGCCAAAACAGGTCAGCAATCACTGATTACAAAATACAATTTGGCTCCGTTTGAAATTCAGGTTCTCGGTAAGGAAAGGACTTTTTGTGAGAAGGTGATGAGCTTGGTGCGTTTCTCTAAAAGCGCAACCCCGATCATGGATTTGCGCAACAAGGTGAGGCATATCTATGACATTCACCAAATGCTCAAGGATGGAACCATTGCATCTTTTTTTCATGCCCCAGATTTTGATGTATTGCTCCAAAAGGTAGGCCGAGACGATGTACTCAGCTTCAAAAACAACAATCAATGGCTCTCAGAGCATCCTTCTACAGCGATGATTTTTGAGCTAGCCCCTACGACGTGGGCGCAGCTCAGGTCAGAGTACAACGGAAATTTTCGCGCCTTGGTGACGGGCGCACTTCCCGCAGAAGAAGAGGTCGTTTACACGTTGCAAAAGGTGGCAAGGAGACTGCAAGATGTGGAATGGATGGTTGCTTGAGGGCCTCAGAAATCAATATCCCCCTTGCATATCCCCCCTCCCTCACCCTATCTTCGTCATTCACTTGATCTGAGGAGTTGCAATAAATGCTCATTTTCATCCGAGACATCATCGCGCGCTTTGGCGGTCGCTACGCGGGTAGCCCTGCCGAGCAGGCTGCGCAGGCACATACGGCCGAATATTTGAAACAGCATTGCGACGGCGTCGCTATCGAGGAGTTTCAATCGCCGCTAGAGTCGCATTTTCAGTCGATGAAAATCTTCGTGACGGTGTACATGCTCGTGCTCATCCTCCTCAAGGTCAATGTCTATGCAGCAGGCATTTTGGGCATCGTGAACACGATCGTTTACCTCGGCCATTTTGTGACTTACCAGCATTGGCTGGATTTTTTGTTTCGGAAGCGGGCCTCTTGGAATGTGATCGGCGATATCGAGCCCGTGGGCGAGGTGCGTGACACCCTGATCGTCGCGGGACATATCGACAGTGTGCGCGAGTTTCACTGGTGGTACCGCTACAAGCAACGCGGCATCGAGATCACGCTCATTGGCGGCCTGGCGCTGACGTTTCTGGGCCTGTATGCATTGGCTAGCATGCTCATCACCGCGACGTGGTGGAGCTATGGATGGTGGCTGTTTGTGGCGATGGCGCCACTGCAACTGATTTGGTACAAATTTTTTGGGGAAAAGGTGGTCGACGGTGCCATCGACAACCTCACAGGCGTCGCCCTCGCCGTCGAAATGGCCAAGGTCTTCTCGATGCGCAAGCTGCAACATACGCGCTTGCGCGTGATTAGCTTCGGATCGGAGGAGGCTTGCCTCCGTGGGTCCTATGCTTATGCAAAGGCGCACAAACAACAATTGCTGGACGAAAAAGCATTCCTCTTCAACTTGGACTCCATCAAAGATCCTGAGCATCTCACGATTTGCACGAGCGAGATCAGCACCTTTGTCCATTACAAAAAGGAACATATTGCGCTGGTGGAGACAGCCTTTGGGCAGGCGGATGTGCCCGTGCTCAAGCTCCCGATCACGGTCGGCGCATCAGATGGCTCAGCTTTTCATATGAATGGTCTGCCCGCCATTACGGTCATCGGCCTCAATTCGCAGCGGCTCGATCCGACTTACCACACGCGCCTCGACATCGCCGACAACATCAACCCACAAGCACTGGAATCTATGAAAAAAGTGCTGATCCAATTCATTGAGAATTGGGACCAAAAGTGAGTGTAAACTCAGCAAATTACACTGCGAAAGGGAGCTATTTTTCTAGGGTGTAGCGGCTACGATTCTTCTCTAAAATATTTTTGAAAACGGGAAATTTGAACGATTCACTTTGACATGAGGTGTCAAACCCCATGCCTAGATTTGAATATGTTCAAGAGCAGGTTATCAGTCAACATCGGGAAAATACTTCAAGAAAATTGGAGGGCAATCACCGAGGTAAAACCATCCTGATCAGCGACATGCGCCACATTTTGTGACGCTCAATTTCATATTCATTTCCAATTTCAAAAATTACCTTTATGTGCAACAATTGTAATTCCAAAATCGAATTTCCAAAAGCTGATTGCGGCTGCAACAAAAAACCAAACATGCTCGACACGCTGGAATACTTGCATGATCATTTGATCGAAACGGTAGCGAGATTCCCTGATTTCCGCAAGCTTGAACCACAGGCACACTATGAACTTCTGGTCAACGCGACACGCGAATTTTTTGCAAACATGGGGTACGTTGGCTTGAAATTTGTCCCATTCGAGCAAGAATTTGCAGTCATTTCCGAAATTCAATCAATGAATTCCGAAGACTATCTGCAAAAGCTTGTGAATCAAGGCCAAGTATCCATTCAAGGTGAACACATCTTGAAAAAGGTAATTGCAATTCTCAATGAAGAAACGAAGCCAAAGTTCGTCCAAAATAACCTCAGGATTTTGAGAGGATATGTTGAAAACATGACCACGCAGCCAAAGGCCGAACAAGAGTCAATCTTGGTGGCCTTACGCCTAGCGGAAGGAAGTGTCGGAAAATGGCGCGAAATCATGCGTAACAAGAGACATCCCTTTTACAGCATTATTCGTGACAAAAGCTTGACTTTGTCAATGTTGGTTGGGCCAGATTTCTGGGGAGGGCTTGCAAACTGCGTAATATGCTCTGAAGCAGGCCCGGTGGGCTGCATTGGCTGCGCCGGTGTCTCTAGTGGATGGGCTTCTACCGTGTTTGCATCATCCGCACTCTGATACCCGCAAGCCCAATTCATCACTTCAAACGATCTTTCATCAAGTTTGAATCTGCGCCTCCCCAAAAGGAGGCGCAGCTTTTTTGTCCATGCATTCACTCAAGCCCCCTCAATCCGCAAAATAAGTAATCCCCAAGCCTACAAAAAAAGCTTTCAACATGGCATATTTGCCATCACAAAACACGCCATAACTTCCTTCGGGCAGAGTCGATTCCACTCGGACGCATTCAAAGCAGACTTCCATGCTTTCAAAGGTTTTTCCATCTGCATTTTTGAACAAGACTGCTTGCCTAGGGAAATAACAGCCGTTGAGGTCGAAGGTAAAAGCAGTCGTGGTTTTGGCATAATTGTAATTGTACAAAATGTCAGTGAAGGCATCGACTTCTGCATCGGTGAGCACAACCCGCTCAAAAGTATCGGGTTTGATGACTTCTGGCTCTTCCCCTTCACTTTCCCCTTCACGTTCTATTACTCCGAAGTCGTACTCATACACGCCCTTGAATGAGACGACCTCGATGGAAGCAAACTTGTCGAATGGATAAATTTGCTTTCGCTGGGCTGGAGTCAGGCCGCCATTGTGGTAACATCGCGAATCGGTAATGTCGACTTCCGGTGGGCTTGGCGCAGCCTTGCGGTGCGTGCAACCCAAGGCAAGCAGTAATACTACCATCGCAAACCAAAATCGCATTCGCACCATATTCTTAGCTCATTTTTCCATGTATCATCCTTGAAATCAAACCATTGCTCGACACAATATCGCCCCTGATGACGCCGATGAGGTGGAGCACGATATATGTGTACATTCCCCACTGTCCCAATTCGTGGATTTGTTTGATCGGCCTGTGGTAGGTTTCAAAAATACCGACATCCTCAAAAGCGAGCCCCAAGCCAGTGCAAGCCATGATGAAAATCAATAAATAAAAAACCAGATAGCCGCGCTTGACCCAAATATAATGCTGACGATCTTTCTTTTGAATATCTGATGCAGGCGTGATGTGCAAGGCGCGCTTGATCTTGTTACGCATTTTTTCCTCTTTCGAAACGACGACCTCGATCAAAATCCGGCTCAAAAGCAGGATCGAAATGCCATAACCGATCCAAGTATGTATGACCCAGAGCTTTTCCGGAAAATAGTGTGCAATGCCGCGCGCTTGTTTTTCGTTGAGTTCTACGCCACGGTTGAAGGCCTCTTCCATCACTGCAGGCGCATTTTCGCGGGTGTCAAACACGTATTCGGCCAGCATGACCATGGCGATCGTGGAGATGACCAAGAGAAAAAATGTCCAGTGCCAGATGCGAATGAGGGCGGAGTGACGCTCGTTGAAGAGGGAAATATTGGGATTTGAAGCCGTTTCCATACGAAATTGCGTAATGTAGGTGCCGATCAGCTCCCTGCGAGCTGCACGGCAACAGTGGCGATTTCGGCAAACGGGGCAAGAAAAGCAAATGCGGCGCACCAACAACCAGGGCAATCGCATGAAAATTGCGAGCGGTCCCGCACCTAGGGTGCGGGAGCCGTAAGCTGATCCGACGCGAGCCCAATTGCTTCCTTTCCTCAAAATGTTTAAACTTGTATGCAAAATTTGTACGGGTGCAACTTATCACCTGAAAACAACTACAACTTTACCGTACTCTCTATGAGCTTCTTCCAAAAATTATTCGGTAAAAAAGAAAATAGCATTCAAACCTATCAGGATTTCTGGGATTGGTTTTTGCAACATGAGCAGCGCTTTCACAAAGTCGTAAAGCAAATGGATCATCAGCGCATCGAAACCGACTTTTTCAATTTGTTGAGTCCCAAGCTCGCCGCATTGCGTGAGGGATACTTCTTCCTTGCCGGAATGCTTGACGATGAGACCGTCGATTTGGTGATCACCGCTGAAGGGATCGTCAAGAATTTTGTTTTTGTTGAGGAACTTATTGCTGCAGCTCCTTCGATCAAGGGATGGAATTTCACAGCGCTCAAGCCTGCGATCCAGGGTGACGGATTCAGTATTCAAATGGAAGGGATCAAATTTGATGCCAGCACCCTTTCATTTTACCCGCTGGAGGATAGAGATTTTCCAGACAACATCCTTCTTCAGGTTTCGCACAAGAAATTGACACCCGCAAATCAAGCGGTCATTGAAGGTGGAAGCATGATCTTTTTGGACAATTTTTTAGGTGAATTGAAAGTGGCCACCTGCATTGACAAAATCAGCTTCCTGAGTCCAAAGGAAGTGAAAGGCGACCCGATTGCGATTGAAAAATTGACTGAATATCTCCAATGGCGGCAAGCAGAGTTTGTAGAAAAGTATGTAGGCGAACGTCGTGATACTGAAAATGACAATTACAGCGTCATGACTGCCGAATTCCCAAATGGCAATCCATTGGTTGCTGCAATCAACCAGGACCTACTGCATTGGGATCGCAAAGCGTCTCATCCGTGGATGACCGTCGTTGAAATTTCTTACGATGGTGATGCCAATAGGGGCATGCCCAACCAAAGCGTAGCGGAATTGCTCGTGGAAATTGAAGATGCATTGATGGCCAAGCTCCATGACTACGATGGCTGCCTCAATATCGGTCGCCAAACGGCTGAAAATATGCGCTCCATTTTCTTTGCATGTCGTGATTTCCGAGAGCCATCCAAAGTGATTTCAGATCTACAAAAGCGATATGAGAGCCGCATCTCGCTACAATATGAAATTTACCTCGATAAATATTGGCAAACCGTTGAGCGGTTTGTGCAGCGATGATCAGCTGAAAACGGACTCTCGCTACACCAATTTTGCGGTTAGTACCAAATCAATCGTCGTCGAGCCATCCGCAGCAGGATAGGCAATCCGCTGCAAATCAATGATTTCAAAGCCACAATCTTTCAGGGAGCTTGTCAAATATCCTGCCTCATGAAAATGCATAAAAATCTCGTCGCCTTGACTGCCTTTGCGCCAACCTGAATTGCTGTAATCATCTTCCATCGTACTCAGGTAAATCATGCCGCCTGACCGCAATACTGCGAGGGCATCATGCACAAATTGAATCGCTTCCTCACGCGACAAATAAGGCAGAAAAAATCCGCAGACGATGGCGTCATATTTTTGCGGAAGCTGCGCGATGGCCCTGCCGTCGAGCAACTGAAAGCTGGCTGTGGGATTGTTTTGCTGCGCCAATTCCAGCATTTTGGGCGCAAGGTCGGTGCCCAATATCTGGAGATCGGGGCGCTTTTGGAGCAGATATTGGGTGACATTGCCTGGGCCGCAGGCGATTTCCAGTACCTCGGCATTGCGCGGGGTGATGCTGTCGCAGAGCAAATCGAGTGTGGCGTGGTAATACGACACATCCATAAATTTGGCCTGATAGTCAGCCGCATATTTGTCGAAAATTCCGACGGCGATTTGGCTTTTGTCCTTGTCTTGCATCATCGACGGTTCATGAGACAAATCCTCTCCAATATTTCTCTGACGGCAATTGGAATTGTTTAGGCGCAATATCCCTCAAAATATCGTATCGCCGCGTGAAAACCTCTAATCCAAGGCTTAATGATATCCTCAACTGCCCACAGGCATGCTTGATGCCGCCCAAAATATCGCGGGCAAAGATCAATTCATCCAACTTCTGAAGCGCCTCATTGTCAAGCTTCCCGAGCAAGTCGTCTGCCTTGCAGTCTAAGCACAATGTTCCCGCAACCAATGCTGCCCAAGTAGCTCCGCACCGTTCACATTTCATTCCCCTCAACTCGGTGAATTCATCGATTCTCATTTCTAGCTCCTGTCTCGGAAAGCCATCCAAATCAGTTTTTGAAGACTTTGTAAACCGATTGCTGCGCTGCGTCGCCTATTCTCACCCAATACAATCCAACAGGAAAGGTATTCATATCGATCGTTTCCTTGGCGTGCAGCGTGGTTATGTAGCACAATTGACCCCAAGCATTACGCAATTCTACATTCACAACTCCAGCATTTTGGGACTGGATCGTGAGTTCATTTTGCACGGGATTTGGGGAAATCGAGTATACTTTTCCCGCGGACTGCTCGCCTGTAATCGCATCGACGATGGTCAGGAAGAAGGTTGTATCCACGGTGTTGCTGTCAAATGGCACACAGGAAGTATCAGAATTGGAAACCGTTCCCACATAATTTACCGCAATATAACCCCATGGCACCACCCCCAAAAGCGTAGTGTCTGAATAACTCGCTGGAGCAGTCAAGAATCCATCATAAAAGCAACCTCGCAAATAAACGATATTGCCTTGCAAGGTATAACTATATGAAATTTGATTTCCTTGGTTGGGAGTCGTCGTGTGGGTCACAATCCTGATCGTATCCATCGTGCTAGGATTTGGCGGCAATATTTCAATCGGGCCGATGTAAGGGCAGCAACCCGTCTGCGCAAATCCCGAAGTGGTGAAAACAAATAGGAGCAATAAACTAGCGATGAATGTTTTCATAGTTGTAGCTTTATTTTTTTGATTTCCTGACGGGCTTTGAAGCTGCCTTTTCCATATTCGCTTGAATGCGAAATGCGACGATGCGCGTGATCAGATCGGTAGGAAGCGGCTGATCCAATGGGAATTGAACAGCGCCCTTGGACCATTTGTAAGGACCGAATTCATGCTGAAAAGCCTCGATGCCAGTTCCCGACGGGTAAAATCCAACATGCCCCTTGTAGCCCGCAAAGTACACCAACATGCCATGGTAATTGTAGGCTGGCATTTGGTAGCCAATGACCTCCTCAGCCATGGGCGCAGCCTGCTGAATGACAAAACGAATCTCCTCCAATTTCTCGCGGATATGGACAGGAAATGTAGCGATGTACTGATCGACTGCTTTGTTGTTCATTGCATTCAAATTCTATGGGAAATTATGAAAAATTGGCGAATTTTCAATACTTGGTTAAAGCGCTGATGGACGATTCATATCAGTGGTTGCGAAAAACCGCTAAGCAAAAACGCAGACTCTGCGGCCAAAGCAATTTTGCATGGCAAAACGGTTCAGAAAAGCCGAAAATCATCCGAGAAAGCGCCGATACTCCTCAATCTTGGTGGCCAATCGCTGCGCGAGATAGGCGTTGCCTGCCTGCAACTCTTGAAGAATAAGCTGAGCCTCGGCGATGTAGGCATGCTTGCGGTCATCGCCCCAATAAAAGGGTGGCGCGTACAAATTGCAGATCCGATCCGCCAATTTCACTGCCCAGACCTCGTGCGGTTGCTGCCGGATGCGGGCGAGGCTGTCGATCATCTTTTCAGATTTGCCAACGATAGATTCGTCCTTGGTGAGTGCTTGCACGCCGTCTGCAATCGCCTGCCCAAATTGCGCATGCAATTGCGCGTAGGTGTGGGGCGTGTCTTCGAGCACGTCGTGCAGGACAGCGCAATGCAGCGCCAAGTGCGCTTCCATGCCGGGCGTCTGCGCGAGCGCGGCGAATATTTCAAACACGACGCTGCCGATGTGATTGATGTATTCGATCTGCTCGCCCTCATTGGGGCCGCCATATTCTTGGCCGTCGTGCAGGCGGGTGGCGAGCTGCCAAGCATCTTGCAAGGCGTCGACGGACCACGGAGTGGGGTTCATTTGCATTCTGTATTCGATCAAATTAAGTTTACAATCAGCAATCGCAACATTCTTTTCATCACCCAGTTTTCAAATATTTCCCATGATATTGCCTCAATCTCAGGGTTTCGTGTGAGATTTCCTAGTCACCAAATCCATACCATCCGCCAAATTTTCCATATCTTCGCACAAAGCGTGTTTGCAATGAAAATCGAAATGTCCATGCTGCGCACACTCCTCGGCAAGAGCCTTTTGATCGGCTTCATGCTGGCATTGTCCGTCATTGCCCTGCCTGCCCAATCTGATCTTCTGCTAGAGCACTTTTCCATCTCCAAAAACGATGGCCGCGTCTTGCTCAACTGGGTTACGCGCCCGGGCAGCACCTGCGACGGCGTGGACGTGATGCGCTCGACCGACAGCATCTCGTTTGAAACCATCTACCATATCCCTGGAATCTGTGGTGGACCCAATTCGGCCCTCTCCTACAGCTACCTCGACGAGCATCCCGTCGCCAATTACCGCAATTTTTACCGCCTTGGCCTGGGAAGTTCGGGCACGACTTCTGTGCGTGCCATCGAGGTCGTGGATCTCGGGAACAGCGGGCATCAAGTGCGTCCCAACCCTGTCGTGGCCACCTCCAAGATTTATTTTGACAATGGCGGCCGTGGCGTTTGCCAGCTTACCTTGGTGAGTCAGGCGGGAGTGGTCGTAGGCCAATGGGAAACACGCGAAGAATTTTTTGAAGTGCAGGCAACCGATTTCGAGCCTGGCATGTATTTTTTGCGCATTCAAGACGCTGATGGCAAGGCGCTCGCCAAAGGCAGGCTGGTGGTCGTGCATTGACCAAGATTGGAGTCATAATTTCATATCAAATGCAAGGATCAAAACCTTTTTCCAATAAGCTTGCGATGACCACGCGCGCGATCACTGCGCTGGCAGGCACATTGTTTTTGTGCTTTTTTATGATTGCTTGCGACGGTTTTGACACGCGTCGTGTGGTCACGATGGACGATGAATCCACCTTTTCCATCGCGACCGATGATGCCGATTTTTTGGAAGCTCAAAGAGAGGCACAAGCATCATGGGATCGTTTTGTGAGCTACAACAACCCCAACAATTGCAAATTTTGCAATTGTCTCGCCAAGCGATCCTTTACCGATGGCGTAAAATATGAGCACATGTGGCTGATCCCGTTTCGCATCACGAGCGATACGATATGGGCAGTCCTTGCAGACAAACCCGTGATCATCAACAATATTGAGGAGGGGGATACGACTTTTGTGACACGAACGATCATTGAGGACTGGGTCTGTTTCGGGCCGAATGGCATCCCATTGGGAAACTTCCTTGAAGAACGTATCAAGGTCAAATCCGCAAAATAGCCTTCATGAATAGATGCACAATGTTGGGTATTGTTCTAGCGATGCTGCTGGCACTTGCAAGTTGCAGCGCCCCTGAAATCCAGCGCCCCGTCACGATCGCCATCCCTGTGAAAACTTGCAGCAGCTATCGGGCAGTGGATGAATTCCAAGAAATCCTCGTGCGCGACAGCAGGCACTACGTGCGCGACAGCCGCGTCGAGGGCACGCCCGAGGCTACCGTGAACATACGTCTGGATTCGGGGCAACTGCATTCCTACGGCATGGCTCCCAGCCTCGTGCGTGCGGTGCTCGATACTGCTTTTGCGCAGCAGCCGTCTTGGCAGATGCGTGCCGACAGCCTGCAATTCACGCTTGCGGGTGACAGCTTGAAAAAAGGAATGACCTTGGACGAATTGGGTTTGCTTAAGCTAAGTCCTGAAAAAGAAGGCCACTTTGTGCATTTGCGCGATGTCGCTGCCATCTCCAGCGAAGAGCTACCCCATCCTCTCATCGTCGATGGCCAAGCCTGTGTAGTGATCAAAGGAATCACTATCCGCACGAACGAAGCCCTTGAAAAATGGCTCAGCGGCCTCGATGAGCATCTTGGCTTGAAATTTTTTATCGTTTACGGTGAATCCCTACCGACAAAATGAAGACGCCACCGATCGACAACGAAGAGGAGTATGACCGCGCACTTTTGCGCCTAGAGCAGCTGCTCGATGCGCCCGACGGCTCACGCGACGCTGATGAACGCGAGTCGCTGCTGGAAGCGATTGAGGAATATGAGGAACAATTGACAATGGATAATTGACAATTGACAATTGACAATTTGGGTTGATGGTGAGTGATGGACGATTAATAATTAACAATTTACCATTGGGGCTGATGGTAAAGTGATTGCGAGAGTCGGATTTGTAATTTGCATTCCACGACATGGGTTTCGGGCTGCGCTTGGGTGGTTGGGGAGATGGCGGAATGGGTTTTGTGAATGGTTTTTTGGGATGCTGGCTTAGCGGATCACGCGTTGCACGGTGGCGTCTGTGCCTGCGCGGGCTTGGATGATCCACATGCCTGTGGCGCCGGTTTGCGGCACATGCACGTGGTTGCGGCCGGGCTCTAGCGTGAGTGATTCGCTGAAGACGATTCTGCCCTGCAAGTCGCTCACTTCCAATGTACCGAGGCGCGCATCGGGGCTATCGAGCAGGATGTCGATGCCATCGTCCACAGCGGAGCAATACATTTTCAACTGGTTTACATAGCCCATATCCACGAGGATCATGCTGCTCAGTAGCGCTGTCCCGTCGGTATCGGTGCTCCGCAGGCGGTAGATATTGGTTCCTGCGTTGGGTTGTGTGTCTGTCCAATCAAAATTTCCGGCCATGCCTGCGACTTGCGTCTCCATCGCCACAAAGTTGGCGTCGCCATTGCTGCGCTCCAGCACGACCTCGTTGCCGAGGGCCTCAGCGATTTCCCAGGTGCAGTGCACAGCCTTGCCCTCGGGCATGGCGCTAAATTCAGGGAAGCTCACGGGCAGAATGGCCCCGCAGCCGCCGCCACCGGCAAAGGTGAGGCTCAGGGTATAGGTGAGGCGCACGGCCGAGCCGTTTGAGACCGATCCAGGAAAGCCGCCTGCGCCGAAGTTACCATTCCACTTGCTGCGGTATACCGCAGCCCCGTAAGTGGGCGTGCGCCTGAACCAGGGTTCATTTGCGCGGTAGACATTCGAGCGATTTTCAAACAGGATCTCGACATTGCTGCCGCCGTTGTAGGAAAATGGGCTCACATTAAATGCAATGGTATAGAGACCCGACATGGGGAAATTGTAGGTGCCATTGAAGCACTGCGTGAATCCGGTTGTCGTGGGATAGTTTGCATTTACGTAAGTGCTTGTGCCAGTGTGGCGCAGCCAAATTTGTTGACTGGCGTAGGTCGTGGGGCCGAAGCTGTTGTCGACATAGATTTGAAGGCCAGTGAAACTGGCTGCGCCACCCATTTGGGCCTGGAGAAAGGTATTGGCGCCCCAACTTTGCGTATGTCCATCGGCAGGATGGGTCGCGATAGGAAACTCCGGGGTGGTGTAAAGTGAGCTGCATTGGGCAAGCAATACAGCCCTAAAAGTCATTCCCAAAAAGAGCAAACCGAAAACGAGACCTCTCTTCATACGCTACAATACTGATTTCCGAAATTGAAGGTAAGCACTCCCCGTCGCATCTACAAATCACGCTTTAGGAAGAAAGATTTAACCTTCCATATTTCAAGACCTTACAAGCGTTTTTTCTACCAAAAAGGCTACCTTCGTTCCAGAAATCTGATATTCAAATGAAAACTAAACTTCGCCTGCTTGGGGCCTTGCTATTGGCTCTTTTGCTCACAATTTGCAATCCACTTCCTGCCCAAGAAGTCAAATGGGGGCCTATCCGCAAGGGAGGACCGAAAATCACCCTCCGAGAGATCGTGAGCCACCATGCCGACCGCACCGTCGTCGTCGGTAGCAAGGGTCGCGGCCTCTTGAATTGGAATTCAGACCGGATTTTTGAGCGCTTGGATGCCGGTTTTGCATCCACCCTCATCATGAAAGTGAAACCTGAGCTTGCCAAGACTGAGCTTGAAGTTTCGTTTTGTTTTGAGAGCAATGGGCAAATCTATCTTTTTGCATCATCCACCGACCGCAAAATCGGCAAGCGCGAACTCTACTACCAAGCCGTGGACGCCCAGAAGCTTACGCTGAGTGGCACAGCGACCAAGGTTGCCGAGCTCACTTTTGAAAGACGATGGAATCAAGGCAATTTTCGGTATGCATTCTCTCGCGATAGCAGCCACATCGTGATCTACGCCAATACCGAATTGCGCAAAAATGAACCGGATAAGTATGCCCTGTATGTATTCGACCAAGACTTGGAGCCGCTCTGGCAAAAGGAAGTCACGCTGCCGTATGCAGAATCCAGGTTTGGCGTGCAGGAATTCGCCATCGACAACGATGGCAATGTCTTTGTGCTCGGCGTCAAGTATCAGGAAAAAGGGGAAACCAAGCGCCGTGGCAAACCCAATTATGAATACCGCATCTTGGGCTACCGTGAAGACGGTACCGAGGTCGACGAATATGAGATCAAGCTTGGCGATATGTTTTTGAGCGACATGAAAATCGATGTATCTCCCAAAAAGGACATCGTCGTCGCTGGTTTTTATTCAGAAGTAGGCACATTTAGCATCAAGGGAACCTATTATGCACGCATCGGGCGCAAAAGCAAAGAGGTGGAAAAAAAGAGTTCCAAAGAATTTGACCTCGATTTCATTACGCTCAATTTTACCGAACGCCAAGAAAACAAAACCAAGCGCCGTGCCGCAAAAGGCAAAAATGTGGAGCTGTATGAATATGATTTGCGCGACATCATACCCCGGGCAGACGGCGGCGCCGTCTTGATGGCCGAGCAATATTATATCACGGTGGTTTGCCACACCAACCCCAAGACGGGCGCGACGACCTGCAACACTTATTATCACTACAATGACGTGATCATCGTGAGCATAGACCGCAACGGCGACATCGAGTGGGCATCCAAACTGCCCAAGCGCCAAACGAGCGTAAACGATGGGGGCTATTACTCGAGCTATGTGAGCATGGTCACGAATGAAAATCTCTACCTCATCTACAACGACAACAAGAAAAATCTCGACCCCACTTTGAAGCAAGGCATGTATTACAACTTCACGGTACGCGACAAATATGGGATCGTGGTGCTTGCGACGGTGGATCATGAGGGGAAGGTGAGCCGCAGCGCCCTCTTTCCCAACACGGAGATCGAGGCCATCACCGTGCCGATGCTCTGCAAGCAAGTGAACAGGCGCGAGCTGCTGCTCTATGCCAAACGTCGCAACCAGAGTCAGTTTGGGATTGTGACTTTTTGAGGGAATGATTGGGGATGAATGAATTCTTGGTGAAATGATGCCGAGCGGGGATTCAAGCAACGATCGTAGAATTTCCCCTAAATTTGCACCATGCGATGCACACTAGGTTTGATCATTTTGGCAACAGGGCTATTGAGCGCCTGCCAGCCAGGCGCAACGGCCGCTGGTGAGTCGGGACCTTTTGGGGCCGACTTTTCTGAAAAGACGCCCCACATGCCCACGACATTTGTGGACACGACGGGCAGCAAATATGGCTGGTTCAAGATGTACAATCCGGTGCAGGCGCTGGAAAACCGCATCGCGCCACCCGCAGGTTATGTGCGCAAGGCGCTGCCCGAGGGCAGTTTTGGCGATTGGCTGCGTGGCATTCCGCTCAAACCTGGCAAGCCACAAGTCATGCTCTTCAATGGCCAACCCAAAGAAAATCAAGACGCGCAGTTTGCGGTCGTGAACATCGACGTGGGCAAGCGCGACTTGCAGCAGTGTGCCGACGCCGTGATGCGCCTGCGTGCCGAATACCTATTCTCCCAAGCTCAGCACGATGCGATCCACTTCAATTTTACCAGCGGTGCCAACTGTGCGTGGAGCCAATGGAACCAAGGCTTGCGCCCAGCTATCGCCGGTAGCAAGATCAATTGGATCAAGAAGGCAGAGCCCAGCAAGTCGCACGAAAATTTCCGTGCCTATATGGACATGATTTTCACCTATGCAGGTACAGCTTCCTTGGAAAAGGAGCTGAAGAAAATCGGCACGCTCAAAGATCTGCAGATCGGCGACGTCTTCATCCAAGGCGGATTCCCCGGCCACGCTGTGCTCGTCATGGACGTTGTAGAGAATCCCGACAATGGCCACCGCAAATACATGCTCGCTCAGAGCTACATGCCCGCCCAAGACATGCACATCCTCATCAACCCATCCGACCCGAAGCTCGGCCCATGGTACGATGCCGAGGCCACCGGCCCCGTCGAAACGCCGGAATGGACGTTTCTGCAGCCAGACCTGCGTCGATTCAATTGATTTAGAACAAGTTGTAATAATTAGAAATTAGGAATGAGAGATAAGGAATTAGGAATAGGTTCCTCCAATTCCTAATTTCTAATTTCCCATCGTTCGCTACTTGGGTCGATGCGCGCGGATGAACTTTGTGGGCACCAAGAATCCTGTGGTATCTGTGCTGTATCCGCCTCCGATGCCATTCCCGACTTGATGGCGCATCTCGAAGTGCAAGTGTGCCCAGTAGGCGCCGTGCGCGTCGCCGATCTTGCCGAGTTGCTGACCGCGCCTCAGGGTATCGCCAGGCTGCACGAGCATGGTGTCGAGGTGCGCATAGAGCGACTCGATCAGGCGCGGCTGCTCGGCCGTGCCGATGTTGTGTTGCATCCGCACGACATTGCCCCAGCCCTCGCCATTGTCGAGGGCATCGGTCACGATCCCGATCGCCGTCGCATAGACAGGGTCGCCCTTGTCGGTATTTCCGCCGCCGACGCCATTCCAATCCTCGCCAAGATGGTTATTGACCTGAAAACCTTGGGCGTTGTAGTATTTTTTGGCATCGGGCGGCCCCACGGGGAAGTCAAAGCCATCGGCAGGTGGCGGCACTGCAGGATCGCTGCTAACCGATGATGCGATATCAGGCCAACTAGTGTCCTGTCAAGACTAAATTTTCCGATTCCTTGATTCTGGACACGCACCTATTTTTGCACCCGATGGAGGGGATAATCCGATGTAGGTGAGGTACTTTTTAGTTGGATTTTGGCGGATGTGCCTGAAGAAATACGTCGTCACGCTCAGCTCTGCTGAAAAAACTGGTCTTAAGGGCCTCGTCTCTGCCGGGAAGGCGGGTGGAATGAGGATCCGCAATGCGATGTTGTTGACCGCCTTGGATGAATCAGATGGAAACATGAGACTAACGGAGGAAGAACTTGCGTTGGCGTTTTCCGTTTCCAGTCGCACGCTCTACAACTTGCGAAGGCGATTTGTCGAGGAAGGGTTCGAAGCCGCGCTTCATGGCCATCCCCGAACCTCGTCCCCCACGCCTCCGAAAATGACAGGGCAATTGGAAGCCCAACTGATCGCCACTGCGTGTAACAAAGCGCCTCAGGGTTACGGGCGATGGTCGCTGCGACTACTAGGGAGCCGCATGGTCGAGCTTGGTTATTGCGAGTCGATCTCCCATGAGACCGTTCGCCAGACGTTAAAAAAAACGATCTCAAGCCCTGGAGGAGAGAATATTATATGATCCCTCCAGATGAAAATGCTGATTTCGTCTGCCAAATGGAGCAGGTCCTGGATGTGTACCATAGGCCCTACGATCCTTTACATCCAGTGGTCTGCATCGACGAGTCTCCGACTCAATTGATCGGCGAGACGCGACGGCCCTATATCGACCAGCATGGTGTGAAAAGGGAGGACTACGAGTACAAGCGCGAAGGCGTGGCTTCAATTTTCATGGCCGTGGAACCGCTCACCGGGGATCAAGTCGTAGAGGCCAGAGACAGTCACACGGCGAAGGATTATGCGATTTTCATGGAAAAGGTTGCTGCAAAATATCCCGAAGCAACCACGATCATAATCGTCCAAGACAACCTCTCCACCCATAAGGCTTCGGAATTCTACCAATGTTTCCCGCCAGAAAAAGCCAAAACCCTGGTCGACAAGTTCCGATTCGTCTATACCCCGAAACATGGAAGCTGGCTCAACATGGCCGAGATTGCGCTCAACGTCTTGATGAAGCAATGCCTAAACCGCAGAATGCCGGACAAGGCGACTATGGAGGAACAAATCGAAGCATGGCTCAAAGACAAGGATACCAAGAAGAAGCCGATCGACTGGCAGTTTGACATTACTGACGCAAGAGCAAAGCTCAAGCGGCTATATCCGAAATTTTAGCCTTGACACGACACTAGAATCGACTCCGGCTGGAAATTCAATGGGAATGCTGATCGTGGAAACGAACCACCAAAAGACCAGGACAGACAACACAAACGCTGTCCCCAAGCTGATCAAAGTCCATTTCAGGTTGGTGCTCATCGTTATCTGAGAGGTCGATGCGCCTCGATAAATGCCGTAGGATCCACAAAGCCGAGCGTGTCGCCCGCGTAGCCGCAGCCGATCTCTTTGCCAGGCTTGGTGCGCATCTCGAAATGCAGGTGGGCGTGGTACTTGCCGTCGGCATTGCCGATCGTGCCGATCACCTCGCCCCGATTCATCACGTAGCCCGGGTGTACCCAGGAGCTCGATACGTGTGCATACAAGGTCTCGATGTAGCGCGGCGCCTTCACTGTGCCATAGTTGTGCAGGATGCGGATGACATTGCCCCAGCCCGGTCCTACAAACTTGGAAAATATGACCACACCCTTGGCCGAGGCGTAAATAAAATCGCCAAAATCAGTGTTTCCGCCCCCCGGCCCATTCCAGTCCTCGCCGAGATGCTCAATCCCGACAGGCAAAAATCCGCGAGCCTTGAAATAGGACTTGGCATTGGGCGGATTGACGGGATAGTCAAAACCGTCGCATGGGGTGAGTTTTGCCAGCAAAGCAGAATCCACAGGTGGAGCGTCTTCGCCGATTTCGAGGACGGCAGGCCGTTCAGGCGATGTTGCTACCGTATCACCAGTGTAATCGGTCAAATTTTCCACAGCACCACCACCACAAGCTTGGAAAAAGATCGTCCAAATCAGAACAAAGCCCCAAAATGTGCTATTTTTTATGTTTTTGGAGAACATCATGGCAAAGACTGTCATCGCATCCAAAGGTAACAACCAATCATCGATCGCGTTCGATTTTTCATACCGCCAGCCCAAGTACCCGAGAATTTCAAGGATAAAAGGGTAAGGTCTTCGATATTCACCATTGATTTTTCAAGCCCCATCCTAGGATTCCCATAGGTTCATCGAAGAAATCCCCACCTTTAACGGTTTAGATCGAAAATTCTTCGAATTTTTGATACAAATAAAAAAACGCTTTGTATATTTGTCTTGTTAAGT
Source organism: Bacteroidota bacterium (assembly GCA_031424495.1). GTDB lineage: Bacteria > Bacteroidota > Bacteroidia > J057 > JADKCL01 > JADKCL01. The sequence goes on along the minus strand of JANPHP010000069.1, from coordinate 27,816 downwards.
TAACACTATGAGTTCAACCGCAGGGGCTCAGAAGCTGCTCAAAGCACACTGCAACCTGCGTTGTAATAATTTTAGAGGGTGATTTTTGATTCTTTTCATGAAGCCCCGGGTCCCAAACCCGGGGCGACTTTTTTATAGCCCCCATCGTGACAGCGGCTACAACATTCCCCAAAACCGACAACAATCCTCCCAAAACGCCAATCGCCCCGGGTGATCCATCCATTTTTACACAAATATCAGTAGGGAACGAGCTTGGAACGTAGATTTTTGGCCAAGTACTGACGCAAGACTTGCCGCGTCGACTCGGTGCTTTGCAATGGTTTCAGCAAGCTTTTGACCCAAAGTGGATCATCCCATCCCTGAGCCTCGTCGAGATAGGCAAATCCAAGCAACTGCCCGTGCTCGATGCCGATGACGGCGATCTCACCATGTGCACGGCCGTCTCCCAGCAAGAAAAATGCCGGGTGAGGGAATCCCAGGCCCTGTATGCCTGCAAGCAGGCGCTCATTGTAGGCATCGGCCGACTCCTTGCCGGTACAAGCGCCAGCGCAACCATCGGTGCCCTCGCCCACCCATGAGCAGGCGTCGCTGCCGCTTTCCAGGCCACCGAGCAAGGCGCAGAGCCCATGCTTGCGCAAGCGGGCCTCCAAGGCAGCCTTGGCATCGCCCTCATTGGCAAATTGGCCATAGCTGACCTTGCCCTTTTGCAATTTGTCGATGTACAGGCGCAGGTAGCCGCGCTGATCTTGGTAGGCAAAGACGCCGCATTTGCCGATGACCTTCTCTTTTAGGGAGCCTGTAGCAGCAGCTAGCTTTGCACGCTCCTCTTCCAGCCGCAATTGTGCAAGCAGCTCATTGCCCGTAAGCTCCCAAGTAACATCACAAAGTTGCTCGGGCTGCAATTTGTCATTGCCTTTTGCCTTGCCAATCTGCTGCAATTCCTTGAGGGCCGTGAGACGAATGTTGCGACTGGCATTGACGTGGATCACAGCACCTGCCGCATCGTGGAAAAAGTACATGCCAGGGTCTTCTGGTAACGCTGCAAGGCACTTGCGGTCGATGCCTTGTGGCAATGCAGCATAGGGATCCCGCGCAGGCTTGCGCTGCGAGGCTCCAAGCGTGGGCTGCAATGTGATCAACCTTTCCAAAAGTAACACCGTAGCGTCCACATCACCCTTGGCCCGGTGGCGGGCATGAATCTCGATGCCGAGGTAAGCGCAGAGCCGACCCAGGCTGTAAGATGGCAATCCTGGCATGAGCGTACGGCTCATGCGCACGGTGCACAGCCGCTCCCGCTGATAGGTGTAGGCGAGCCGAGAGAACTCCTCACGGAGAAATCCATAGTCAAAGCCGACGTTGTGGGCAACAAAGATGCAGCCATCGGTGAGCTCCACCACCTCTTTGGCGATTTCATAGAAGCGCGGCGCCGATGCCACCATATCATCAGAAATGCCCGTGATATCGGTAATGTAGGCGGGAATGCGGCGCTCAGGATTGACCAACGTGCTGAATTCACGCACGATGCGCTCGCCGTCGTGAACCACGATGGCGATCTCGGTGATGCGGTCATTGGCCGCACTACCTCCCGTGGTCTCCAAATCGATTACAGCATACATCTTTGATCCTGAGCTTTCAGTTGGGAAAGATAGGCTGATCGAGGGCAGGATTCAAGCTGTAGCGGATGTGGATTTGTGGGTAAGGGTAAAAAAGAAACAGAGGGACAACTCTTCCCTCTGTCTGTCAAAACGACCAACCTAAGAACCACAAACTATTCGGAAATCTTGTATTTTTACGTTCGTTAGCTCTCTCTGCAGAACCAACACTACAAAGATGGGGCGATCACCACGGAACTTTGCTAACAAAAAATACCCCAAAGTAACATTCTAAAATTCGCCTCCAGCAACCGAAATATCTAAATAATACGATCCAAAGCAGCTCAATGCCTATATTTTTGAACCATACTTTACCCAAAGTAACACGCATTTAAGGAAGAGGCTTCATTTTGGCAGGAAATTCATCAGCAGTTATGCATCGATCGCCATTTCACATGCCAAACCTCGTCAATGCGAATATCTCGGCAAGCGCTACAGTAGATTAAACGATTTTCCATCAAACATAACTCAATACTTACGTTATTAAAATGAGCTTCGAGAAACAAATATTACGATAATCGAATCATTTTCTTACAGATGGCAGGCAAAAAAGCCCCAAAAACGCTGAATTAGCGATTTAGGCGGTATCGTAAATTCTCGCTGATAGCTTACGAAAGCACCCTATCAAACACCTATCATAATGGATAGGAGGCCGATTTTACGAACGCTATCATTGGGTATTGGCCCGCTTGGGTATTCGGAAAATCAAAATTGTGAAGCCATGGAAAAAATGCTTACCCCAAATTGCTCGAGCCTGCAAAGCAGGATCGCAATGCTCACGGCAATGACCTTGATGCTGTTGGTGGTGGTCACTGACCTCCACGCACAGTGCTCTGTTGTAGGAACAGGCAACGTCACTGGCAACGTGAACTTTGGCAGCTCCAACAATTGGGCAAATCCGAACCGCTCAACACTCTCAGACGATCTATATGCACGGGTACAATTGTCAGCTGGCGAGACCTCAAAATACCTCGAGGTTTCCGACTATGGCTGGGTGATCCCTCCTGGGGCGACGATCACGGGTATCGAAGCCAATATCGAAGGTCACCAAGAAGACTTCATTGCCGACTTTGCCGATGCATCCATCGTCTTGATGAAAGCTGGCGCCATCGTCGGTGACGACCGAGCAGGCACTGGCTACTACGATGACAAAGACTACACCAATACCTATGGCAACTCTACCGACCTGTGGGGAACGACTTGGACGCCCGCTGATGTCATGGACCCTGGATTTGGAATCCTGTACAGCGTGACCCGCCTTTCCGGACCGAGCACCTTCTATATGTTCGTCGACAACGTGGAGCTCACGGTGTACTACACCGGTGGCGGATGCATTCTGCCAGTGACTTACAGTGCCTACAGCGTCGCTTTACAATCTGACCAAACCGCAAAAATCGACTGGACGACGACTGCAGAAACCAATGCGGATTTGTATCGGGTGGAGCGCAGCCTAGACGGCACGAATTTCGAAACGATCGGCGAGCGCAGGGCGCAAGGCGTGGCGGCAGAGGGCTCCACGTATACCTTCACCGATCCTAAACCACTCACTGGCACGGCCTATTATCGCATCAGGCAGCTCGACAACAACGGCCAAAGTAGCTTTACCGATGTCAAAAGCATCACCGGACATGCAGCGGAGACCCTTCAAGTAAGCGCATTCCCCAATCCGGCGACTGACCAATTGCACCTGAATGGTAACCTGACGGGTGGGCAAGCCGAATTGTTGGACCTGAGCGGTCGGCAGGTATATGTCACGACCCTCGTTGCAGATGCCAACGTGCTCGATGTCTCAGCTGTGGAAACCGGACTCTACATCTTGCGGGTCTCAACCAACGATGGAACTGCCAATCAACGCATTGCAGTAAAGTAAGATAGGTCAGTCAGACCAACCGTGCGACCTATTCAGTTGCGCAAATCCCAAGGGGCGATCGTTTTGGTCGCCCCTGTCGTTTGTGCAAAGGTGTGTGAGCGCTTATTTGAAGGCAAACTTGAGGCCGAAGGTGATGAAATGGCAGCGCCAGTATGCGCGGATGGCACGTGCATTTTGATTGAGATTGGTCAATGAATAGGTCCAACGTCCAAAAACAGCGACATGGCGTCCCAAAAAGCCTGTCGCACCGACATTGGCTGAGATTCCAAACCGATTGAAATTGCTCATCAAGTCCAGCCGATTGTCGCCAAATCCGCCCTTGGCTCCAAAAAGAATGTTGGCGCTCGGCCCAGCTTCAAAGAGCAAGCTCTTTTCTTGGGGGGCACCCAGCAAGCGGTACCTTAGCAAGAGCGGCACATCGATCAGGTTGAGGTTGTATTGCCCATAAGCCTCCACGACCTCTCGGCTACCCCGATGGTTGATGGTGATTTCGGGCATCAGGCTGATGCGGTCATTAAAATCGTACCAAGCAAATCCGCCCAAGCTATAGCCAATCTTGTTGTATCCGCCCCATGCGTCGCCGTCGATTTGACTCGCCACGCCCGCCACGAGCAATCCGCCCCCGACATTCTGTGCCTTTACACCCAGAAAACAGCCCAAAGCCAAAATGATGATCCACAACTTTTTCATTCTCAAATCTAAGCATCGATGGGAGATTTGGAAGAATGACAGCACCTCATTTGGAAGGACTTTACCCGAAATCACGTCAGGTTGCAAAAAAATTCCTATTTTCCAGCCGATCGTAATTCGTTTGAACATGAAAGTTAACTATCTCCTAGGGCTTTTGCTTGCTGCATCACTGCTGCTATGCCTTCCGGCCTGTAAATCGGGTGGCAAATCCCAAAAATCGAAGGCCGCCCGAGAACTTCCAGCCGAGCTTGCCGCAGCTTATCGCGAAGACGCAGCGAGACTCGCCGTGCGAGAACTCAACAGCTCAGCCCAAACCGGCGAATTGGACGCGACCATTCCCCAAGACAGAATCGATTATTTCTTCGGACTGCTCTCCAAAATCTATTGGATGTGCAAAGACGCGGATTCGATCCCTGACTTGAGCGGCATCCACACGCTGAAAAATCCAAATCTGAGGCAGATCATGGTGGTTTTGGAGAAAGACTCGCCATTCAAGGAAAATTGGAGCAAGGGCGTCACCCTTACCAACAACCTGTACCTGAACCAACTCATCACCAAAAACAAAATCACGATCAAAAACTACCGTGAGACCACGCTCGGCCCCTCGCTCACGATGGAAACGGCAGGCTTTGTCAATACCAAGGAGCTGGCATTTTTGGTGAAGAATTTTGAATCGATCCGTCATGCCGAGGCCGAGGGCAAGGTCGGCGACGGCAACGACATCACATTTGGCAGCGACAGCAAAAACGGGCTCGCGCTCAAATACAGCATCGGCGAGGGCGACTGTCCTAGCGGATGCATCAACCGCAAGACCTGGGTCTTTTACATTCTCCCCGACGGCAGCATCAACTACATGGGCACGCGCGGCAAAATCCCTGCGACCTCCGAGCCACCCAAATAGATCCTTGCCCAAAAGCTACATCTTGCTGGCTGATGAATTGAGGAAATTGCGTTTGGGAATGCATTTTCCTCAATATTCGCGTATCAAAACGCAGGATTGAAGGCAAGATCCTCCATCCGCATTCAGGAAATTTTCAAAGCTTCAGCCATTTCTGCATCGCCCCAATGTGCCGCGACCTCTGTAGGCGTGATGCCTATGGGCATGTCGCCACCACGCACCTTCGTGCTTTTGGCGGCCTTGTCCGCTCCCGCTTCCAGCAGCAAAGTGGCCATCGCGCGGTCCCCGCCGATGTCTGCCAACCAATGCAACGGCGTCCATCCATAAGCATCGACCGCATTCACCTTGAGTGCGTCGGTATAATTCACGTAGGCCCACAATCCACTCAGGCTCCCGCTACCAGCCACCAAATGAATGGGTTGGAAACCCTCCTCATGGGTGATATGGTCCACAGCTCCCGCTTTGATCATGTCGTGGATCAAGATCCCGACACCCGCATGGCAAGCCAAGCTGAAGGCCGTATGGCCGGAGGCGTCGGCGTCGTTTGGGCTAAACTTTTCCGCGATCAAGCGTTGGCCGAGCACGATGGCATTCAGATAGGCGAGATGGCCCTTTGGTCCCCAGTCTTGGGAAGCGCAATCGCGTTGCTCCTGTTCAGAAAGCTCCTTGGTCACGCCATTTTGAGTTGAGGTGAATATGCCATTTTTGATTGCATACTGCACAGGCACGCCGTCGATGGAAGCTTGTGAAAACCAAGATTTCACGCGCAGGACCTTGATGCCTCTTGCGACCTTGATGAGCAAGGTCTCTTCGCCATCGCTCAGGGTTTTCATGTTGGCGCCGGCATTTTCCAGTTCCTCAAAGGCTGCGAGACTGCCTAGGCCGCAGGCCGTTGCGAGCGCAGTATTGCCACCCGCATCGCGTGCTTCAATCTCGGCGCCTGCATCAAGCAGCAAGGCTACAACAGCCGGGAAATTGGAAGCCGCAGCGACATGCAAGGCAGTGCCGCCATGTTTGGTTTTGGCCTCGAGATCGGCGCCGGCTGCGATCAAAGCGGCCGCAACCTGAGCGCGCCCCTTGCTCGCAGCCAATTGCAGGGGATAAAATCCGCGCACGTCAGGCAAATTGGGGTTGCCGCCATTGGCGAGCAGCAATTTCACAATCGCCAAGTGGTCGCCAAACGCGGCGACATGCAAGGAACCCGATTGTGGCCCCATGGCATTGGGGTCAGCGCCCGCGGCAAGCATTTGCGCGACGGTGGCGGTGTCGCCGCTTTCAGCGGCGATGATCAGGGATTTTTCGGGGGATTGGTCGGGCATATTGTTTTGAGAATAGGATTTTTTTGAGAATCGTAATGAATCTTAGAAACCTTCGATTGTCATTCTACTATGGTAATTGCCGTAGCATGGTTGGCATTCAGATGGAATGATAGGTCGCGACCAGTGATGTCATGATCCAAGAGAAAACTCACGGCATCAAGATTGGAGGAAAGCGATTCATCGACGTTATCTTGCTTGTATTGCTTGAACCCATTTACGTCATTTGTTGAATACACCTCGAACCCAAGCACTTGGAAATCATGCACAACCTGTCTATCAGGATGCTTATACTTTTCATTTTCGCCAACGGAAATGATTGCTGGACAGCCGAAGACCTTTTCAAAGCGACTCCAGAAAGCAAAATGATGATTATGAATTGAACCATGATGCGGAATCTGGGCCAACAATAACTGACCATCAAAAACTTCTTCATTTCGGTTGCAAAGTCGGTCAAAGACCTCCACTTCTGCATCGGAGGTCAATATCGCCTTGGAATTTGTACCCGTCGATGTAATTGTTAATATCGCCGATAGAAGATTTGCTGCGCGTTGACTCTTATCTGCATCATACTCTTTAAAACCGGCAACACGCAAATGGTAATTGGCTAATTCTTGCTCGGAAGGAGCATGGCTCCTCAACGTCCATTCTGAATTCAGTGGAATACTCCAATCGATCTCTGCATGTGCGGCGATTCTTATGATTCCTTTTTTCAACAATGCATCGACTTTATGAAGTAAAAAGACCAACTGCCGATAATCCTTTTCACCCCCAACACTTGATTTTAGACTCTCAATCCACCGTCGATCGGCCCGCAAGGTGTGAACAAATCGTTTTATTTTGATGTCATTGGATTCACAAAATGCAAGCAATTCCAGCATTCCTGAAAAGTGATCCTTGTGCGGATGGGTAAGAAAAACAAATGATAACTCTTTGGTTTTCAACCCTGAGACATGTTCCAATACAGGATTGACGCCCTTATATCTTCGACAATCGACGATTCCCATCTTTGGAGTCCCATCATAGTCCCATTCAATGACAATACTATCTCCCTGTCCAACGTCCTTAAATGTCACCCTCATCGACAGGCGGCATTTTCTGAAAAATTGGAGAATCGATTAAACTCTCGAACATTGAATCTAGGTCGAATAGTGGCATAAGATTCGCCCCATCGACCAAACGAAAGGAATAACTTCTTTTTCCAGGCTGTGATTGTATCTCGATTTCCACGAACTTTCCAATTTCAAACCCATTCATCCCCTCAAAAAGTTCTCGGTCGAAACTTCTGACCTGAAATTCATGGCGATCTGGATTTACTAAGCATTGAAGAATAACCTTTTGCTCCTCAATGTCCAAGACCTGAGCCTGTACGATTGAAGTATTGGGTTCATTTTCAGAGGAAACGTTGCGAGAATCTCGCAAAATATCAATGTATTGCGACGTGGAATTCGAAGTCAAATTGGGAATAGCGGAAATGAAAACTCTCCGGTTTTCATTTCGGACAAAAAAAGCGATCAACTTTGGCCCAAACGAACGTTCGGATGGCTTTACAAGCCTCCGTCTAGATACATTAATCGGGCTCCTACGGATCAGAAATGCCATTTCCACTAAGATCTATTTACAATAATACGGAATCGGCTCCCAACTTGCCACTGACCATTTCAAAAAAATCAAAAATCATCCTCGTCTTCATCCTCCCCGCCTTTCCCAAAGCCACCGCTCAACAATCCGCTCATGAAATCTTGAAACACGACGCCTTTTTCGAGCCTAGACTTCCCGATCAGGGAAAACTCGGCGAGGCCGTGCAGCACAAATTCCATCAAGAGCAGACGCTCGGCGCCTTTGGCTTCGGGCTGAAATTCGGTGACAACGGCTTCGAGGCCCGGCACAACGCCGAGGGCTGAGGCGTAGTCTGCTTCGCCCAGGTCGAGCAGCATGTCCACCTTGTTGCCAGCGCCAAACCAGCGGATGACGACATCGTAGGGATTGTCCTTTTTGCTGCCTTTGCGCAGCTCCTCAGGGTTGGGGAAATAGTCGACAAACTGCCCACGAATGGCCTTGCCGATCAGATTTTGGGCGACGATGGCGGGGCCTTCTTGCTCGCCTTCGTACACGAGTTCGATCTTGCCGGTGATCGCGGGCACCACGCCCCACAGGTCGCTCACGCGCACATGGGTGTGGGTGGTGTGCGTACGCAGGCTCCTGCGCTCGGCCGCGCTCACGAGATTTTCCAATGCTGAAATCGTCAAACGGGCGGAAACACCGCTTTTTTGATCGACAAATTCGCTGCCACGGGCCTCGATGGCGATCTGCTCGATGAGGCGCTCCAAGATCGGGTGTACGGCCACGCGCTCGGCTGCCGAGGCGGCTATGTGGGCCTCCTGCTTGGTGATTTTTTGGCCGATTTCGAGGCTTTTCGGATAATGCGTGAGGATTTGGCTCTCGATGCGGTCCTTGAGCGGTGTCACGATGCTGCCCCGATTGGTATAGTCTTCGGGGTTGGCGGTGAAGACAAACTGAATGTCAAGCGGCAGGCGCAACTTGAAGCCGCGTATCTGCACGTCGCCTTCTTGCAAAATATTGAAGAGCGCCACTTGGATGCGGGCCTGCAAGTCGGGTAACTCGTTGATCACAAAGATACTGCGGTTGCTGCGGGGGATCAGGCCGAAGTGGATCACCTTTTCGTCGGCATAGCTCAGCCGCAGATTGGCGGCCTTGATCGGGTCCAGGTCGCCGATGAGGTCGGCAACAGAGACGTCGGGCGTGGCGAGCTTTTCTGCATAACGCTCATTGCGGTGCAGCCAACTGATCGGAGTTGCATCGCCCATTTCCTCCAACAGCTCGACTGCTCCTCGGCTAATGGGCGCGAAGGGATCATCCTGCAATTCAGAGCCTTGCACCATAGGAATCCACTCGTCGAGCAGCGAGATCATCTGCCGTGCCATGCGGGTCTTGGCTTGGCCACGCAGACCGAGCAAGATCATGTTGTGGCGGCTCAAGATCGCCCGCTCAACGTCGGGGATCACAGTGTCCTCATAGCCGTAGACGCCCGGAAAGACATCGTCGCCAGCTTGCATCCTCAAAATCAAGTTGTCGCGCAACTCGTCCTTGATGGTTTTAGAGGTATATCCAGCCGCCTTGAGCGCGCCGAAAGTGTGGATTTTTGGAGAATCTTGGTGCATATTCATGTCTAGGAGGCAAGATAACGGATTTCGCGGGGGGATTGTTTTTCAGAGAGGACTTCAATGATCAGAATCGAATTTTGGGATTCAAAAACCGGATGGAATGCCCTGATTTAATGCCTTCTACGGAATCCTGTTGCTGCTCGCCATGATCCTATTCTTGGTGAATCCGGCCTGGCTGGATCTCACGGCTGACCATCTGCGGCAATCCTGAACGCCGGGCGAAGCACGATTTAATCGGCAGATCCATCCTCGTGTACCAGTGGTCAATCATTTACAGCTATCTTTGCCGCTCAATGCATCGCTTCACAACGTAGTTTTTTCATGGCCCTAAAAATAGATTCCGCCTACTTCCTGTCTGCCATGGAACGCATGCGCAGCAAGCACGCCAATCAGCAGGAGCAGGGCTACAATATGATTTTGGCGCATGCCGGCAAATTTCCTGAGGAACTGATCGCAGAATTTCGTGCAGAAACCGACCACGGCCTGAAATGCTGGATCTTGGAATTGTTGGCTGATGCAAGGTCTGAAAAGGTGTTTGATTTGTTTCACGAGATGCTCGATGCAAGCAACCTCACGTTTCGCGACTTGGCGGTCAAAGGATTGCGCCGCTTGAACAGCAAAGAAAGCAAAAAGCTACTCTCCGACCGTGGCTTCTGAAGCGGTTAGAAAGCTCCCAAAATCGAATTGGGCAACCTGCGAATCATTCCACAAATTGCCCAATTTCAATCGAGTTTGAATAATGATTTTAGCGTCCTCTAGGCAGCGTGAATGGAACGTCGACGGGGATCCTCGTCTGCGTCATGCTCCAAGTCCTGAAAGTAGCCGATGGCATTGCGTTTGCCCCATTCGATCATCATGGCAACGACTTCGGGAGTAATTTCATCCTGCTGAAAGGGAATTTCCTTTTCTGGCCGAATGACGCGCTTGAGCCCACGTATCACACGCTTGCCGGCTAGTGGCGAACCCGCTTGGGTGCCTGCACCGCCGCGAATGAGCTCGTTGATAAGCGTGCCGATCTTGTGGTCATTGTTGATCTGCTCATTGCTCAAAATGTCCATTACCCGCTGCGTGTACACCATAAACTTGCGGTGTTCCAATGCAGGTTTCGCATCCAAATGAATGGGGTGGCAATAGATGCCCACGACATTTTCGGCCCCCTTTTCGATCGCAATATTCAATGGGGAAGAGTCGCGGCCTGCACCATCGATATATACTTGCTCTCGCAAAGCGTCGCCGACCACACGCATAATCAACACTTGCGGCATAAAAAACGGTATTGCCGCACTTGCAATGATGTATTCGATGAGATTGTGGCCCGAATTGTCAAAGTCGGCGTAATAAATCTCACCCGTGCTCAGGTTGGTTGCTCCGCAAGCAAAATAGACTGGTGAAGAGCGAATATTGTCCAGTGCGATCTCGCGGCGGATCAGATTTTTGATGGGCGTGGTATCGCTGAGTCCATCCCAGTTTTTGAACAAAAAGCTTGAAGCAATGCCCAGAAAGCCCCTTTTCTTGGCGATATCGTCGCTCGACTTGATTTCACGCTTCCAAAATTCAATCAGTTCACGGCCAATGGCGGGCCAGTCGGGTGACTTGCCTTTGAGTGCGGCACGGCCAGCGCGGTCTGCGAGAAAAGCGCCGTTGAGCGAGCCGACAGAGATGCCATAAATGGCATCGGGAACGAAGCCTTGCTCCAAGGCCACGGCGATGGCACCAGCTTGAAAAGCACCTTTGATGCTACCTCCACTTAATACAAGAGCGTTTGCAAAACGATGATTCATGACAATCTAATTTACAGGTGATTTTTGAAATTATTTTTACACTTTAGTGTGAAGACGTTTACAATCACACTTTTCCACAAAAAAGAACGAGAGGGTAAACACTTTTTTTAGACTGGCATACAGCAAGAATCCAGAATTTCACAATGAATAAAAAGGAACAAATTTATGCACTCAATGGTGCTAAAGCCAGCATTCCATTTAATGGAAACAATCTGTGCATCAATATCCTCCAAAAGAAGGAGGAGCTCAATGACGCCTAGACAACAGCAAATCTGAACTTGCATTTTCCCGCATCAAAACATCAATTTTGTCGTCGGTTACTTGGTTTGAAACCTACCCTAATGATTTGAATGACCATCTTGAACGGTTTAGATGCACTGATTGGTTCATTTTTCAAACCTCGCCCGTTACACCAAGCGCCACATATGCCAAAATTCCTCCTACGTCCGTAAAATTTAGCTCCGAGATTGAATCGCGTTTGAAAATATGCAGCGGTTGTGTGTAGATTTGGATTTCTGATGCGCTGTCCGCCCAATGACGAGAAACGTATGTATGTCACCCTCACCTCCATCCTGCTGCGCAGTCCGTGGCAATTCTTCACACTCAGCAACCATGGGCGCAAAATTTTTGGGCAAACCCAAAAAGCCAAAGGTTTTGTAAAGATGAAAAATTCGGGCTGGTGGAAACTCCATTTCACGATGAGTGCTTGGGATTCGGCGGAGGCGATCAAGGATTTCGCACGTTCTGGGGCCCATCTTGAGGCAATGAAACAAAGTGCCAAACTATCGACTCAGATCCGCATCTACACCTACGAAACGGAGAACCTTCCATCCTGGGATGAGGCAAAACTGTTGCTGGAAGAAAAAGGAAAAGTTTTGAATTTTCCTGCGTGATTCATCTTCGATCAATTTTCAAAAAAGTATCGCACAATATGAATGTATTCTTTCGTCCAGCAGATGATCCGCGCACCCGGCCAGGGCTTTTTGAGTTTGTTTGCGACATCAACGATAAGCCATTTGCCGCCATGCTCAACAAATCCTTGCTCTCGCAATTTCCCGATCCCGAATACAGTTGGATTTGGATCATACAATTGGCTTGCATGGATGTCGATCCTGAATATGAAATGCCAAGCGAAACCGAAATGGAGCTGCTGAACAACCTGTCGATCAGGCTCTTTGAAGCGATCCACTTTGAAGTCGACGTTATATTTGTCGGAACTACCGTGCACCGCAACAATTTTGAAATGATGTTTTTGGGAAAGCCAGACGACGTGGGCGCAATCGGTGGTGCCGTGTATGAGCTTCCAGAGGCCATGCCCGAGGCGGCGCCGAGATTCCTGCAATTCAAATCCAATCACGATCCTGAATGGAGTCAAATTGCTGGCGTTTACCAAGTTGTACGCCAGTTTTCCAGCCCAGATTAATTGATCTTCCCAACTTAAAAAATTGCGACCCCAAAGATGCCTACCTACGATATTACACTCCTTACCGAATCCCGTTATGTAGATCCAAAACCTGGGGATTGGTATGTAGAAAATATTTTCGAAGATGATACATTGCTGCGTACTGCACTCGAAAAGCGCGGCCTCAAAGTTCACCGAACCAATTGGGACGACCCTACGTTTGATTGGCGTGAGACGCGTCTCGCTATGTTTCGCACGACATGGGATTATTTTGATCGCTTTGCGGAGTTTTCTAAATGGCTTTCTGAAACTGAGTCCAAGACGCAATTTGTAAACGATCTGCAGTTGGTGCGTTGGAATATGGACAAAATCTATCTGGGCGAGCTCGCTGGGAAGGGAATTGCGATACCGCCGACCCTTTTTATAGATCGGGGTGATGAGCGCGATTTGCAAGAAATTGTCGACGAGACCGGCTGGGCCGAGTTTGTGCTCAAGCCATCTGTATCGGGCGCAGCGCGTCATACTTACCGGTTTGACCTCAGCAATCTGGATGAATTCGAGGAAATTTTCAGGCAATTGATCGATGAGGAGGATATGTTGCTTCAAGAATTTCAATACAACGTGCCGCGCAAAGGCGAGATCACATTGATGATCATGAATGGTCAATACACCCACGCGGTTCTGAAAAAGGTAAAGGAAGGCGACTTCCGGGTGCAGGATGATTTTGGGGGTTCGGTGCATGAATACTTTCCTAGCCCTGAGGAAAAGGCATTTGCGATGGAGGTGATGGCGGCCTGCCCGCTTCCACCTGTATATGCCCGTGTGGACATGATTTGGGACAACGAAGATCGCCTCTGCGTTTCGGAATTGGAGGTGATCGAGCCTGAATTGTGGCTGCGCAAATGCCCAACATCGGTGGAGCCACTCGCCGATGGGATAGCGGCCTTGCTGCGCAGCAAGGCCTGATCGCCCCGCAATACAATAACAATGGTCGAGCGCTCGTTATGGGCGCAATATGAAAACCCTGCCCTTCCTTCGCCGGATCACTGCGGTCTTGCTTTTGCAATTGTTTGCAGGAATCCTCGCCGCGCAGCCCGTCAAGCTCTGTATTGCAGACGAGGACAGCATCGCGATTGCCTCGGGCATCGCCGAAAAATACCAAAACAAAGTGGCACTATTCTCTGATCGTATCAACGCTTCGCTTAAAACAAGGACGAATTGTTATCCTGCCCCAACAGATTTTTCCACCCAAGATACAGCCAAGCGCTACCAACCTGAAATCACCCGGCTAGAAGCTGAGGAACGCAATTTGATCCGCAATGCAGAATATCTATTGATGTCCTATCAAGGAGTCCTGCAGGATACGCTAATTTCCGACATCAGGTCCAAAATAGCCTTGGTCGTAATCTATGAAGGCTGCACCACCACGCTCCAGCCGACCGCCATATTGTGGGGCGAAGCTGAGGACATCACGCAGCGCGTCGTGCCCTACTTGGCGGCAGATCCCGCAATCCGTAGACGGTGGCAATTGCCTAAGCCTCAGCAGCGCGCCATTTTTTTCTTTTTGCCGATGACGCCCCTTCCTTCCATTTTTTTCAAGTAATCCTCGATTTGTGGCACTTTGCAGGCCGTGCCGCCCATGTCTACGGTGACGACTCCGATCTTGCGCGCAGCTGCGATACAACGTTCGGTGAGCAGAGGCATATAGCCGCCCACGCAGAGCAGGAAGCTGTTCATCGCATAACGCACACGGTTGGGTGCCTGGTGGATCGTCGCCTCCACCCGCTCGATAAGCTGGATGATGTGCGCGAAGTCCAGTTCCTCGTCCGGCTTGATGCTTACAAGGTTAGCGAGCGTGGACCAGCCGGCGTCTGCCGTCATTTCTCGAGGTGACTCGATCCATTCTAGGCCTAGCTCCCAGCCAAATCGACTCTCTGCAGCGATCCACGCGACCGTGTACTCGCTGAGCATATACCATGTGGCGCCCTCGACCCACTCTTGCAGGTCAGCTTTGGAGATCTTTTTCTCATCGGCGATGAGGCCCGCGAGGTACTGGGCATCGCTGTTGCCAGAGCGGTAGAGCCCCATGCTGAGCTCATGGTTTTTCTTCACCTTTTTGACGATTGTCTTCATGTCGCCAACCTTGACGCCATACATCTTGTCGGCAGGGCCGCCATGGTTGATGAAGGTCTTCAAGGTCTGGGCAGAGCCCATTTCCCTGAGCTGCGCGAGGATTTCAGAGACTGTCATTGTGTTTCTTTGGTGGCAAATAATAGACTTACAACCTTTCAAATTTATCAAAAATTTCTATCTCAAAACACACCCATACTGCCGAAAAAGAACCTCCTCGGTCACGCCGGAACGCATGGCCGTCGGCGATGGCGAATACAACGAATAGACCTGAATTCTCCTATCTTCAAGGAAAAAATGGCCGCAACACGGGTCCTCTATCCGCTCTTCTCGGCTACGTTTTGCTCCGCCGATCCCGTGGAAGCGTATTCCCTGCGCCGTAAGATGCCGTTTGAGCAGGCTGAGACAACTATTGGGGCCACTTTCGCTGGTGAGAAAAATGGAGGTGATGCTTGGATGCGGCATTAGAATTTCGGAGACAATGGGATGTAAGTCTATCACCGTCAGATCATTGTCTAGCGCACTGCCGTCCTTGCGATGACAGGAATAGATGATGTTCACCATCGCTGCGTTCAATGTTCGCAGGATGCCTTTGCGCTCCTCTACGGCTGCTGCATCGAAGGCATTGCATGTGACGGAATATGTCGATTGGGCATGAGCTACCCGGCCCAGCGTGTTCCAGAGTCGATTTTGCAGATTTGGAAAGAAGAATTCATATTTCCAACGACTCCTGTGGGGCGGGAATGTACCTATGATCAGTTTAGCGGGGTGGCCCTCCACAAAAGGTAGAATAGGCATCGTTTCAAATTCCAGCGATTTTTCCATTGCAAGTCGCAATAAACAAATGAATGCACCCTTTGACGATGGCCAATGTTTACAAAAGCATTCCTCTCACCGAGTCATCTTCCGCCGATTGCGCTGATAGTCCTCAAACACAAATTCGCCCAAACCATTCAATCCGCTGTAGAATGCACGGCCGTTGTTGATTTTCGTGAATTCTTGAACAAATTCTTGCAGCCACTCGTCTTTGGCGATCATGAAGGTTGTGATCGGGATTTTGAGCTTGCGGCATTGCGCCGCGAGTGTGAGGGTCTTGTTGAGGATCTTGCGGTCGAGGCCCCAAGAGTTTTTGTAGTATTTAATGCCCTCCTTGATGCAAGTGGGCTTGCCGTCGGTGATCATGAAGATCTGCTTGTTGCTTGTCTTGCGGCGGCGCAGCAAGTCCATGGCGAGCTCCAGGCCTGCGACGGTATTCGTGTGGTAGGGACCGACTTGCAGGTAGGGCAAGTCTTTGATTTCGATCTGCCAAGCGTCGTTGCCAAAGACGATGATGTCGAGCGTGTCTTTGGGGTAACGCGTAGTGATGAGCTCGGCCAAGGCCATCGCGGTCTTTTTGGCAGGGGTGATGCGGTCCTCGCCATAGAGGATCATCGAGTGGCTGATGTCGATCATGAGCACCGTCGAGCAGGCGGTGGTAAATTCTTGCTCATGGATTTCCAAGTCATTCTCCGTGAGGCGATTGGAATCCATGCCATGGTTGATCTGCGCGTTGCGGATCGAGTCGGTCATCGCGATTTGCTCTAAGCGGTCGCCAAATTCATAAGGCCGGTGGTCGGCGCTCGTTTCCTCGCCGAGGCCGCCCTTGGTGGTGCGGTGCCCGCCGCGCTTTGCCTTCTTGAGCTTCCCAAAAATCTCCTCCAGCGAGCGCTGCCTGATCGTCTGCTCAGACTTACCCGTGAGGCTCATATTGCCCTCCTCATCGTCGCGGATGAATCCTTGTGCCCGCATGTCGTCGATGAAGTCGCCCATGCCGTATTCATCCGTCGTGAGATTGTACTTGCGATCGAGCTGATTCATCCAGTTCATCGCCTCGTTGATGTCGCCGCTCGTGTGGATCATGAGCTGCATAAAGATGTCCTTGAGCCGTTCAAACGTGCTTTTGTTGCTCTCAGGCGGGACGAATTCAGCGAAGCGGTAACCTATCATGGAGCGGAATTTACAGAATTAGCAGAATTTACAGAATTTTTTGTGGTGGCTCAGCCTATGGCTTCGCTCCTACTTCTCTAAACCAATGACGACGCGAAAAGGTTTGGACTAGGTTCGTAAATGACTCTTGCAAGCTGCCTCGCGGTCACTTTTCTGTTCCCAATTGTTGCTTGATGATCGTTTGTCCACTGATCAGTTTGGACTTGGGCTTCAGCGCTGCTTGGGCGTTCATCCAAGATTCGTCCATCAATGTGACCATGTATTGCAGCGGAAAATCGTCAATTTTGCCCATCCTGTAGTGACGGTATTGATTGCCGTCGCCCTTGAGCATAGCCGCAGGATCATGCAACAAATTTCCATGGTGAAAGCCCAAATTCACGTGCTTGGTGTAGGCGGCAAAACTCACGAAAATATCGCCAGACTTGTCCGTGAAGCTCCAACCGATCGCGATGGCATTGGCTTTTTCATAGATCAATTCATTGCTTTCTGGAAATCGATTCCAAATGAGCGTACGCAGCCATATTGCGGTGTCTTGTACGTGCTGCGGGTAGCGCGTGAGCATGGGGAGAATTATATGTGTATCTTGAAGTGCCATTGATGAACACATTATGTGCTGGACAATGCCAAAATACACTTTTCTCGAACCAACCACAATTCGTCCAAACTCAAATGAACTTTGGAATCCGCCAGCAGCCAATTCATGAGAAAATCGCGGTGGATTTGATCCTTGGCGGAGCCAATCTGATCTGGCCGCACATCAACTTCAAGCAGCAGCTCTTGTTCTAAGTCAGGGATTTCAAAATCGGGGAAAGTGAAGTCGTAAATTGTGCCATTCATTCGCAGAAACCAGTGTGCTTCAGGCAGAAATTGCAAAGCTGCAGCATCCAAAATCGGCCCGACCGCTGCTGCATTGCCACCATGCAAGCGATAGATCCCGAGTCTGAGCTGTACTTTGTCGCAACCATTTTCCTCGGCAAGCGCTTTCAAGAGCCCATGCTTTGTGCTGCAAGTGCCGCGTTGTTCATCAAGCACCACCTGCACATGTTCTTTGTGGCTATTGCGCTGATAGGGCAAATCCTTGAGATATCGACAAGCCGATGAAAAATGAGTAATCCCCAGCCCCAAAAGAGCCGCACTCACGGGACCATTGCGTTCAATTTTGAACTCGCAACTTCTGGGTATTGATTCCATCCATCAAGTTTTATTGCGCCATTTCTAGCAAAGTCGTCACGGTATTCCAATTGCGCATCGTTGCCATGCCCAATCTGCGCTCGATGAGGGCATGCGTGAGTTTGGCTTTGCCCAAACCATCGGCATAATATAAATAACCTTCGCCTCCTCTGACCACCAATTGCTCCATATCATTGACATAAGGCGCAATACTTGCAATCGCAGCCTCACTAGGCGCCTGTTCAAAAAAAGCGACATAAACTTTCTTCCCAAAGTCGGGCAAATCCAAGGGAAATGGATTGCCGGCGACGACGGTTTCCAATGCCTTGCGTTCCCGCAATAAAGTGGGTACGGCATACCCAAGCGATGCCTTCACATGCGCCTCGATATGCTTGCGTAAAGCCCCTGCATCGGCCTCAGGATGCTCAAACGCAACATTGCCGCTTTGGATATAGCTCTGGACATTGGCGCAGCCGCCCGCTTCAAATAGGGCGCGCAAGGCGTCCATTTTGATGATCTTTTGACCGCTGACGTTGATGCCGCGCAAGAGGGCGATGTATTTGGGCATGGGTGCTTTTTTGGAATGCAAGATAAGGGAATCTGGGGTCGAATGTTGGACTTTCTGATGAACTGCTATTCGCGCTCCTACAGCAAGCGCGAAGAAAAAGGGTAGCGCTGTGCGCTTTGGCCGACTATTGGCTTAACTTTCGGGCGGCGTACGCCACTCCCTAGCCAAGGTCCCAGTCCAAAGCTTGTCGTGGAATGAGCTCGTAAAAAAAGTTGCGGGGGGTATTGCAAATCTGGAAAAGTGCCGTATTTTTGCTTCATCATACCCGGAACGCCTCTGACTCAAGCGCACTTTTCCGGGTCTTTTTTTTTATATGAAGTTCGAGAAGCCTGCATTACAAACCGCAGAGCACATAACATTGCTCACTGAACGCGGATTAGAAGTCATAGATGAAGTCGATTTCCGTAGGACAATCGATCAAATTGGCTTTTTTCGGCTTTTAGGATATGTGGTTCCTTTCCAAGCCAACAAGGACTCGTATACATTGAAGGCAGGAACAACCGACAAACTGATCCTACGCCACTACAAATTCGACAGGAGTTTGCGATTTGTAGTCATGAAAGCCGTCGAATCGCTTGAAGTGACCATCAAAGCAGCCATTTGCAATACCACTGCAATGGCATTTGGTCCACACTGGTATATGGATCCGACGCATTTCAATAACCGCGATCATCACCAAAAATTACTGGACTATGTCGCTGATGCCACGAAGGAAAGTAGTGAACAGTTCATCAAGCGCTACCGAGAAGATTTTCATACGCCAAGCCTCCCTCCACTATGGATGGTCATGGAAATGCTGACGTTTGGCAAGCTTTGCTCTCTCTACAGTAATATGAAAGACAGCGACCAAAAGAAGTTGATCGCTGCAAAATTCCAATTACCTGTTTCAATCCTGGAATCTTGGCTTTTGAGCATCAACTACATTCGAAATTGCTGTGCACATCACATGCGACTTTGGAATCGATGGCTCCCGCTCCGCCCCATGATCCCAAGGCGCGAGCGCTACCGCTTCCTCACCCACATCGACGAGCAAACCGACAAACAACTCTTTGGCATTCTCTCCTGTATGCTCTACCTCCTCAAATCCATCAACCAAGATGTCGAGTTGCGAGAGACGATCAAGACGCTCTTCAAAGACTATCCCGAGATCAATCAGCGCTACATGGGCTTTCATGTCGCTTGGGCAGAGGAGCCAATCTGGCAGTCCTAAGCGCAGCGCATTTGCCAACCCACAAAAAATCTTCGATTCGATGTGTATCTTTCAGGCAGCTTCTCATTATCTGGATGAAAAGCACTCTGAATGATTAACCCCATGAAGACTTTGGAACGCCAAAGACTCAATGAAACTCAGCTGCAGCAGGAACTGCGACTTGTCGAGGAGGCCCAAAAGGACCCTCGCAGGTTTGGAGCGCTCTATGAAAAGTACTACAAGCAGATTTATCTCTTTGTGTACAAACGTGCTGGCGAGCAAGAACTTGCCGGCGATATCACGGCACAGGTCTTTTTGAAAGCCATGGTCAGTTTGCCCAAATATTCCTACCGAGGGGTGCCGTTTTCGGCATGGTTGTACCGCATTGCCTCCAATGAAGTCAATCAACACTTTCGCAACGCCAAGGGCGACCGCACCATCAGCATCGAGAAGACGCAAGTCGACAAGGTCATGGGCATGGTCGATGACGACAAGTCCACCGACCTCTCCGAACTCTACCTGGAGGTGATGCTCGAAACGCTCCATGAAATGGAACCCGACGACATCGAGCTCATCGAACTCCGCTTTTTTGAAGACCGACCGTTTAGCGAAGTCGGCTTCATCGTGGGCATCACGGAAAATAACGCTAAAGTCAAGGTCTACCGTATCGTAGAACGCCTCAGAAAACGATTGAAAGCAAAACTGGGAGGCAATTATGAAGCATAAATACAAAATCAATATCGACCAACCGGTCCCTAGCGATGCGCAAATCGATCGCCACAAGGACTTTGGTCGCACACTTGCTGCTTACCACAACCTCACGCAACCCATCTACCGCGTGCCGCTCTACAAAAACCCCAAAGCCTTCATCGGCTTGGTGCTGATCCTCACGATTGCCGGCCTGGTCTTTTGGGCGGTTGAGGAGGAGGATAAAGAGAAGGCCAAGGAAAAAGAGCGCATGGAATTGCCCGCCGATGTGCGGATGGCCGAGGAGAATAGCTTTTTAAAGGCGCCGATCTCCGCGCTTCAAGTGCCCGCTGTGACGCTGGATTTTGATGGCAGTAAGCCGCAAAAGCTAGCATTGGCGGATGGAACGACGATGAGTCTACCTGCCAATTCGTTCGGAAGGCCAGATGGTATTATGGCGCAGAAGCCGATACACTTGAAGGTGAGGCAGGTGAATTCGATTGCCGAGCTCATTTCCTTAGGACTTCCAATGTATACCGAGGGAAAGCTCATCAGCCCGACGGACGTGATTGAGATCAGTGCGACGAACGACGGAGTCGAAGGCCCTGAGACGCTCATCCTCTCCCCCAATGCCAAAATCTCCATCGAAGTGCCCGTCGCAGACGATGCCTTGCAGGCACGACAGCTCTTCACGCTCGATCCCAAGACGCATGCATGGCGCAGCGCAGCCGCAGCGCCCATCACCCCGCATGCCAAACCATCAAACAAGGCCATGATCAATGGCAACGACGGTTTCGGTGTGGTGGAATATGACGCCCAAGGCAATATCATTCCCCAGAAAAAAGCAACCGTGCCTGCTGGCGAAAAGCCGATCCAAGTTCTGCAATTCGACCTGGGCCAACTCGGCACGGTCTGCCTAGGCGAGGCCATCGGCCAAGCCAGCGGCAGCGTCCCCTACAAGGTGCGCTTCACCGACCCTAGCGGGCAGCCGCTGCGCCTGCTCACGCTCTACGGCCTCGCCAAGGGCCGCAACACCGTTGAATTCCTCTGGCCCAAGTCGGCCGACTTCGCATTCGACATCAACATTGCGCCCAGCGTGACCAATAGTTATGTCGGCTTCCTCCCCGACGGTCGCCTCGCAACCATCCAAAATGTAGTCGCAATGCCCGAAACCCAAGACGTACACGTGCTGCAAATGCAAGTTTCTGCAGCGCCCATCAAAGATCTTCAAGAACTCACGCAACTCATCGACGGCCTCACGGGTCTTTGAGTCGAAAGCTTTTATCAGGATGCTTTTCTGATCGTTCTTTTGTTAGCGGTTGGCCCGTTCATACCACAAGTGTGAACGGGCCGTTTTATGAGCATAATTTGAGCAGAATTTACAGAATTCGTAGAATCGAGCATGGTGTTGAATTCTGCGTGGTGAGGGCGATCGCCAAAACCCAACCACCCAGAATTCAACACGATTTGTGATTCGGTAAATTCTGTGAATTCTGATTCCTTATTGGGTAGTTAGAAATGCCAACACACTTGCCGAATAGGCGACTACGCCCATGGTGCCTACTACGTTGCCGTGGCCGGCGGCGGGGACGCTTTCTTTGACGCCTCGGGTGCCGGCGTAGTTGTTCCAGACGGAAAGGCCGTGGTTTTGGTAGCTCAAAAAGGCGTCGTCGATGCCGTGAAGCCAATAAAACGGCTGCTGCACAAGCTTGATTTCCTCGGCGTTGTCGATTTTGAGGTTGGTGATGAAACTGCCGGGCAATGCTAGGCCGGTGCCTTCTTGGGCCATCATTTCGGCGCTGGCGAATGGCGCTTCCAGCAGCAACCAACTCGGCGTGAGCGCCTTTGGGTGCGCCGTCAATTCGGTCGCGGCGGCCGAGCCGAGGCTGAAGCCATACATCGCGAAGCGATCATTGGTGAGGCCCATGGCCTTGAGCCAATCGACGCAGGCGCTTGCATCGGCATACATGCCTTCTTCGGTTGGGTCGCCTTCGCTCAGGCCAAATCCACGGTAATCAAACATCAACACGCCGTACCGATGTTTGCCGCCCAGATTTGCCAATGCCTTTGCGCGCTGCCAATACACGTCCATGTGGCCGTAATTGCCGTGGCAATACAAAAAAACCGTGTCGCTGGCGATTTGGCTGGGGTCGCCAATGTAGGTCGCAGCAATCTTGGTGGCCGTCGCCTCGCCGTCGGCTTGGGAATTCAAGGTCATCTGATGGATATCGGACGGTTGGATCGCATAGCTGGAATCCAAATTGATGTCCCATTCATCGGGGTGAATGTAGTTGTCAAATTGATATTCGGTGATGGTATTGTCGGCGTTGTAGAGGTTTGCGTCAAGGCGAAAACATCCGCTGAGCAGGCCAATTGCGGCGATTGCGACGAAAAATAGCTGCTTTCTCATTTGCCAAATCGTTTTGTGAGTCCGAAATAGATGCCCATCGCGCCTTGCTTGCCGAGGCCGAGCCATGAGATCGTGAGGTCTTGATTGCTCTTGATGACATTGTTGGCCTTGAGCTCGACGGTGAAGTCCATGCGCTTGCCGCTCAGGGTGTGGCCGATTTGGAAGCCGGGCAGGATGAACTGCGGCTGATCTTGCCCGTGGGCACGATGGCCTGCGAGTTCGTACCAAGAGCTGAGGCCAGCATAGACAAAGTTGCTGTGCTTGCCATAGTTCCAGTATGCATTGGCGTCGAGTTGAGGCCAAAGCTTGAATTTGTGTGCCCAGACATCGCCTGCGAGGTTGAGCCCGGGGGCGACACTCACGCCGGGGCGCCAACCCTTGGGTTGAAGGATGCCGTAGACGGCGCCGAGATCGAATTGCATGACCCCGAAGGCCATGGCCGTCGGGTAGGCAGAGACGTAACCCGTGAGCTTTTCGGTGACGCCGTAGCCGGCACCGATGCTGGTATTAGGCACCGGCATCGGGTAACCAAAATTGGTGAACACCGACCCGCCCAGCGTGCCCGTGATCGCCAATTCACCTTTTTGAAGTGGACGCACGTAGTGCGTGGGCGCGCAGCTTGCAAGCAGCGCGAGGGCGAGCAGCGCAAAGGCAGCGCGGTGGCGCGCAAGCCACCGATGTGGAATTTGTATTCGCATAACCCAAACTTAATACTAAGTCCATACTATCGCAATCTGATCTGTCGCTTCCCATGGCGGCGTGGGGTGGAATGCCCCAATTGGCGACCTGCAAACCATTCCCACATCAGAAATCGAGCGAACAGCATTCATTCCCCAACAAAAATCAGGAACAGCAGTTGAAAATATCCTACCTTGGAAATCAATTGTCGTGGCATGAGCAATCTCTCGTTGGTCCTCTATTTTGTATCGATCTGCCTCATGATGGGCGGCATTATTTATTATATCGTGATGGGCAGCAAAGGCGACTTGAACCCCATGAAGGCTGTTTTTTTCATTGGCGGATTTGTGGTGGCCGGATGCATTGTGGCGATGATCGCGGTTTTGGTGCAGTAACAGCATATCCATGGCAATTTTCATGCACCCTTTGCAAATCTCTCGGACTTAGCACGATCTTTGTTGGGCAATTGCAGATTCTGAACACCGAAAAGCTTCAAAAAATCTATGCGTAAGATCACATCCCTCCTCGCTTTCAGCCTTTTGACAACCCTTTTGGCGATGTCTTGCCGCGACGACGATGCCCCCATCGACCCCAATGTCATCACGGAAGACTACTACTTCCAAGCGGTCTTGGATGGCGACACGGTCACCTACCAAGAAGGCAAAGATCAGTACACCAACATCGTCGGCGACTTTTATGGCGCTCAGGCCGCAAACGGCCTCACTTACGCCCCGTTTACCTGCATCGCCAACAACGTGGCCGCGACCAACCCCAACCCAACGACACTCGCAAAGAGCGGTGCATTGGCGATCGTAGCGCCCTCCGCCACGACTGCGAGCACGCTCAACCAGTATGCAGGGCTCGTCACGACAGGTACATTTCCTGTCGGTCGCTTACCACGCGACAGCTCCCAAACAGCCGTTGCAGGCTTCTTTGTGAGCATTTTTGACGCCAGCGGCGTCGAATGGAACACGAACAACGGCCCACTCGGCGCTGGCTCGGTCACGGTGACCGAATACAACACCCTCGTCGACAACACCCGCATTCCTGCCACGCAGCGTGTATTTGCAGCGACATTCACCTGCACAGTCTACAATGCAGCTGGCGCAAGCAAGCTCGTGACCGGCGGCAAGACCCGCGGCCGCATGATCCAATGGCAATAAGTCCATACAAAAGACTTCTTTCAAAACGCCTCAGTCGTACCCACCTGGGATTGGCTGAGGCGTTTTCATGGGCAAGCTGCGTTTAGAATGTCATAAAAAGAGATGATTTTTCACCATGATAGCCTGATTTGACTGCCAAAGGACTATTTCCATCGGCAAAGCATGACTATCTTTGGAACATGGCTGCTCAATCAAAATGGTTTCTGGTAGGCACCTTGATGCTGACGCTATTGTTGTCGATGGCGACGGGCTGCAAGCGGGAAGGGTGCACCAACCCCAATAGCTCCAATTACGATCCCAAAGCGCGGGTCGATGACGGATCTTGCATTTTGCCGCCACCGTCGATGCTTATCCACTTCACCCACGTCGTCGGCAATCAGCCATTTTCAACGGCGACGGTATACCAAGACAGCAGCGGACGTAGTTTTCAATTCCAAACGGCTCGTTTCTACATCTCCAATGCTGCTTTGCTCACGAGCACGGGTTCCGTGGCACTTGATCCGTATCAGCATGTCGATGCAGCTTCTCCCGATATCTCTTACACTTTCGGCAGCATTGCACCCGGCAATTATACCGGACTGAGGTTTGACATCGGCGTAGATTCGGTGACCAACCACAGCGATCCCACACTTTTTCCGACGGGGCACCCCTTGTCGCCGACTGCTGCCGTCACTCATGACCATTGGACATGGAATGTCGGCTATGTATTTCTCAAGATTGAGGGCGTGGCCGATACCAGTGCCTCCATGAATGGCAACCTGACGCGTGAATTCACGATGCATATTGCTACTGACCCGCTGCTCACCGAGGTTCGCCTCAACAAAGCGATCACGATCGGCGATGTGCCAAGCTTTGTTTTAGAAATGAAAGTCGATTGGCTCAAGGCCTTGAGTGGCTACAATTTCCAACGCAGCACCCACACAACTGATAATATGCCCGTAGCTCTGCGGGCCATGAATAATTTTGCTACAGGAATCACGATCCAATGAGCGTAAACCCAAAATCTACAATCTCCATGAAAAAATATGCATCCATCTCAGCGTTTGCAGCGTCGCTGCTGATAATCTTGGCTCTCTCGGCTTGCAAGCCAGACCCGGTCCCCGTAGATCCAGTACAAGGCACATTTCAATTGGCATTTGCTGTGAAGTGGGGGGCCAATGACCTATCGCTGAGCCAAAAATACATGGCTCCAGATGGCCGCAATTACCAAATCGATGTATTGAAATTTTTCATCAGTCGCTTGCAATTACTCACACCGAGCGACTCGGTCGTGAATGTCAAAGACGTCGCTTTGGTAGACCTCTACCGTGCCAACTCCAATGTGATCAGCGGCGCGGTCCCCAAAGGCAGCTATACCGGCATGCGTTTCAACCTCGGGCTCGATTACGACCTCAACCACAGCGATCAGACGAGCTATCCGACGACGCATCCGCTCAGCACGACGACAGGCATGTACTGGACCTGGGCTAGCCGCTATGTCTTCACCATGATTGAAGGCCGTGCAGATACTACAGGTGGCCATCCTGAAGAGATTTTCTTGTATCATTCTGGCGCTGATTCATTGGTGAGACCAATGGAATTCCGGAATTTGAATATTGTGCTGGGCGAAAATGAGACCAAGACGCAGACACTCACCCTCGATATGCAAAAGGTGTTTTTCGGGGTAAATGATACAATCGACATCACTGTCGATCCTGATACGCATACCCTCGACAAACCGGCCTTGGCATCGCGTATTACACGACAGATCGTCAGAGCAATCCAATAATCCGATGGCCAAATGGCATCATTGGCTAGCGGTGATCGTGGCCCTTTTGGGCTTGAGCGCCTGCCAATTGGATCGGGACGAGCCCTCGGCGCAGGCCCTCACCTACCAATTTGAATTGCCCGAGGGCTTTCCGGCCATGCCGACTCCGCCTGACAATGCCCTGAATTATGGTCGGGTGCAACTGGGCAAGCGGCTCTTTTACGACCCAATCTTGTCGCGCGACAGCAGCATTTCTTGCAGCAGTTGCCACCTGCAATCGGCTGCATTCACTGATGGGCTGCAATTTTCTAAAGGAATAGCTGACCGCGAAGGCTTTCGCAATGCGCCTAGCTTGAGCAACCTCGCTTGGCATCCCTACTTTTTCTATGACGGCGGCGTGCCGACGATGGAGTTGCAAGTGCTTGCGCCGATCGAGGCACATTTTGAGATGGACAATGAGCTGCTCGCAGTGCTCGAGCGGCTCAAGCAGCATCCGCAATATCCTACGCTTTTCAGGCAAGCCTACGGGCGCGACATGCCCGATGCGTTTGCGCTCACGCGCGCGATCGCAGCCTTTGAGCGCACGCTCGTGTCGGGCGATGCGCCCTGGGACCGCTACATGAGCGGGCGTGAGCCTGCTGCCATGAATGCTGCGCAACAGCGCGGATGGGCGCTGTTTCAAAGCGACAGCTTGCACTGTGCAAGCTGTCATCCAGGATTTGATTTTACGGACTACAGCTTTCAAAACATCGGTCTGCCTGTGACGACGGCAGATTCTGGGCGGATGCGCATCACGCTCGACGAGGCCGATCGCGGCAAATACAAGACGCCGAGTCTCCGCAATGTTGCGCTTACGGCGCCCTATATGCACGACGGCAGCATCGCGACCTTGGGAGCAGTCATAGACCACTTTGCAAGGGGCGGTCAGCATTACAGCAACCAAAGCCCGCTTGCGCAGGGCTTCACAATCTCTGAGCAGGAAAAAGACGATTTGATCGCGTTTTTGAATGCATTGACCGATCGCTCCTTTGTCCAAAATCCTGACTTTGCGCAATAAAAAAGCCAAGGGCCCGTTTGCAATGTGCTGCAAACGAACCCTTGCCTTCATTCTCCTATGTTCTTGTCTGGAACGTTGCCAGTAAACCAAATTTCATGTCATTTCGAGTGACCACAAGCTCGCGCTTGCCTTTTGATCGAATGACAAAGCCCCATTGTCATGCCGACCGAGTCGAAGACGTAGCGGAGGCATCTTCAGTCCAGATACACCTCCAACTCAACAGCCTCTCTGTCCCAT
>JANPHP010000068.1:0-9128 GCA_031424495.1 Bacteroidota bacterium | reverse complement strand
ACCTAGTGAAAGGGCCTGGAACTCTTCTTGTATCCATGAACACATCAGGCAAATACAGCAAAAACCAGCATCAAATATTCACTTATCCACAAAGATTATTTATGGGTAATGAAAAGGCCAGGGTGGAAGGCACGCAACCGCGAGACGGCCGCGACGTTGGATGATCTTTTGGCCACACCCTCGCATATCCTTCCAATTTCGATCAATAACCGAAGGCTTTTTGTCTCTTCCAGAAAATTTTGCGTTATTTGAAAGAAAACTTCGTATATCTGGGTGTTGGCAGTAATTGGGCTGCCTCCGTGGACAGTGACGTCACAGTCAACAGAATTTCAAACTAGAAATGGAAACAAAGGACTTCAAAGAATCATTTGACGACTTAGCGATCGCCCACGGGTTTGAAAGGCAATTTGGAGCATGGTTTAAAGAATCGACTGAATGTATTCTTGGACTAATTTTGGTCAAGTCTAACTTCAGTAGACTTTATTACCTGAGAATAAAAGTAAATCTTCGACACGCCTTCGGACGAGAGTTCGAGAAGAATAAGGAATGGGTTAAGCATGACATCGCAAACATTTTAGTCGGACCGAGTAAAGAGTTTGACGACTTATTTGACCTCGAAAAAGAAATGTCCAAAGACGACAGGACAAAACTTATGGAAAGACTTTTTAGCACAGACATTCAATGCCTGACTGAGAAGTTGTTATACCGAGACGGCATAATTGAACTATATAAAACGGGACAGATATTTTTACTGCCCGCTATTAAAGTAGAACTTGGGACAAATTAATGAATATGTCGAAAGCCCAACTACTGCCAAAAAAAATGTCTGATCAATGGTGCGGTGACTTGTTGCTCAAAGTGTTATCTTCGTTCCACGTTTGGTGTCGGGGACAGAACGCGGCTTCGAAATCGCACCACTGCGCAAACACAAACGTTATGTGCAAATTAAGGAGTACACAAAAACAAGTAGACAATATGAAAAAATCGACTTTACTACTTTTGACAATTATCTTGACTTCAATCTATTCATTCGGACAGACAACGCCTCAAGTTGTTGTACCAAACTTCAGTGACAAATTTTGCGACTATGTGAAACAACTTGAAGCGGGGCAGACCGACATTGACTACCAAGACTTTCGTTTCAGTTTCATTGAAAGTGAGCAGTTCAAAATTGCGGGTAAAAAAAATACTGCCTTTGACAGCCTCAAAAAGGAAATGTATGTGCAAATGGATAAATCCAACTATCCTGAAATTATCAAAGTCACAAAGCAAATGTTGAGCATTGACTATACAAGTATGATTGCTCACAAAATTCTACGACAGACCTACAAAATAATAGGTGACACAATATCTGCTACGAAATACAAGACAATTCAGTTTGGACTATTGAACTCCATTGTAAAAAAAGGTGACGGAAAAACTTGTGAGACGGCTTGGCCTGTAATTCAAATTGAGGAAGAATACTTTATATTAGAAATGGTTGGTGCTAAATTACAAAAGCAGAGCATAGACAATGACGGTGGACTTTGCGACAAAATGGAAGTTAAAGTTGACGGTAAAAAAGACACCTACTACTTTGAGACAAGTAAGGTTTTTGAGGGCTACAAAAAGTTAGGACTAAAATCACACTGACAGCAAAATCGGCACACAACAGCACCTACAAGAAATTGGCGGTTCAGTGGCGAAATGAAGCTTTGAGTTTCGTATCAAGTTTTGTGGTGGCGAACAGTTTTCGTCTCCGAAATCGCCAACTTCTTGTAGCTGCAAAACCTTACCATCGATATCTAAAAAAAATCCCTCGGCGCATTCAAACCAATAATCAGTAGCACAAACATCGCCACTCCTCCGGAAACGGCTCCCCATCAACCTGGCCTCCAATTCAAACATCATCCCCCTTGCCATTCTCCCCTCAAAAACCAATCTTGCATTCAGCTTCGCAGGAAAGCCCGTCAGCCCTCCCCACAGCCGTCGTGCCCTGCAAGGCCATCCACCGAGACCCCCAAAAGCGTATCCGCTCGATGAAAAAAATATTCTTCACGATTGCCGCCCTCCTACTCCTATTCTCCCTGCAAAGCACCCACGCCCACGCCCAGTGCTGCACCTACCGCCTGTCTATGCACGACAGCTACGGCGACGGATGGGATGGCGCATTCCTGCAGGTGCTCATCAACAATGTCTCCGTTGGGACCTATACCGCAACTGGTTTTGGAAACGTGGCGACCTTTCAGGTCTGCAATGGCGACAGTTTGGAACTCGTGTACACGGCGGGGCAGTATGAAAACGAGCATTCTTACGAACTGCAAGACTCCTCATGGAACATTGTCTTTCAGGATGGCCCTACTCCCGCTACCGGCAACGTATTCGCCACTGTTGGCAATTGCAATACCGTCCCCTTGCCCGGCGGCCATCCCTGTACAGCCATGGCCATCGATACGGGTCAGTGCATTACCGCCTCCAATAATGGTTTTCCAGGCTCGGGGCTCAACCCGGGTTGTGCGAATTATACGGGCGCCGATGTATGGTTTATGATGCAGGTTCCTGCCTCGGGGAGCTTGAGTTTTGAGACGATGGCGGGCAATATCAATGATACGGGCATCGGCGTTTGGAGAGGAGGTGCGTGCAACAGCTTGCAGCGTTTGGGATGTGACGACGATGGCGGTGCGGGCTATTATTCTTTCCTGCTGCTTTACGGGCTTACGCCGGGCGAAACGATTTACATTCAGGTATTTGGCTACGGCAATTCCGTGGGGAGCTTTCAGATTTGTGTCGAAAATATTCCCCAGGTGCCCATCAGCAGTTCGGAATTGCCGCTCGTCCTGATCAATACGCAGAACCAAACCATCATCGAAGACACCAAGATCAATTGCCTCATGGACATCAAGTACAATGGCGTGGGCAACCTCACCTACGTGAATGGCCCTGCGAATGTGTACAGCGGGCATGTGGGCATCGAGATTCGGGGACTCACCTCAGCGAGTTATCCGCAGCATCCGTATGGCTTTGAAACCCGCACCTCCCTGGGCGCCAACAACAATGTCCCGATTTTGGGCATGCCTCCCGAGAACGATTGGGTCCTCCTCTCCAATTTCAATGACCGTTCGCTGGTCAAAAACCTGATCTCCTTTGACCTGTTTGCGAAAATGGACAATTACAGCCCGCGGGCACAGCTCTGTGAAGTGCTCCTCGACAGCGTCTATCAAGGCATCTATGTGATCGGCGAAAAAATCAAGCGCGACTCCAACCGCGTCAACATTGCCAAACTCACAGTTGCGGACACCACAGGCGATCAATTAACGGGCGGCTATATGCTGCAGCAGAATTATTGGAATGCCAACAACAGCTTCCAATCCAATTATTCGCCGATCGACCACCCGGGTTTTGACGTGCATTTTGTCTATGAATATCCGGACGCGGCTGCGATGCAGGCTGCACAGAAACAGTATATTGCGGCTTATGTGGACAGCTTGGAAACGGCGCTCTACAGCCCCAATTTCGCCGATCCTGTGGATGGCTACCGCAAATACATGGATGTGCCCTCTTTCATCGACTACTTTCTCGTGAATGAAGTGGCCCGCAGCGCCGACGGCTTCAAGAAAAGCGTGTTTTTCAACAAAGACAAATACTCCCAAGGCGGCAAACTCAAGGCTGGACCTGTCTGGGACTTTGACTGGGCCTGGAAAGACATGCAGGGGGTTTGTTACATCTACGAAGGTTATTCCGGCGGCGGATGGGCGCATCTCAACAATGATTGTTTCACCGACAATTATTCCACGGGCTGGTACGTGCGCCTGCTCCAAGACAGCACCTTCGCCAACGAATTGCGCTGCACCTACGAGGACTACCGGCAGACCATGCTCGACACCACGAACCTCTTCCACTACATCGACAGCATCGGCACCCTCGTCCAAAACGCCCAGGCCCGTCACTTCCAAAAGTGGCCCATCCTCGGCGTGAGCGGTCCCGCACCCGATTTTGGCATGCTTGCAACGACTTACAATGGGGAATTGGACTCGCTCAAGAGCTGGATCAGCAGGCGCATCGCCTGGCTGGATGACAGCATCCCCGGGCTATGTATTCCTGCGGGTGTGAACGGACCCGTTGCAGCTGCGCGGGTGAATTGTTATCCCAATCCGACGAATGGCGCGCTCACTATTGAATATGCCCTGTCGTCGGATATGGATGTGACCATTCGCATCTTGAATGCCAATGGTTCCGAAGTGCGGTCGCTGCCGGAAGGCTCCCAAGGCACTGGTAAGCATTCTCTGACGTTGGAAACGGCGGCGCTTCCTGAGGGGATGTACGTGGTGAAATTTGAATTGGGGGCGGATGTGTTGTTTCGGAAGGTTGTGGTTTTGGAGTAGGGGCTAGCATGTGGTGGATGGTTAGAATCCGAAAGCCAGCAGCACCCCTGGATTATCTTTAGAGGTGATCGTAACCTTCGTTTATCGATGGGATTTGGGAGGAATAAACGACGGTTGCTTGAATATTTGGATTGGACCGCATATATTTGAAGAAAATGGAACTTCGTTTTTACAATAGTTAGCAGCAATTAAAGTGACCCGTAAAAAGACAGTTGTATTAACAGGATTTATTCTTGCAATTATTGCAGCTTACTTTGCAAGGGAATTCTATTCTCATAAATTTAATAGTGACATTTATAAAAATTCCAACACTTATAGAAAAGGCTACAAGAGAGTTTCCGATGATTTAACAAAGAATGGTCTTGACTTCAAGTATCCAGCTCTTGCGGACAAATATGGTGCACCGACAATCGAACTTGTGTTAGCAAAAGACTATGGCTACAGACACTTTAATTTTCCCTGTGTTGATCAAGACTGGAAATATAATGAAGGACTTGTAGCTGCCTACCTCGACTTTGTAAAAGCAAAGTATGGTGAGGACTTTATGGAGCAAGCAGAACTCAAAGCAAAAAAACTCGAAGCGGAATTTAATATTGGCAATTACAAAGACAGTTTGGAAAAAATAGCCAATAGTCATTTTAGAAAACGATGGGCAAAAGACAGTGTTGAAGTTGGAGAATTTGACTTAAAATGGATTGGAGAAACTCCTTTCGTTCTGAAATATGACACTGCTTATACAAAAGATCGGGCGGACATTCAGACTTCGAGTAACACAATGTTTTTTACAGCCAAAACGCCATATGACGACAAAATAATTTTAGAGCTACCGGCATTAGCGTTTGTAGTTTACTGGAAACCAGATAGCAAATTTCCATACAAAGACATTCCATTCAACAGAATTTATTTAGACTCGAATAAGAAATGAAATTAACTGCTGCTAACAGCACATTTGCAACAGGCGGGGTTTCGTGCTCCGCAGACCGTTTTATGGTTACAGAAAATTCGGTTCTCCGCATGAACACTTGTGGTAAAAAGCCCGCCCATCGCAAATCCGCAAACCCTCAGCACCAATAAATCATGATTTTCCAAGGAGCCATAGATCTCGACATAGAAAACAGAAATGTTCAAGCCATCATTGATTTTGATACTGGATTGATTGGTTTTACCGAGATTGTTGAAGACAAAACCATTGAATACTTTTTCGGAGGAAGTCCGAAGGAGTTTAAAGTTGCCCTTTTTGAAAAATTGCAAGCATTGTTTGCTCAAAAGAGCTATGCCAATTTTAAAATCTGCCGTAAGAGTGAGACGATAAGGGCAATCGGCAAATACTTAACCGAGAACGAATAATCGCAAGACAAACTGCAACTTGGGCATATTCCTTGAAAGGAGTCCAAAATTGGTCTCCCATGCGCTGGAATGCTTGGTCCACAGTTCGGGAATCAACCATCTCATCTTTTCAGCCCACTCATAATCCCTGACATCAGCCATTTGAGCCAAAAGGCGATGATGGATTGTTGTTGATTGCGTACAGCACTCACTTCCAATTCTACGACCTCCCCTTTGGTGCCTTTGCGAATGAGGATGTGATTGACGATGAAGGCTTTCAAGAGTTGCTTTCTGTCGCTGTCTTTGATCTTGTCCTTTTTTGGATGCTTGCCTTTTCCTTTGGCCTTGTCTTGTAGATCTCCTTTGGTCTTATCTCTTCCTTTGACCTTACCTTTTAGATCTCCTTTGGCCTTGCCTTTTGGATCTCCCTTGACTTTGTCTTTTGGCTCTCCTTTGACTTTGTCGTCGCTGTGATCACCGAAACCGATCTTCACGTCTTCGTATTCGAGCCACATTTTGCCTCGGCATTGCTTGTCGTCTCCTTTCATCGAAAATCGCAATCCAGTGCAATGGCCTGAGAGAAATTTGAACCCTTCGGATGCTTCCATTACCGGATTGAAACGTGAAAAATCACCCTGTCCAAAATTGCCGTTCACGACAAAGCCATAGTTGGGATCGTCGTAGTTCATAATGGCTTCGCCGGTCATCCATACGCTTTGCATCCAACGCATCTTTGTCTTCACGCTGAATGTCCTCGCTCGGGTACAGTCGTTGCCATAGCCCAACCAAAGCAAATCCCATTTGTCAATGGCCACGCGACCCTGCACCGCTGCATCGTCGGGAGTGAATGTATAATTGAGGGCGGCATCGCAGGCATGAATGGTATCGACGATAAACAAAAAGGGAACGGCTTCAATCCAAGCTTGGGGCATGGGACGTACCCCTGGTTTCAAGGGCCTTTCTTTGTTTTGGACAAGCGTAACCACAGGACTGGTCATTTCCATTTTCGTGGCGCGCCACCGCAAGGAATCGGTAAAAGCCCACTGAATCCCAGAGACGACAATTTCCGGTGCCGAAAATTGTGCAAGTAGGGTGATAAATGGTTCGTTTTGGTCGATGTAGTCGCAACTTACTTTGGGCTTGAGGCGAATCCCGACAGCACGAAATGTTTGAACTTCCATATTGTATGCAAGGGTATCGGCTTTGAGTTCATGGTACTTGAATGCCGTGGGTAATTCACAATCGGTGACCAAAAACTTGAGCGGGCGCTTAAGGAGGCTATATTGGTAGCCGCTATCTGCATATTGCGCGCTCAGCGAACCCGACAAAGACTGTATTTTCAGTTGGCCTCCTTTTTCGCCCGACGCGCCAATACCGATATTGCGCAATTCGATCCGATCAATTTGCCAGCTTTGAGGTTTGCTTTTTTTCTTGGGAGGCGTCGGCAGTGAATCATGAATGGTATCTTGCGCATAAAAAAGCACATTCCCATCCCGCACATCCAAATTGGAGAACTCAAGGAAACGTCCACTCAGAATCTTTCCCCATTCCAAAGAAGCCCTTGCATGGTCGGCGTCGAAGTCGAAAACAGAATCGGATTTGGCTGATGTGAGGTGGACATCCTTCAAGGAAATGCCTGGCGGAAAAAGATGAAAATGAACTGCCTTGTAGGAAATTTGCAATCCTGCATCAGTCACCGCTTGGTTCAGGCGTTTTTCTAAATAGTGCGTGAGCCAAAACCAACCGCCCAAAGTCAATATTCCCAAGGAAAACAAGACAATCAACAGCTTCAGGAGTCGTCGTTTAATTCTGCCAACAGGAGGCTTTTCTGAAGACCTTTCAATTTCCGGGTTGATTTCTTTCATTTTTTTTCGCTGCACTAATACCTTATTCGCACCACTTATCCATCTGTACATGGTCAAAATTAGTCCGCTCTTTTTCCCAAAAACTAGAAACGCCTTTCGGCTTGCGAATGCAAGGCCTTCGGGAGTTTTTTTTGGATTGTGGCGTCCTATTGCTTTAAGGCCTTTCGCTTGGCTTTCTTAATTTGCCGCGCACTTTGGGCCTTTTTTCTTGCATCTTGTTTCGCTTCTTGCTTGGGATTTGCCTTGGCGTTTTTGTCACTTTTCTTGATCGCATCGCGCAAGGACGCTCTCGGATTCGCAGCGCCATCAATAGATGCTATGCTAATCTCGTGGTCGATCCGGGATTGGATCGCCTCAATGAAAGCATTGCGCAGAATCTCGTAGACACCAAACCAAATATCGATCTCCGTTTTCTTGAGCGTGCCACTGAGTGGGATTTTGGTAGCGATTTGTTCATTTCTGGGGTTGGTGAATACCACTCCAACTGCGCCGACAAATCCTTCCCATATTTTTTGAAACAGATTATCGCTGCGGTCTTCATGCCCCAATACATCCAAATTTTTGATGACAGGTTTCATATACCCCCGCAAAACGCCGTTGCGCGAAGCAGCCTCCACATACAAGCCAAAATTTCCCTTGTTCACATCAACTTTTGCATAAGCTTTGAAAAAGCTGTTGAGGGAGGGCAGGTTCACATTTTCCACCTGGGCATCCATGTCAAAAGTCGGTTGGTCGGTGAGCAAATCCATTTTCATACCCACGACCATATTGCCACCATAGATATTCGCCTTTGCAATCAAGGTAGACGGCAGCAAAACAGTATCCTTTTCTGTACGTAGGTTTTGCGCCAAAATGTAAAGCTGATCAAGAAAGATGTCGACGGTTGGCGAACTTGTATTGTCAATGTAATGAACATCTGAATGCTTGATTTCAACGCGGTTGAGCCGCAAAGGCATGAGAGACTTGCCGAGGTCAACCAATAGATTCTTGTCTTCCTTGACCTGCTCGGGCTCCATTTTATCTTTGGTGAATTTGACCGACAGGGAATCCACATCCACCTCTCCCACCAGGTTTCCCTGAAACAATTCTCCCCATTCGATCGATAGGTCAACCCTTTTGCCACTGAGAAAGGGCGTTTGTTCACCCGTCAACGAATCCTTTTTGTCCAGATAAATATCGTTCAACACATACGCACCGCGGTAAATCGCAAGATCCACATCATCGACCTGACCGTAATATCCAGGTATGTTGGCCATGCGATTGTTGATCACATAGCAAAGAATATAGGGCAAAATGATGCGAATCACCACGAGGATGCAAAAGATGATAAGTAGCACGCGCACCCTGCGGTACCGCTTGGGAAATCGTCTCTTCAGGAAGCCGGGTCGACGGCTTGTAATAATTTCTGCACTGTCCATCATTCACTTTTTAGCATTCCACAGATCATTGAAAAGCCCTCATCTCACCATTCAATCAACTAGCCCGCATTATTCACGAGTCCTAGGATTTTGTGCATAAAAAATGGGCATAACCCGTTATATTTCAGCTGACTAAAGTAGAAAATTAACGAAAATGG
>JANPHP010000067.1:0-26795 GCA_031424495.1 Bacteroidota bacterium | reverse complement strand
AGCGCAGAAGGAGTACCCATGGCTTTCATATCTTTTTGAAAGCCAAGCTAGAGTGCCGAAAAATCAGCACATAGCTCTGTTTTCAACCAACATCATTCAATTGTTTAGTTTTGAGGTCGATTTTTCATGCGATTGCCCTGTTGAGTGCTTGCGACGGCTTCCTTTTTTGCAAGAAGGGTTGTATATTTGGTTAAAATAAGAATCATGGAACTTGATCGCCGAAAATTGGAAGTCATGGAGCTGCTCATGCAGGTGCAGAGCCTGCAGCTATTGGATCAAGTGATGCGCCTTGTTCAGGCTGAAGTATTGGAGCAGGAGTTTACGCTAACGGACGAGCACAAGCGCATCCTCGCCGAACGAAGTGCGGATTTGAGATCGGGAAATGTCCAATATTCCACATGGGAAGAGGTGCAGGCAGAGGCGGAGTTAATCTAGGGTTTCATGCAACTTAAGGTAAAATTCCATCCTGTGGCGAAGCAGGAATATTTGGATGGCCTCAGATGGTACAAAAATCATAGTTCGCAACTTGGTGGTCGATTTGCACTAGCAGTGAAGAATTGTTTGGAAAAGATCGACCGTTATCCAACTGCTTTTCCTCAGGTGTTTGAAACACAAAGGCAGGCCTCCGTTGCTGGATTCCCGTATATTTTGCTCTATGAATTCAACGATGATGAAATCTGGCTAGTAGCCATCTTCCACACCCGCCGCGATCCCCGCAATAAACTCCGCTAATTCCAACCCATCCATTCATTCGCGGATGACCTTGATCCGCTGCATACCCTTGTTGCTGAGCACTTCCAAAACATAAATTCCACCGGGTAGGTCGGCGAGCGCGACCTGCAAATCACGGCCTTGCAGCAGCTTGCGCCCCTGCAAGTCAAGCAAATACCAAGCCCGTAATTGTGCAGCCGCTGGCAGCACAATATGCACCAGATCCCGCGCCGGATTGGGGTAGATGGAGATCGCCTCCATCGCTTGCCATCCTGCATTCGTCCCCGCCACATAATCGCGCTTGTACAACACAGAATCGCTGCCCAATGCATAAGCCATCGTCGGGCTCACGGCCTTCACATACACGATCGTAATATTGGAATCCAAGACCTCGCTCGACCAGAAATTGCCACCATCGGTGGTGCGCAATACCATGCCGCCTCGGGCACCCAAATAGCCGGTCTGTTCATCGGCAAAATCGAGCGCAAATACATCGATGGGGCCATTGATCGCGAAGCTATTCCAAGTCAATCCCGCATCCGTAGTCTTGTAAAAAACGCCGCTTTCGCCAGCGACAAAACCCGTGCTGTCGCTCACAAAATCGATGCCGCGCAATGGCCCGAGACCGACCGCCAATCGTTGCGACCAACTGAAGCCCGCATCGGTCGTGCGCAATACTTTGTACACGTCGTTGCTGTCGTGCACGATCACAAAGCCGAGGCTGTCGGTGAGAAATAAGATGCGTCCGTCGGAGCCTT
The DNA here is from genome assembly GCA_031424495.1 of Bacteroidota bacterium. Lineage (GTDB taxonomy): Bacteria > Bacteroidota > Bacteroidia > J057 > JADKCL01 > JADKCL01. Next base: position 25,326 of record JANPHP010000067.1, on the reverse strand, counting down.
CATATACCGAGCTCGCAAACACTTGCGTGATGCCTGCGGGCGATACGCGCAGGGCTTGGGCGCTGCGCGCCGACGCGCCATGCCCGATGAGATAAGCAGTATTGGCGTCGGTAGCCCGCAGGTCGGCGATGGGTGTCATCGCCGTCTGTGCGCCGGGCGCGAGTGCCTGCCAGGTGTAGCCACCATCGCTCGTGCGCGTCACGCTGTGCGTACCCATGTCGCTCAGGAGCGCAAAGCCTAGGCTATCGCTCAAGAAATCAATACTTTCGACGATGCAGCAACCCAGCGATCCGCCGCCGGCCGTGCTGCGCTGTCCCTCGGTGACCCAGTCGTCGTCGGTGCCGTATGCCGTCCAAACCGAGCCATTGGCGGGCGTCGGGCCATCGACCTGCGTGAGGCGAATGCCGTGGTAGTCGCTGGTCATCGAGAGCGGCATGCTCTGCTTGCCGAGATTGGTCCACTGGGCGTGGAGGAGTGCGGGAAGCAGGCAGAGCAAGCTGCAAAAGGCGGCACGGATTTTCATGGGGCTAAGTTACGGGGAACTTGGCGAGTTTGGGCCCCTCAATCTCGTCGACAATACCGTGTCATGCGTCAAGTTTCCAATGTCAAGAGGCGACCATCGGCAAGTTTGAAGCAGCAGATAAAATCGACCAATATTTGCCGAAGGTTGAAATCGATTTCATTCAGTGGCTATCACTTGAAGTAATCCACTTTTAATTGCTTCGCCTCGATCGTGAGTTGATCTTTGAATGCCTTGACAAGCTCTTGAAGGACATTCGCCTCACCCAACCACAAGTTTTTCATTGGCTGGTAGATCATCGTATCCTTTTCCTGAAAGGAAGCCAACAAGGCTTGGGCGATCAATTCATTCCCAATACCATCTACCGTAAGTTTTTTTGCAAATCGGCTGTCAAAACTACCCATCAACTCTTTAAAATCAGCCAATACTTTGCCTAGCATGGGTTGGGCATCGCGAATGATTTCGGAGGCATAGAGAGTGGGGTTATCAATCCGATCATCGATTGGCAGAAGTTCTCTTTTTGCCCTTTCCTTGTAGGAAGAAGTCTTCTTCAAGGCTGATTGGAAGGTTGTCTTGATTTTTTCGGATCGCGTTTTGATTTCGGGTTTGCGTTCCTTGTGCTTATCTTCCTTGTGGAAATTGTAGTTTTTGTCGATAAAATCTCTATGCTCCATCTTCCCAATCTTTTCAAGCGGAATATTGGAATAGAAACTAAAAATATCGTCGCTTAGGTTCATCATGCCAAACACTTTATCGTGATTGCCTTCATTCTCCTTGACATAATTTTCCACCTTTTTTTTATCAAAGGTATCTTCATCAATCAATTTCATGAAATCATCCTCATAATCTATAAGTTGCACGCCATTACTTTGCTTTTCGACCCGCTCCTCCAATTTTACTTTTTTCACGACAAGGTCTTGAACATCATCATCAGTTTCTTTTTTGGTGTCCTTATCCTCCTTCTTAGTTCTCCGTTTCTTGAGTAGATCTGACCTTGATTCCTCTCCTGTAGCACGCACCAATTCAGTTCGGCGGGAGAGGTCTCGGATTAAAGGTGCAAAAACAAACCCTAAATCGAGGTATTTCTGTCCATAGGTTACAAGTTCATTGATGTGATTTTTATCGTCATAATCCTTGTCATCTAATTTGCTGGCATCCCCAAAAACTACATTGGCAGATTGCTCTCCATGATTGGTCGCGGTACCTGCAAGCTTGTAGGAGCTGCTCGTCATCAATTGATTGATTTCGATGTATTCGATGACCGCATTGTTGATGTCGGTGATCCAAAATTCGAGTGGCTTTTTTTCCTTTAGCAAATTGTCAAGCATGGTTTTGAGCCAGGTCAGGCGGGTTTTATTGACCTTGCCTTCGAGTGAATCCTCGTCTTTGGCATAGTCAAGGTCAGATGTTGCGAGCTTGAGCAGGCTGTTCAGGGCATCGAAGGCAGTTTTTCCTTCCAGGCGTTTGATCAGGCTCTGCCGCAAGAAGGTGAAGGCGATGGTATGCGAACCTTGCGTGTTTCCAAATTGGGTTTTTGAGCGGAGCTTTTCAGGGATTTCAAGACCTGCCACGGTCACTTCATTCGCAGTTAGAGCTTTGTCGCTGCCTTCTTTTTCTGGCCCAATATTGCTTCGCGTACCGACCTGATCGAGCTTTTTCCATTTATCGATTGTGTCATTTTTCTTGTTCAATATTTTGTCGGAGTTTTCAACCAACGATGCCTGATCGTCATTGATCCCTTTGTCGTTGATGTGTTTGTCGTATGCTGAAACCCAGTCGCTGACTGTGCGCGATCCATAGACCTCTTTCTCTAGATCGGTCTTAATCAATCCAAACAAGGTCGGATAGAGTCCCTGTAGCATATTGCGCCACGTGATGATCGCCTTGCCTTTCGTAATCTCTACGCTGACTTTTCCGATATCGAGGAGCTTGGATGCCTCTGAGATGGCATTTGGGTAATCTTTCTGATCTAGAAGTTTGCCAATTGCTTGGTTTTCATAAGTCTCAAGTTTCTTTCTAGCCCCCGCTTCATCATTGCCACCACTTGCCTGCCCGACTACGGCAAAACTGCTCGCTTGATTGGTAGTGATAAACAATGACACTGCCTCCTCGAACAGCGTAAGGCATTGGTTGATGTCAAGGTCACCTGCCGCGATCAAATTGGTGCGCCAAATAGCTTCAGAGCGCTCTTTTGTGTTGTCTATTTGGTCGGCTATTTCATCTGCAATCAGAAGGTCCTTCAAGTTTTTGATGACGGTTTCGAGGTTACCCGTTAGCAAAGTTTGCCAGTATCGGTACATTACTGACCAAGCCACGAGATGGTCGCCCTGCTTTTTGTCCTGCTTGGTTTTGCGGCGCTCAGGCGACAAGTCCACGCTCAGTACCGTGTAGTCTTTTGGGTCGACCTTGGTGTTTGTGTTGCTCGCTTTTACACTTGTGCGTGCCCAGTACTTTGAAACGATGATTTCACCATTGGCTTCCTCCACTTCCTCATCTTGGTCGTTGGATTTTGATTTCTCCCGCTCCGTGGTCGTTTCATAGCGCTGCATCAGTTGTGCTTGGCCACCTGCTAGGCTTGCCGGGGCCGTGATTCCTTCCGCTTTTGGATTTGTTGCTATCCGCAGCGCCTTTTCCCCCATCTCTGTCGCCTCTTTCTCCAGCGCTTCATCATCATTGACCGGTGCGCCATTGGGCGCCTCGGTGGTCGGCTGCACGCGGCCTTGGCGCTGCTGCACGACGTGCCAAGCCTCGTGGGGCAGGTGGTGCTCCTGACCCGGACCGAGGTGGATTTCATTGCCTTGTGCGTAGGCGAGTGCCCCCGCTTCGCGCGCCTTGGATGAGTTGCGGTGCACACGCACGTCGCCCATGTCCATGCCCGACAGTTGCTCGATGCCAAGAAGCAGGCTCTCAGGCAGTCCGCCTTCATGACTTCTGGGCACGTGCCCGTTTTGTTCCAGCGTTTCCTTGCGTTGCTGCGCCTCCTGCTGCATGGGGCTCTCGGTGACCATCTGCTGCAGCGCCCTAAATTCTTGCACCTGCGGTGAGGCGTCTGCCGCCGCTTGCAGTTGCAGTAGCCCGAGGGACTCGGGCCCCCCTTCTGCTGTGCCCGTCAAAAGGCCCGCTTGCCCAAATTCGGAGCCGCTTTCGAGCTGCTTGCTCGTGGACTTACCGCTCAGTTTCGCTTCTTTGTGTTCCATGACTTCAACGCTTGGAGTACTTAAACCGATGCCTTGATCCTGGCAGGTGACGGCGAGGAATTACAAAATTCGTGCTAAACCTTGGCGACTGAAAGAACATTTTCGGCAGGTAGGATAATCATAGGTTTAGCCAGCCCGTATGGTAATGAATTGATTGTTAGGGATGTGTGATTTCTGTTTTTGGCTTTTCGGATAGATTTGCGAGGATAAAGATTTCAAGCTTTGCCCTGAAAATATTCCCTTTTTTTAGGAAGGAAGGCTATGCAGATCGTCAAAATAATGCCTAAGCAGGTTGGGGCTACGGTCCACCGACTGCCCCAAAAAAAGTATATCTTTACCCCATGGAAACCAAAGCTGAGATCGTCAAAAATTGGCTGCCGCGTTACACAGGTACGCAGCTGCATGAGTTTGGACGCTATATATTGCTCACCAATTTTATCAATTACGTCGAGTTATTCGCTGAGAAGTTTGGTGCCGAGATCAAAGGCCGCACCAATGCCATGCAGACTTGCACCGCCAACGACATCACCATCATCAATTTCGGGATGGGCAGCGCGATGGCTGCGACGGTCATGGATTTGCTCAGCGCCATAGAGCCCGAGGCGGCGTTGTTTTTGGGCAAATGCGGCGGCCTCAAGAAAAATACGCAGATCGGAGATTTGATCCTGCCGATCGCTGCGATCAGGGGCGAGGGCACCGGCAATGATTACATGGTCCCTGAGGTGCCTGCGTTGCCGAGTTTCCGTTTGCAAATGGCCGTTTCGCACGTCATCCGCAAATACGAGCGCGACTACCTTACCGGCACAGTGTACACCACCAACCGCCGCGTGTGGGAGCATGACCTGGTTTTCAAGGAATATTTGCGCAAGATTCGTGCGATGGGCATCGACATGGAGACGGCCACGATTTTTATCGTCGGTTTCGTCAACAAGATTCCGCATGGTGCGCTGCTGCTCGTCAGCGACAACCCGATGGATCCTGAGGGCGTCAAGACCGAAGCGAGCGACCGTAAAGTCACGACACATTTTGTCGCCGACCACCTCAATATTGGCATCGATTCCTTGATCGAATTGCGTGATTCCGGTGAGTCTGTAAAACATTTGCGCTTCGAATAATATTGTGCCCCATGAGCGTAGCCAAGGCCCTGAAGCACCTATCCAAAAGCGACCCGGTCATGAAACAAATCATCGGGCGGGCGGGCGAGATTCGTATCGAGCCAACCGATGATTATTTCAAATGCCTCGTCAACAGCATCATCAGCCAATTGGTTTCCACCAAAGCTGCCGACACCGTGAGCGCCCGCTTGGAGGCCTATGTGAGCGGGTTGGTGGACCCGCAAGCATTGGTGCAGATCGATACCGAGACCTACCGCTCCTTTGGCATCGGCCCACAGAAATCGGGCTATATCCGCAATGTGGCGCAGGCATTTCTCGAAGATGCAGCCCGCTACAACGCCCTCCATGAGCTTGAGGATCACGAAGTGGTCAAGAGCCTCACCGCCATCAGGGGAGTCGGCAAATGGACGGCCGAGATGTTTTTAATCTTCGGCCTGGGCCGCTTGGATGTCTTCGCGCCCGATGATCTCATTTTGCGGCAGATGACCATCAAACATTTTGACGTAGGTGAAAATCCTACCCGACGTGAGCTCGTAGCTTTTGCCGAGCGATGGGCACCCTATCGCAGCGTAGCCTCGATTTTGCTGTGGCGTAGTTTGAGGATGTGATGGGTTCTCTGCAATACTTGTGCTGGTGATAATTCTTTGATTACATATCGGGTAGATTGCCAGTAGGCGTGTCATTTCGACTGGAGTGATCGACAAAGCGAAGCGACTCGATCACGTAGCGGAGAAATCTAGCGCCGACCGATACAAATCGCGCTTAAAAGCTCCTATTTGCAATTCCTGCCATGAGTAACGCATTAGAAGGGCCTTTTAGTTGGGGGTGTATTGATAGGGGCAAGATTTCTCCGCTACGTCTTTTGGCATTTGCTGCGGCTCTTCCAGAGCCTTGCAAATACCAAAAGACTCCGGTCGAAATGACAAGGGATTTGGCTTATTTGCAAAGTTTAAGGCATAAAAATTCTTTATGCACATCGGCCACAATATCCCTTGGTCACCGATTTATTCAGTTTTCAAATCCGATTGACGATCGGGCCTAAAGTTTGCCAGGGGCATTTTGTCTGATGCTTTAGCTTGCAAATAATCAGGTGATTACAACGCTAGTGATTGATCCATTTGCCCAAATCAAACTCCCCAACTCCACCCCGCTATTCCGCAATAAAAGGCACAAACGCATTGCCATCAAATCTGTAAACGCTTCCACCGTCTGTTCCAAATAACAGCTCTTTATTGCGGTCTTGGTAAATGCATTGTATGGTATCACTGTCAAGCCCATCCCGCTTGGTGAAATTTTTCAAAGACTTCCCATCATAACGCCAAGCACCTGCATCGATGGTGCCAAACCAAATATTTCCTGCATTGTCTTCCCCAATCGCATAGATGCGGGCAAGGGTCCCCAGTCCAGGCTTTGTGGATATGCCAGAAGACTTCAAAAAATCAGGATTGCTCAGCCCATGCTCCTCCGTGAAATTGCTCAGCGATGCCCCATCATACCGAAACACGCCCGCGCCGTTGTTGCCGAACCAAAGGTTTCCAGCTTTGTCCTGAAATATTGCGAGCACGGCAGGGCCACTCAAGCCCTTGTCCGCGAACCAAGTAAATGAGCTCCCATCGTATCGACACACGCCCAAGCTTTGTGTACCCATCCACAAATTGCCTTGTTGGTCTTTCAAGGTGCTGTAAACCGTAAATGGGCCCACCGGGCTCGACGGACTTTCAGAATAATTCAATTGGCGTTCAGTACTCGGCAAGGGCAAATAGGTAAATGTGCTCGGCACCGTCATATAGGCCGCCACCGGATGGTAGCGAAAGACACCCCCGCCGACAGGAAACCAAAAGTCGTCAGCTGACTTTTGCCATTGCTTCTCCAGGTGCCCACCCAAATTCGCATCGTCAAAAAGCGGGAAATTGGTAAAAGATAGTCCATCATAACGGCAGACGCCATTCGCTGTAGCAATCCAAATACCGCTCGACAAGTCTTCATAAATTCGGCGCACTTGGTTATTGCACAAGCCCGCTTGCTCGTCCAGTCGCAATATAGATTTCCCATCATACCGATAAACACCATCCCTGTCTGTCCCGAACCAATAGACGCCTCCACGATCCTGCAAAATGCAAGTGACCGGGCTGTTGGCCCTGAATGTCGCAGCAACGGAAGGTGTTACAGGCAGTGCTTGCGTGGCACTGATGGGTTGCGATTCTCCGCCTTGGACCTTGGGCTGCTGTAGCTGTTGTCGATGGCATGCGCTGAGCAATAGCCAAAGCAGGATGATAGGAGCAAATTGCAGTACTCGCATGCGGTGCGTGACCGCTTTGATGCGATTTTCGGTGGCTGACATGGGGGTGAAGTTACGGTTTTCTCAGGACGTGCTTTCGCAGGATGTGGATGGTGGAACAACCCGTGTCCAGCGTGCTTGCGAATTTGCGGGATAGCTGCATACGACATCGGCAGCAGTTGTGTTTCCTTGAGGTCAAGCGTTTGGGTCAAATTGTATCGCCTCAGCACTTTCGATCTTGAATTCGGGCTTGTTGATGGGCAAGGTGAAATAAAATGAGGAGCCTTCACCTTCAACACTTTCAACCCAGATTTCCCCATCGTGTTTTTCCAAAAATCCTTTGACCAGCAACAAACCTATTCCAGCACCTTTGTTTTCCTTCCGGGCTTCAGAGAGGTCCTTTATTTGTGGTTTAAATAAACGTTCTTGAATTTTCTTTGACATACCTATCCCGTTGTCCTTTATCTGAACAATGATGAGGTGGTCGTTTCTTTTTGCAGAAACAATGATTGCTCCTCCATTGGGCGAGTGTTTGATGGCATTGGCAACAATATTTTGAATGATGGAAATCAGCATCTTGCCATCTGCAAATACCGTGGTGTCCTCTTCAATTTCGTGGTGCAGATTGATCGCAAAGATAGCCGCTGATTCACTCAAGGTCTCAAAGACGCGATCTATGTATTTTGTGAGTTGGAGTTCCGTTGGTGAAAACGTTTCTGTAGCATATTTGATTCTAGCCCATTCCACCAAATAATCCAGCATTTCCAGCTCATCGACCGATGATTTGTGGATGAGTTCCAACATTTCCTTCAACACCTCAGGCTTCATCTTATGAAAATTATCCTTGAGGTATTCTGCGCTTCCAATAATTGCTGAAAGTGGACTCCGAAGATCATGTGATAGGATGGCCAAGACACTCTCCTTGTGCGTATTGAGCTCCTCCAATTCCTTGACATACCTTTTGATCGCATCTTCCGATTTTTTCCGATCGGTGAGGTCGCGCAAAATCTTCACATAGCCCAGCATCTCACCATCCATTCCAAGGAGCGGGAAAACCAAGCCATAGGCATAAAACAGCTCCTTTTCCTTGGTAATATGCCATCGATTGTCTGTCGCTCGACCTTCCTCCAATGCTATTTCGATCTCTCGCATTGGAATCCCATTTTGGATGTCTTCATCGGTAAAGATCAGGTCAAAGGGTAGACCGATCACCTCATCCGATGTATAACCAAATATTTTTGTCGAACCAGAGCTCCAACTGTTGATCGTGAACTCCTTATCCAACGTGAAAATGGAATAATCTTGGAGGCTGTCAATGATTTGGCTGTAGAATTCCGTCGTCGGGATATACTTGCTCTTGAGTATTTTCGAACTGTTTTGGTCGTCTTTCATAGAAGAATGGCCCTGATACGTTTAAAGAAAATGAACTTCCTGCCGACGACCATTGCGGACAACAATCCGACCAACAATTCCGCTCTGCGCTGCAAATCTCGCCAAAACAAGCGGCAAAAGCTAGCCCCGACCATCGGTCGCCCGAATGAGGCAATGTGTCGCGAGGGTAATGCCGCTATGGAGAGCATTGCGTGCCGTTGGTATAAATGGGGCGAAGCGAACAAAAAGGTCTCTTCCCCCCAAAAAAGAAGCCGCCCAAGCGGGCGGCTTCTCACACAAAACTCACAAGAAAAGGTATCACAGCAGGGCCTTGGCCTTTGCTGCAAGGGCATAATCCAAATAGGGATTGTTTGCAAATGCTTTTTTGATCAGGCTCATGCCTGCGGCCTTGTTGCCAGCCTCGACCTCGATGAGGCCCGCGAGGCAGTTTTTGGCAGGGTCTTGGCTCTGCGTATGCATCGCCACAGCCATATAAGATTGCGCCTTTGGCAGGTCGCCTTTGGCGTAGGCGATCTCGGCAAGCATGGCGTTCACGTCGATATTGTTGGGGCGCGCGACCAGCGCTTTCTCGGCGGATGCCTGTGCAGCTACAGGATCATTTGCAAGCCGCAATTGCACGCCAGCCAATTCGAGGTCCACGAGGTGGCCGCTAGCTTGGTCTTCTTGCATCATTTTCAGCACTTCTTTCACCATTGTGGCGGCCTCTTCGGGGCGGTTGGTGGCCTCGAGGAGTTCTACTTTTTGCTCGTAGAATGCAACCTCGGGGATCAAGGCAATCGCTTTGTCCAATTGCACTTCGGCGTCTTTTACATTGCCTTGCTTCATGGCGACGCTTGCAAGACCAGCGTAGGCAAATGGATATTCGGGGCGCTCTTGGAGCAGGATGGTATAGTGCATCTTGGCCTCGTCGAGTTGGCCGTAGTTTTCATAGAGTTTGGCGAGGGTGAGGCGGCACCAGGCAGATTGCTCATAGCCGGGCATGGCGGCATCGACTGCCATCAGCATCGCCTCGATAGCGCCCTTGGGGTCGCCGTGAATCTCGCGCAGGTAAGACACACGGGAGTAGGAGCGCAGGTCGGGGCGCATGCCCACCATGACGTCACTCAGGCGCACGGCCTCTTCGTAATTGCCCAGCTCGACATTCGCATCGATCAAGACGCCATGGATGCCGGCATTGAGTGGAAATATCTTGCGGGCATTTTCACCTTCGACCAGGGCCTTTTGAAACTCATGCATCGACAACAAAACCGATGACTTGTAATAAGCGGCCTCAAAGCGGATGTCTTCCTTTTGGGTCGCAAGGTTCGGAATCGCAGCAATCATCTGCAACGCTGCGGGATAGTAGTAAGGGTGGTCGCCGGTAATGCGGGCTTCGTTCATGAAGAGCTCGGCGAGTTTCAGGTAGGACTCAGGATTGTTGGGATCCTTTTTGAGCATGGCTTTTTTGGCATCGTAGATGCTAGCGACATTGGCGACCTCGTCGGGTGTACCGAGGCCCGCCTTGCGGCCTCTCAAGTAAGGCACTTCCAACTGCTCTGTTTCGGTGGCAAGTGCCTGCTTGTCTTTGGCTTGGGTGTCTGAACAGCTCGGCAGGTACAGCGCAGCTGTCGAGACAGTGAGGGCGATGATGAACAATGTGAGAATACGCGTTTTCATTTTTCTTGTGTTTTGTGTGGCCCGGATGCGGGGAAAGTCTTGTGAGAAAAAAATTGGGAGGTGCACGCAGGCAGGGTCCATGACTGGCATTCGCCCCAGCCTGCGTGCTTCCCGTTGATCAATACTGTTTACCTAGTTTTCACCAGCTTGATGGTCTGCAACACTTGCGCATTGTAGTCCTGGCCAGCTACGAGTTTGGCGACATAGACTGCTGCCGGGGCAGTGCCTGAATCCCAAGTGTAGGTGTACTCGCCGGCGCCTTGCAGCTTGGCGGGCATCTTGTGCACCAGCTTACCGTTGATCGAGTAGATCTCGATGCTCACTTCAGCAGATGTGCTCATGCGATACTTGAAAGTGGTGCTTTCAGCAAATGGATTGGGATAAGCCTTGGCAAATGCATCAGGAGCAGCCAGACCCAGGCCGACCGATGGGCCGAGCACGACAGGCTGCGTGTAGTTGATGACCTTGCCACTGCACTTGCCCGTGCCGCTCCAAGGCTGCTGCACGTAAGGGAAGGTGCTGCGGAATGAGGTATCGTTGGCTTCCACGCCGGTGGTGTAACCCAAGACGCCGCCCAGGGCTGCTGTCACAGGGTTGGGTCCGCCAGCGGTGTAGTCGTCATACCAGAGACCGATCGCGGCGAGGGCCACGCCAGCCACTGCTTGCAACTCGATGCGCGTCACATCATCCTCGAGGCGGCGACCATTGGGGAAGCCATCCATGTTGGGGATGAATTGCAGGTTGGCGCTCGTGTTGTAAGGGGCGGTCGTGAGGCCCAAAACTGCTGCCTGCACGACACCGAGCGGGCTGAAGTTAGGGTCGTTGCGCTGGGTCACAGGCACAGCCATGTTGAAGCGCAACATGTCACCAAAGGTAGGCAGGAAGGTGTTGATGAACGGTTTCCCGACAGCCAATGGATTGCCGCCAGCCTTGCCCGTCCACAATTGGTAAGGGGCCAGATTGGGCACACCTGTGTAGAAGATCGGCAGAATGTCCACCGAGCGTGGATTGCCTTGGCGCAGGAGGTAGTTGCCAAAAAGCATCGTGTCCAGTGCCGTGCCAGCGCCGCCATTGGTGGCGCGGATCGGCCAGAGACCGTCCTGCGTGTTGCCAAAGTCAAAGCTCTGCAAGGAGTTGCGTTGGATGCGCAATGGAGCCATCGCGGGCACTGCACCACCAAACAAGCTGTTGTCCATGTACAGACCCAATTCTGGATTGCAGAAATAGCCTTCCATCGCTGGATCTTCGGTGTAAGGCGTGAGTGAATTCCAGCGGTCTTTGTCGCCGATGGGGATCACGACCTCATTGGTCAGTGGCATGCCGATGCGGCTCACTTGCACATAGTTGCCAGAGTAACTCGTAGTGCCATTGGTGTTCAACGTGCGAATCTGCTGGCGGCTGGCCGAGGCCCACACGCCGATGATGTAGTCGCTGTCGAGGATGTTCACGGCAGCCGTCACAGGCTGGCCATTCTTCTGGAGGGATGCGATCGGCACCTTGATGGCGATCGTGCTCACGTTCATGCAAGCGAGGCCGTCCTTGGCAGCGCCACCTTGGCGTGGCAAGTCGCCCAAGTCAAACACGCCGCCCAAGTCCACATAAAATGGATCATCGGTCGGGCCGCAAAAGACCTTTTCGCCAGAAGTAGCCGTCATGATGCCACCGTTGAAGAGGGCGTCATAAGTGGTGTTGAGACCTGCACCGCCAGCGATACTGCGTGGACCGACATTGTAAGGCGGCACGATACCATTGGTCACGATCGCCGTGAAAGCACCACCGTTCACACTTTTCTCAAGTGTGTAGGTCGTCTTGTGGTTTTCTTGACCCAAGCGGATTGCAAAAAACGTAGTTGGATCCTGATTGGTTTTGGTGAAGGTGAAACGATAGGTGATATCGTCTCCAGCCGTGCCATCATTCTCAATATGGATCTCGTAGCGCACATTCTGCCCAAAACCGTAGTAGTTGGGGCCGCCATAAGGCAGTTGCAGGGGCACGTAGTTGGCGATGATGGTCACAAAGTTTGTGTCATCGGGACTACGAAACACGTAGAGGTCAGTGTTGTCGGCCAGTGGGTCATTCGCGATCAGCGGAGCCTCACGGTGGCTAGAGGCTTGCAGGCTTCCAGCGAATGTGAGCGACAGCGCGAGCAGAATCATCCCTGCCGACAGTGTTTTATGAATAAGCTTCTTCATGCTTTCTTTCTTTTTTGCTTTGGATAATGTGTCCATGCGTTTAGAGTGATCCCCTCCAAGGTGCAGCCACAAATGGGAATGTGCTTTGGAATGGAGCGTCATTGGCTTCCACGCCCGTAGAGTACTGGAGCACGTTCACAAACATGTTGCTAGGTACTGGCACGCCATTGAGCTGGTCGTCATAGGTAAGGCCGATAGCTGCCAGGGCGATGCCTGCCACAGCTTGCAGCTCGATGCGGGTCACGTCGTCCTCAAGACGGCGACCATTGGGGAAGCCATCCATATTCGGGATCGGCTCGAGGTTGAGGGTCGTGTTGAAAGGAGCCACGGTGAGGCCGATTGCAGCGCATTGGATGATGCCCAAGCTGCTGAAATTGGGGTCGTTGCGTGGGGTCACAGGCACGGCCATGTTCAGGCGCAGCATGTCGCCACCGTTGGGGAGGAAATTGTTGATGAATGGTTTGCCATTCGCCAAGGGGTTTCCATTCTTGCCGGTGAAGAGGTGGTAAGGGGCCAAGTTAGGGACACCCGTGTGGAAGATCGGCCACAAGTCCACAGAGCGTGGGCTGCCTGCGGCTGGCAACAGCAGCGTGCCAAAGATGGCATCGTCAAGCGCAGTACCATTGAGAGCGGCATTTCCCTTGAGCGGAAACAGACCGTCTTTGGTATTGCCAAAGTCGTAGGCACCCAAGGAGTTGCGTTGCACGCGCAAGGCGGCAAATCCAGGAACTGCACCACCAAACTGGGAGTCATCCATGTACAATGCCAATTCTGGATTGTAGAAGTAGCCGTCCAGCGTGGTCTCAGCAAGCTCTTGGTGAGGCGTGAGCGAGTTCCAGAAGTCTTTCATGCCGACTGGAATCACGGCTTCGTTGGTAAGTGGCATGCCGAGGCGTGATACTTGCACCCAGTTGCCAGAGTTGGTGGAGCCACCGCCCGTGAGATTCAGGGTGTTGGTGGCTTGGCGGCTGGCGCTAGCCCATACACCGATCACATAGTTGCCATCCAAAATGTTAGCCGCCATCGAGACGGGTTGACCATTCTTTTGGAGCAGAGCGATTGGGATTTGGATGGCGATGGTGTGGGTATTGTACCCAGCCAAGCCGTCACGCACCTTGTTGCCGTTGTTTTGACGTGGGGCGTCGCCCAAGTCAAACACGCTGCCGAGGTCCACAAAAAATGGATCGTCGATCGGGCCGCAGAAGACCTTTTCGTTGGCACCAGTGGTTTGGATCGCAGCGGTCATCAAAGCGCCATAGTTGGCAGCGCCGAGGCCGACGGTAGGATCCTCAATCGAGCGTGGGCCGATGTTGGGTGGAGGAACGATGCCGCCGGTGATCACAGTCGTAAACGACGCGCCGCCATTGGTGCTCTTTTCCATCGTGTAGGTCGTCTTCAGGTTTTGCTGGCCCAGGCGGATGTTGAAAAACGTCGTAGGGTCCTGATTGACGCGGGTAAACATGAAGCGGTAGATGATTTCATCGCCCGCCACGTTGGCATCGTTGTCGATATGGATTTCATACCGAATGTTCTCACCAAACGTGTGGTAGTTTGGACCACCAAAAGGAGCCTCACCGGGAATGTAATTCGCGATGATGGTCACAGTATTGGGATCATCGGGGCTGCGAAACACATACAAGTCTGTGTTGTCAGCCAGTGGGTCATTCGCGATCAGCGGTGCCTCCCTGTGACTGGATGCCCAGCCAAAGAAGGGAAGCGCTGCTGTAGCGGCTACCAGCGTGCATTTACGCAGCAGCTTGCCCCAGGGTGCAATCTTTCCTTTTTTCATTGAAAATAGATTTAGTAAACAATTGAATCGATCTCGTGATCGGGGAGACTTACGGGAGGTATGCTGGGGATGGATCACTGGAAAAAAAAGATTTTCTAGCTGGCCCACCTTATTGAAATTCCATTCCTTCGATGTCCAAAAGCGGATTGATTGAAGACCAGCTCCATGCAGCATCAATTGGCCGCCAAGCGTCTGCAAGTCGATGCGGAAGATTTTATATTCGAGGGAGGAAAGTATGGAAATCAGCAGTGGCCAAGGTGACCGCAGATGGCCAGATGTTCATTGCTGTCGTCACGCCCCTAGCAGTCTTTCCCGGCCAAAATTCGCTTTTTAGATTGGAATGCAATTGTGCTAAGCATCCGGTTCATCATCCGCCATATCTGTTTTAAAGATAGGAGTCGGATGCTAAACCGCACAAATCATTGCAGCCTAAGGTAGGTAAATCAAGTTTGGGGGCCCGCCTCAAAGCATCGTCCGCTGCACCAGAAAATAGCAGGGATCGGGCGTGGTCACGCGCGCCGAATGCGGGGTGAAAAGCGGGATGCGGTACATGTCGCCCGGCCCGAAATGGTGTACAGCGCCACCGACTACAAAATCACAAAAACCCTCCACAACCATCACCCTTTCAAGCTCATTTACATGAACTTCTTCAGGTATGGTGGAGCACATTTTAGCCAAAAAAGTAAAGGTGTCCTCGGAGGCGCCGATCGGCAGGCATTCAAAGTCTTCACGGCTATTGGCCAGCGTAGCTTTTGCCGCTGCCATCCATGGGCGAAACTCCTCTATCGTGGACAGTGCGTGAATATAGGGAGGGAAATCGGCGCCGACGCGATCGTCGGTGATTTCCGTGCGGGCAAACAGTTTGGATTTGACGGCTGGAGAGGGTTCAGCCTCGACAGGACCGACATGGTTGGCCATTGCAGAGCGCATCATTTCCAAGTGTGACTTGAAATGCAGATCGGTCGCAGCATAGCGCTCCACGTCAAGCGCCTCCGGCGCTGGGAGTGTACCCAGCAGATAGGCTGCGATTTGTGCATCATCAGGCTTGGAGATTTGCGGTTTCATTTTACTTAGGCGGCGATCTGCTGCACGATCAGTTTACAAGGGATATCAGATGTCACAACGACGGTATGTGTCGTAAATTTGGGTACGCTGAAATAATCGCCAGGGTTCAGGAATATTTTCTCCGTGGGCATTTCGATGTAGCAGCTACCTTCCAGAACCAGAAATTTCTCAATGTCATGGAGGTGGGTTTCAGCTTCCAGACCCTCTTTCACGACGACCAGCAAAGTGAGCATGTCGCGATTGGCCTCCATGGGGAATGCATTGAGGTTGGCCTCTGGGTTGATCAATTCGGGTTTTACGCGATCCACCCAAGCAGCAAAGTCAGTAGGTTTGGAGCTTGGGTTCAAGGATGGCATTACCAGAGACCAGCCATCAGATGGCATCGTGGACTGCTCGAGAAACGTTGAAAATCGGTCTTGAGACGCAGAAGGAGGGATGATCGCGCCACTAATAATCAGGCGATCATTCAGTCCACGCAAAATGGCAAGCTCATCTTCGACCACGGGAAAATGCGCTGCAGCCAATTGCACATCGAGCTGCTCATCATCCGTACATTCGCCCAGCACAAAGTCCATCAACAGGCTAGAAGCGATGATATCATCAGGATTCAAGCCTTTGATCTTTTGAATGCGATCGGCAACCATTTGCCTTTTGATTTCATCCATGGCGACGCTCACTTGCGGGTGAGCCATGGCCATGAGCTCGACAAATTGTCGTTCCTCATCGCTTAGCAAACCAGTCGCATAGGCTTGCAATTTGCCCGCGGCAATCAGAGCCTCGGGGTCTTGTTGCATCATCTGCGCCATGAGATGCGCCATCATCTGCTCCTTAGCGGTGGCAATGGCTTCTCTGACCTCAGTACTGAGTTTGGCGGCTGCAAAAATCTCAGCATGCGTCGCTGCATCTAAGCTACCGGCGACAAATTGGGCGACTTGGCCCGTGGCAATCCAATCTTGCAGGCGCTTCATGCGATTTTATCCCTTAGATAGTTCATGGCGAGGCGAACACGCGATTTTACTGTGCCTAGGGGAATTTCAAATTCCTCTGCGACCTCAGCTTGCGTATAGCCTTGGAAATAGATCAACTCGATGACCATTTTCTGGTCGGGCGGCAGGCCGTCTACAATCTCGCGGATGCCGATATGGTCGATCTGCAAGGTGGTCGAAGGCCCTTTGGAGGCGATATTTGGAGAGAGGCTGCTGGTGAGCTCTGCCTTGCGGCTTGTGTTGGCGCGCAACTTGTCGATCGCAATGTTGCGAGCCACGTTGAGCATCCATGTAAACAGCCGCCCTTTGGACTCATCGTAGGTATGGATTTTTTGCCATATCCTCACAAATGCATCCTGCAAGCTGTCCTCGGCCATCGCCTCGTCCCGCAAAATCTTCAGCACTAGTCCATAGATAGCTGCCGAATAGTCGTCATACAATTGCTCAAAGGCCTTGCGGTCGCGTTGCAGCAACCGATCGACCATTGCAGCCTGTGAATCCTGTGATATTGCCCTTTCCAAACCCAATGTTGCTGATCCTAGATTACCTACCGCAAAATTAGCAATTTCCAGACAATCAAACCCATTCACCTTCAAATTGCCCACAGCTTGAGGCCTGGGAAACCAATTGTCAGTGATCGATATCGGTAGGTTGCGTGGCATATTCATTTAGAATTTGGCGCTCAGTGACAGTTTCAGTGCGATGGGGGAGCCGGGTGTATAGTGGATTTCCGTGATCGGAGCCACTTCACTGGGCAGGCGGGAGGTGGTCGAGAATTGTGCCTCTTTCCACTTCTTATTCAGCAGATTTTGACCAGAAAGGCCAATTGTGTAGCGTGTGCGGATGGTATAGCTCAATGCACCATCTAATAATGCATAACCTTGTGCATTGAGATTCCAAGTTTCATCGGCAGCCCGATCTCCCAAAAATCGGTACCGCAGGCTGGCGCGCAGGCCGCTTGCGAATTCGGCGGTAAGGCCGCCCGTGCTCGTGATCCAAGGTGCCAATGGGATATAGGTGGCCGCTCCAGCATTGTCGATGCCACGCGCATGGGCCAGGTTCAGGTCCAAGTCGCCCGAAAGCCATTTCAGCAATTGCCATCTCGCGCTCAGGTCTATGCCCACGCGACGGCTGCGCCCACTCGGCTCCACGATGCCCGCGTCGCCTACATACACAAACTCTTGTTGCATCGCCAATCCCCAAAAGGCCATTTGCACGAGCAAACTCTTGGTCGGCTTGAACATCGCACCGATATCGCTGCCCAGCGCCCTTGGCAAAATCTTGTGTGCCTCGGAACCGAGCACGACGCGTGTATCGTTGCTGTGAAAGCCCGAGCCAGCTTTTACAAATAGCTGAAGCTGATCATTCACATAATAGTCCAGCGTCAACTTCGGATTCAGGATCGCCTTGTAGGTGCTAGTCCTAGATCCGCCTGACTCCAGATGGTTGTCATAAGCGAAATGCATATAGTCTGCCCGCAAAGTGCCGCCCAATTGGACACGGCTAGTGAGCGACCACGTGCCATTCAACCAGGCAAATGCATTGCGTTCATGCACCGCGCCGTCCTGCACATTACTCAAAAATTCGCGCTGCCGCGTATGGTAGAGCCCGATGTTGCCGACATCGTCTAGACGTATGCCCAGCCCAGCCTCTTGGTAAAAGGTCCTTTTCAACAAAGTCGTTGTCTTGCCGAGCGTCGTTTGGTAGCCATAGAGTGCCCTGCGCTCACGTTGGCTGATTTGGTCGCCGTGGATGCTGTCATTCGCCAAAAAAGTGAAATTGGAGTAGAGATTGAATGCGTAGAGGCTCCCATACAATTGCTGCCGCCACGTCCAGCCATGGTTGAGGCTGCTGCTGAGTTGTACATTCACATTGCTGCGGCTTGTCTGCCCGCCTTCAGTTGAGTCGATGCTGCCCCAGCGTGTGATGAGGCCTTGTGCCACAGCGCGTTCCGGAATCTGTCCGCTAGCATTCCACTGACTGCCAAAGGTTGAAACCGAGGCGGTGAGCAAGCTGCGGCGGCTCAACAGCTTGCGGTATTTTGCAAAAACATTGATGCGGTTCAGGTTTTGGGGTGCTTGGAAGTAGCCTTGGGAAAATGTGTATTCCGCAGCCAGCCAGGCATCGGCAGGATTGGTGGAGCCTTTCAGGTGATCGAGTTTGAGCATTGCCAGCGCGCGAAAATTGCCATACATCCCGCCCTCGACTTTCACCAAATTGTGATCTAGCGAATTGCGGGTTTGGAAATCAATGGCGCCCGCCGTGGCGAGGTTGCCCGACTTTGCGGTATAGGGGCCCTTGTCGACGGTGAGGCGCTCCACCGTTTCAGGGATGAGGAAGTGCAAGTCGGCATAGCCTTGCCCGTGGGCATGCGAGACCATGTTCACGGGCATGTCATCGGCGCTCAGGGCCAGGTCTGTACCGTGGTCCACGTCAAAACCGCGCAAGAAGATCTGCTCAGCCTTGCCGCCGCCAGCATGTTGCGCAATGAAGACACCGGGCACCGTGCGCAGCAGCTCCTGCGCCGAATTCACCGGCCGCACCTGCAAATCCATACGGCTGATGAGCGACAGGCCCTGTGGTTTGCCAGATTCGATCTGCAGGCCCTGGATTTCCAGGCGTTTCTCCACAAGGTAGACATCGATCGGCATCAGCTTGCCCGCCTGCACATCCACCAGCAAAGTATCAGAAACATAACCCAAATAGCTCACAATCAAGGACTGTGCCCCCAGCGGCAAATCCTTGATTTCGGCGATGCCATGTTCATCGGCGATGGCCCCGGCGGTGCTGCCGGCGACGCGCAGCGTCGCACCGGGTAGCGCTTGCAAGCCTTGCGCATCCACCACAGTAGCCTGCACGCGTCCCACAGCGACGCGTGCCTGTGACCACAACCCCAAGGGCAGCATCACAATCGCAAACATCCAATATCTTCTGTGCAGACGCATGTTGACCGATCCTCATCGTAGAGGATCGGGATAGCTACGGCGGCGCGGTGGATTTGGATCAGTGCTGGGGGTGGAATTTTTGTTTTTTTGCCCTTTAGGTTCAAGACCAACGACCGTCAGCACCACCTAGTTGCTGCGGTTCGCTGGGCAATTGGTTTGCGTTTGCGAGGGTAGGCGCCCGCTTTGGGGTAATGCCGTTAATTCCCAACACCTTTCATCCAACCAAACCCATCCACCACCCGTCTCCATTGCACATCTAGCAGTGCCTCGCGCAGGCGCTGCGCCAGGGCCAACGGTTCTAGCTCGATCACGCGCTCCGCGCTGTCGATGCGCAGGATTGGCTTCACGCTCGACGCTGTGCCCGTTGCGAAGGCCTCGGTGAGCGCCTCGCCCGCCGCCAACAAATCGGAAAAAGAAATGTCTTTTTCTTCCACCTCATGGCCCATCACTTGCAGCAGCTTGATCACGCTGTCGCGCGTGATCCCTGGCAAAATCGCGCCGTCAAGCCGTGGTGTCAGCACCCGGTCACCGACGACAAAGAAGACATTACTTGTGCCCGCCTCCTCGATCAAGTCGGGATTTTGGGCGCCAAGCCAGAGCACCTCATTGCTACCCTGCCGCTGTGCGACACGCAGGGGCTCGATTGTGCCACCATAATTCGCAGAAGCCTTCACGGCGCCCGTGCCACCAATGCTTGCACGCACATAAGCCCGTGCGTCACCTGCGGCGCTCATGCGCGGCACATACAGGTTCAGCGCGCCAGTACGGTAGCCAGCATTGAGCGTCATGATGATCAGCAATTTGAAATGTTTGCTCTCCGTTTGTACACCAAGTTGTGGCTCATTTGCAAAGAGAATGGGGCGGATGTAGAGGGAATGACCTTGGTTGCGATCAATCCACGCCGCGTCCGCAGTGAGGAGAAGGCCCAGGGCCTCCATGAAAAAATCCTCTCGGATCCGTGGCAAGCCCATCCGCTGTGCGCTCACATTGAGTCGGTGCATATGTTCGCGGGGCCGAAACAACTGTAGCTTGCCCTCGGCATCTGCAAAACAAAGCATACCCTCAAAGGCAGCTTGGCTGTAATGCAAACCGTTGCAAGCGGGCGATAGCGCTATATCGCCGTAAGGGCGCAACTCGGCGTGTGTGACGATCGCATACTCATCCTCCCAGTCCTCGGCGTAGAGGTCGGCGACGATCATATGGTCGGTATAGTGCTTGCCAAATCCAGCATTGGGATCGGCCTTTGCCCCCGCAAGGCGGCTCTCGGGGTTCTTGTGAACGTGGATCGTATAATTCTTCAACATCGCTATTACCGGTAAAGACCCTCTGAGGGCATGAAAACGATGTGAATTTCCCCGAAAAGCCACGATTCGCCAGAAACGGAATTTGTCTATTATTACAGTAGATAAAGTTAATAGCTCGCAATTTGGTGATGCTAGCGATTATTGAAGGCTATATTTGAATGATAGAAATTACAGTAGTGAAGAAAACAAAGATTTACAATTTTCTCACAAAATTGACTCCGCAGGAGTGGGAGGGGTTTGGAGCCTACCTAGGCGATCCCAGCTTGGGTGCCAGTGAATTGTATGGGTACTACCTGCAAGCTTTCTTGGGAATCCACGAGGGGAGGGTTGTGGATAGCCACGAAGCCTTTTTGGTCGAGGTAGCTAGGGTCGCGCAGGCAGGCCCCAAGACCAGCAAGCGGTCCAAGGTGGCCCACAAGCTCACTTGGGACGCGCGCCACATGAACCGTCACCTGAGTCAGATGTTGAGCAAGCTCTTTGACTTTCTCGGATACCAGCATTTTTTGGCGGATGCATCCTTGTGGCAACTGTCACGCATGCGCGCCCTCGGTGCCCGCGGGTGGCAGGCTGCAATGGTGCAAGAGTTCGAGGATGCACAGACCTCGCTGGCACAAGCGACTTGGAGCGCTGGAGCCGAACACCTTCACGTGGCTCTGCTCGCCCAGACCCCACAATTCCTGGAAGTCTCTCGGCTCCTCAGCAATGGTGCCGATCCATTGCAGGCAGCCATCGATCGACTCGACAGGGCCTACACGATCACCGCCTTGGAGCTTGCTGCGCGTGCACGCAACACCGACCAGTTTGAACACACACTCCACACCGATCCGCAGTGGCTCACGCAAGACCTCGGCTTCGCCGCCCAGATGGCGCAGCACGAAACCAACTCCGCCGTGCAATTGGAGCTCTATCGGATGTACCAATTCGGGGCCGAGCCGGCGACCCATTTCGACCAAGCCTTGGACCTTTTGAAAGGCGCGAAGCTATTGGTCACCAAAGGAGATTCTGTGGCCTTGGAACGCATTCTCGACCACTTGATCAGCCATGCCGGCCGTCACCTGCAATCAGATCGTGTCAAATATGGGGCGGCCATCTTGCAGCTTTATGGCTACCTGCTCGACCGGCAAGTGGGGCAGGACCAAGGGCAGCTCTCGCCTATCCACTACCACAACATGGCCCACCGCGCCATGAAGATCGCTGCCGATGATCAGGCTCCTGCCTTTCTCGCATTGCACAAAACCAAATTGGCGCCACACCTGCAAGAGCCGATTCATGCCTTATGCCTTGTACAGTGGTATTTTTACCGAGGAATGCTAGGCGATGCTGCAGCGCAAATGGAGTCCATCCAGGGCCGTTCCGATGCTTGGGGATATTTCGAGCTCACATTGTCTTGCCGCACCTTTGAAGTCGTGCTACCCATTGCGAGTGGCCTGTATGAGGAAGGCGAACGCATGGCCCGAAATTTTCTTGCTTGGCTGCAGCGCCACCGAGGCAGCCTCAGTCCAGACCGTTATGCAGGCTACCGCATGTTTGGGCGATCCGCAGCCAAGCTCGCCAAGTGGGGTGCAATCCGCGACGGCGTAGGCCCCGCGCAAAATTGGAAGCTCAAAATTGGGCAGTTGGAAGAAGCTTGGAAAAGACAGCCGCCTGTGCACCGCACTTGGCTGGGCGCATTGCTCGACGGCTTCAAAAAATAGGGGCACCCCGGCCCAAGCCGAGATGCCCCCTTACCGAAATGAACTTCGCAGCTCAATCGGGGTCGATGATCACGATATGGATGCCACCGCCCACCGATTGCACCATGTAGGCATGTGCACATTCCGCCGACTCATCCACCACGTCCACCCTGGCGATACTCATCGTTCCAGTGCTGGGGTAGCATGCATCGCCTGAGAAACTGACCGTAGGCGTGTCGCCACATGCATCGGTTTGCGCGCTCATCGTGCAGCTGGGGTATTGCGACTGCCAGGCAGAAAGTGGCGTCACCGTGACCACCACACTGTTCGGCATCGGCTGGGTCGAATCCGCAGCAAGTGGCTGACTCGCCGAAGCAGTCAGGTTGCCCAAACAAATGATCGCCAACAAAAGGCAAAAGGATTTCCAGGCAGGGCTGGTCGTTCCTGCAAATAGATGGAAGAAATTCATGACAGTAAAAATTTGTGGTTGACTTACTCTAGTTCTGCATGGGCCTTTTCAGCTTCCTGCCCATAGAGACATCTCCAATACACGCTGGCCAGCGGTGAAAAGAACGCTTCGAGGACGTGGCCTTCATTGGTCAAGTCCATCTGGGTGCCAAGTTGTGACGGTCTTTGGAGGATTAATAGTCGATCTTTATTCGGAGTTTGACAGATGAGTTTCATTTTCTGTCTATTTTTGGGGAATGGGAGGTGTTTTGCTTGGTATTGATTATACATTCGTCGGCTCAAAAAAAGCTACATGAAGCTCAAAACTGCTTTGTGTCTCCTTTCGCGACCTGAACTCAAGGAGCTGGGTAAGCTGCTGGATGTGGGAATTTTTGGTAATCAAGCATCGATTGCAGTTTGCTTTCATACCTGCACGCTGCTTCTGAGCAAAGACAAAATTTGGGGTGAGCGAGAACTTTGCATGGCCCTCTACCCAGACAAGGACCCTGATTCTCACGTGAAGTATTTGCGCACAAGAACATCTGCATTGTTGCGGTACGTAGAGCAATATATCGGTTGGAAAGCCTATCAGGGCGATGCTACTTTGCAGGAATATTGCTTTGTGACAGCCCTCAATCAGCGTGGTTGGGAGCGCGAATATCGCAATGCCTACCGGCATGCAATTGCCCACATCGAAGCCGCACCTTTGAGAGGGTTTGCGCATTATGCAATGCAATTGGATTTATTTGATGGGCAGATCCAAAAAGAATCTCTCGAAACGCTCAATGCCAAAGAGCCGATTTTTCAATCGGCTATCGATGCTTTGGACAATGCCTACGCGATCAAAAAATTATCATTGGCAAGCAAGGCAGTGAGCCAAGATCGACTCCGGCAAACAAAACACAGGCTCAATTTTTTCAGGGACAATATAATTTGGTTGCAGCAAGAAGCTCT
Source organism: Bacteroidota bacterium (assembly GCA_031424495.1). Taxonomy (GTDB): domain Bacteria; phylum Bacteroidota; class Bacteroidia; order J057; family JADKCL01; genus JADKCL01. The sequence goes on along the minus strand of JANPHP010000067.1, from coordinate 1,813 downwards.
TCACCAGTCTGTCGTCGCGCGACTTTATGGGTATTTATTTCAAATCACAGCCGCAGATGGAAGCCTAGGCGAGAGCTACTATTTTCAAGCAAAAGCCCTTTATTTTTCCCATTCCAATGACTGGTCAGCCCTTGGCACATTTGAGAATCAGGATATCCTCACAATTTTCGTGAACTATTGCGTTCGTCGTATCAACGAAAAGGAGCTTCAGTTTCTTGCTGAAGTCGCTGACTTTTATGAATTGGCGATCAATATGGGTACACTTCTTGAAAACGGAAAGATAGAACCACACCATTATATCAATGCATTTGTTGCTTTTCTAAGAGGAGGAAACAAGCTCGCCCTAAATCGGTTATCGCAACGATTTGGCAATCAAATCAAGGGAGATGTCGCTTTGGCAACCAAGCACTACTGTTTGGGTTATCAAAAGCTTTTTGAACAGGATTTCGAATCAGCAGCTCAATATTTTCTAAATGCTTTAAACGCACCGCCAAAGACAAAGAATTTGATTTTTGAAGCGGAAATTAGGGGGCAAGCAATCAGGGCATCATTTATGTCACATGACTACCATGGTGCATACCAACAAGCGAAAGTACTTCAAGTGCTGCTGCGAAACGGTAGGTCGGTCAATAGCATGCGTTTAGACGCATTTAAGGCCTTTGCGCGGTTTGTTGCTGCGCTCTGTCAAGCTGCCAAAAGTGTTTCATCAAAAAGGCTAATGGCTTGCAAGGATCTTGAATTGAAAGTCAAACGCTACGGAAGGCCCTTCTTTGCATCGGGTTGGCTTGATGGTGAATTGGCTAGAATGCTGGGTGACCAAGGAAACTCGTGAGTCCTTTCCAAGGGGCGATATCGCCAAGCCAGCCACAATATCTTGCAAAATTTCTTGGGATTAGAACTCGTCAATGAGATCGATTTCGATGATGCCATCGAATTGCCGCACTTTATATTGCGCACTGGTTTCCTGTTTCTCCAAATGCGAAAGCTTATCGCAGGGGATATGGTCCAATCGAATGTAATTATTGGGTATAGAAATAGACATGCCACGCTCAAAGGTAAATGTTTGACCCAATCGGCACGCTATGCGTCATTCCGCTCACCTGCCCCCGAACTTCCTATTGTGATACCGTCGTCCCGTCAGTGCCCTCTCCGCGCAAAGCATACACGTTTGTTCGCATATCCACCAGTTCATGCACCGCAATCGTGCCCGCTACCGTGCCCAGAATCGGTGCTAGCACCACGCCGGGTTCCAGCGCCCACCCGAAGTTGGGCAGCAGAAACAGCAGCCCATACACCATGCCCAGAGCGTAGGCCGTCGCCCAATGCTTGCGTGTGAAGTGTACGCTCTCCTGCACCGTGAGACGCCGCCGCTCACCAGGATAGTCCATGAACGAAAAGCCATAAAAGTAGAAAGCGATCGCCACATAAAAGACCTTGCCCACGCCCTCGGGCATTTCTACAAACAAAGAGAAGAGGAAAAATGCAGCCATCCAAAGCAGTTGGATGCCCATGTTGCGGAGCGAAATCAAAATCGCCCGCAACACATCCTTGAAATAGGTCGCCCAGTCGCTGCTGTAGCGATTGCCCGTGAGCACATATTCGGTATGCAGGCTCAAGCTCGCCAAGAGGGGCGACAGCAGTAGCAAAACGAGGTATTTGTTCATGAACTTGGTCACGTAGACCAAGATGAATTGCACGCCAAGCAGGAGGTAATCGCTGCCTTGGGCCTGATCGAGCTGCTCAAATTGATAAGCCTTAAGATTGTCGGTGAGCATGTCGCCGCCGTAGAAAAGGCCGATGCTCAGCAGGATCG